>NZ_JBVVQB010000256.1:0-200 GCF_055811775.1 Mesorhizobium sp. WSM4844 | reverse complement strand
AGGCGCGACTAGACGCCTCTCCTGTTTCCCCAGAGCAAAACGTGCAACTGCGGCAACACGCGTGCTTCGAACCACCTGTCGTGTGTCACCTTTTCCACAAGCCACTCCACGCGTTTTGTTATTCCGTCCAGGTCGACAGGTGCGTCTTCATTGCCAGGGCGCGGTGGCGTGTGATTGCCGGGTTGCAGATAGACCGGAAG
>NZ_JBVVQB010000255.1:0-202 GCF_055811775.1 Mesorhizobium sp. WSM4844 | reverse complement strand
GCGCCCCCCTCTGTCCTGCCGGACATCTCCCCCACACGGGGGGAGATTGGCAGCTTCACCGACAACGCCCTTTCTTTAACGTTGGCGATTGGCGAAAGCGGCGACGACAGCCAATCTCCCCCCAAGTGGGGGAGATGTCCGGCAGGACAGAGGGGGGCGCTGTCCCGCCGGCATCTGTCGTTGGCGCGAACGCCATCGATCA
>NZ_JBVVQB010000254.1:0-204 GCF_055811775.1 Mesorhizobium sp. WSM4844 | reverse complement strand
GCCGCCGCCCCGCCAGCGTTAGCTGCCAGCCAACAGCAGATCCGGCCCTCGCCGGATGCGCTTGACCAGGGCAACCAGGTGCCCGGGTGGGTCATCATCAACAACGAACATTCCACAGTGCTATTGAGGCCAGCGGAGAGGCAGAGGGCCCTGAATACGCCGCAAGCCGCCGCCATTCAGCAGCCGCTGAGCGAAATCGGCAAT
>NZ_JBVVQB010000253.1:0-206 GCF_055811775.1 Mesorhizobium sp. WSM4844 | reverse complement strand
GCACCCCCCTCTGTCCTGCCGGACATCTCCCCCGCAAGGGGGGAGATTGCGCTGTCATTTCTGCTTTCGCTAATCGCAGAAGGTGTTGAGGCCGAAGTCGGTGAAAGAGAGCCAACAGCGGAACTGCCGATCTCCCCCCTTGCGGGGGAGATGTCCGGCAGGACAGAGGGGGGTGCCTTGGCACCAAAGGGCGACAATGGCAAAAA
>NZ_JBVVQB010000252.1:0-207 GCF_055811775.1 Mesorhizobium sp. WSM4844 | reverse complement strand
GCGGGGACAGGATTTGAACCTGTGACCTTCAGGTTATGAGCCTGACGAGCTACCGGGCTGCTCCACCCCGCGTCAACTTTTCAAGCAAGTCAGCGCTTTACTTAGGTACAAGCTTCCGCCAACTGAAAGAGCCGCTTGCGCGGCCCGAGTTCCCGATTGGCGGGCCTGTTTTGTAAGGAGAAGACTGGATTTTTGCAACGTGCGTTT
>NZ_JBVVQB010000251.1:0-211 GCF_055811775.1 Mesorhizobium sp. WSM4844 | reverse complement strand
GATCAAGGCCGAACCGCCGGTTCTCACCACCGCCAACGCGGCCGAGATCGACCTGCCGCGCAGCCTGCTCGAGGCGGTCGACCTGTTCGAAGCCGACGAGGAACTCTGCACGCTGCTCGGCAAGTCGTTCGCCGCCACCTATGCGGCGATCAAGCGGGCGGAATTCGAGACCTTCATGGAAGTGATCAGCCCGTGGGAGCGGGAGTATCTG
>NZ_JBVVQB010000250.1:0-220 GCF_055811775.1 Mesorhizobium sp. WSM4844 | reverse complement strand
GGCGAGCCTGCTCTATCTCCCGCCCTATAGCCCAGACTTCAATCCCATCGAAAACGCCTTCGCCAAGCTCAAGGCGCCACTGCGGCAAAGGGCCGAGAAACCATCAAGGCTCTGTGGGACGCGGTCGGCGCGGTCGTCGACCTCTTCACCCCAGCCGAATGCGCCAACTACTTCAAGGCAGCTGGATACGACCCAGATTAAACAGGACGCGCTCTAGCCG
>NZ_JBVVQB010000249.1:0-223 GCF_055811775.1 Mesorhizobium sp. WSM4844 | reverse complement strand
AGATCGGCCAGCACCGGCCTGGCGAACAGGGTGCGCACCTCCACCCCCAGCGACAGCCGCCGCAGCCGCTCCATCAGTTGCACCGCCAGGAGCGAGTGGCCGCCGAGCTCGAAGAAGTTGTCGTTGCGTCCGACCCGCTCGACACTGAGGAGCTCGGCCCAGATCTCGGCCAGCGCCGTCTCGACCTCGCCTTGCGGCGCCGCATAGGCCGCCCGCGCATAGG
>NZ_JBVVQB010000248.1:0-225 GCF_055811775.1 Mesorhizobium sp. WSM4844 | reverse complement strand
CACGGCAACAATCGCCGGCAGGTCTTGCGGACCGCAGCGGTTCAACTGGTCGACGATGCTTTCCGCCAGATCGCAAAGCACCGGCCTGGCGAACAGCGTGGCCAGCGGCAGCTCGACACCGACGGCCTGCGGCAACCGGCTCATCAGCTGCACGGCCAACAGCGAGTGTCCGCCGAGTTCGAAGAAGTTGTCGTGGCGTCCGACCCGCTCGACCCCGAGAAGCTC
>NZ_JBVVQB010000247.1:0-225 GCF_055811775.1 Mesorhizobium sp. WSM4844 | reverse complement strand
GTCCGATCGACGAGCACCTCATGCCGCGATCTACGTTCACCACGATGAAGGAAGATGATCGGCTTGGCCTTGGTGTGCCCAACTATTAACAGTCTTCTCTCGCTCTCCAAGGTGACATCAATGATGAAGCTGCCAGGCGATGAAGACATGCGATTATGCTGTGCTCCCCAAAGCACAAGGTTAATACGTTGCGCCCTCTGCAGGACCCGATCTCGGGCTGACGTT
>NZ_JBVVQB010000246.1:0-226 GCF_055811775.1 Mesorhizobium sp. WSM4844 | reverse complement strand
GCGCCCCCCTCTGTCCTGCCCTCTTTGCCAAGACTCGACATCTCCCCCACTTGGGGGAGATCGGCAGCTTCGCGGATAGCGTCCGCAAGGTTGGTGATTGGCGAAAATCAGTGATGAAGCCAATCTCCCTCCTTGTGGGGGAGATGTCCGGCAGGACAGAGGGGGGCGCGAAGGATCGCTACAGAGCGCTTTTATTCTGAGCCGTTGCATTCTTCGGCGGCTGTCA
>NZ_JBVVQB010000245.1:0-227 GCF_055811775.1 Mesorhizobium sp. WSM4844 | reverse complement strand
CCCCCTCTGTCCTGCCCCCTTCGCAAAAATTGGCATCTCCCCCACAAGTGGGGAGATCGGCCGTCATTGCGGCTTTCGCCAATGTCCAACGTTGATGAACAGGCGCCGTCAGCGAAGCTGCCAATCTCCCCCCAAGTGGGGGAGATGTCCGGCAGGACAGAGGGGGCGCCTCGCTCCGCGATCAAAGGTTCTGCACCGCGGCAGCGCTCCGAGGTAACGGCATGGAT
>NZ_JBVVQB010000244.1:0-228 GCF_055811775.1 Mesorhizobium sp. WSM4844 | reverse complement strand
TGGCGAGGCGCTCGGCCTGACGGCGCAGGTGGTGGAGCCCGTGTCTGCGGATCGGGTCTGCGGCTACATGCAGCAGGTGCTCGAGCAACTGGCCGAGGCGCTGGAGCATGCCCCCAATAGGCCGGTGCGCGCGCTCGACATTCTTCCGCCCGACGAGCGCACCTATCTGCTGGAGGATCTGAACCGGACGGCGGCGGCCTATCCGTCGGAGCCGTGCATCCATGAACT
>NZ_JBVVQB010000243.1:0-229 GCF_055811775.1 Mesorhizobium sp. WSM4844 | reverse complement strand
CCCCCCCGCGGGCGCCCCCCCCCCCCCCGCGGCCGCCCCCGCCCCCCCCCCCCGCGGGGGGGGCCCCCCCCCCCCCCCGGGGGGGGGGGGGCCCCCCCCCCCCCCCCCCGCGCCCCCCCCCCGGGGCGGGGCCCCCCCCCCCCCCCCCAAAAAACCAGAGCAAAAAAAAAAAAAAACAAGCGGAGAATTAAGTGAAGACCGCAAAAAAAAAAGAGCGCACCCCCCCCGG
>NZ_JBVVQB010000242.1:0-230 GCF_055811775.1 Mesorhizobium sp. WSM4844 | reverse complement strand
CCCCCCCCCCATTTTTTTTTTTCACCACCCCCCCCCCCCACCCCTCACCCCCCCCCCGCGCGCCCGCCCCTTCTTCTTTTAAACACCCCCCCCCCCCCCCCCCCCCCGGCCCAAACAACCCCCCCCCCCCCCCCCCCCCCGCCCCACCCAACCATCCCCACACAAATTTCCGCCCCTCCCCCCCGGCCCGGCTTAACTTTTTATTTCCTGCCGGGCAGCACAGATGCGAG
>NZ_JBVVQB010000241.1:0-230 GCF_055811775.1 Mesorhizobium sp. WSM4844 | reverse complement strand
ACCATGCCGCCCGATAGTTCCGAGGGAAAGCGATCGGCCACTTCGGGCTTGAGACCCACCATGGTGAGCTTGGCGATGGTGATCTCGTCCATCAGCCGTTGCGACACCCGCAGATATTCGCGCATCGGAAACTGGATGTTCTGCCGCACCGTGAGCGAGGAGAACAGCGCGCCCTGCTGAAACAGCACGCCCCAGCGCCGCTCCACGTTGCGACGCTGCCGACGATAAGG
>NZ_JBVVQB010000240.1:0-231 GCF_055811775.1 Mesorhizobium sp. WSM4844 | reverse complement strand
TCATTTAGGACTATGATTGCTGTCTGCTTTGGCTAACCTGTCGAAGGAATATCCCACTGAAATAATGATGGAGTACCAAACTGCCATGAAAGTCGGAACGAAACCGGCAATCCAGGAAGAAGTGCCATGGTCCGACAGCCTGACCACGTACGATGGGGTCAGAACAAGAGCTGCTCAAAATCGTACGCTAAGGTCGAACGGAGCATGAACATCATGCCGCCCGTCGGATTG
>NZ_JBVVQB010000239.1:0-232 GCF_055811775.1 Mesorhizobium sp. WSM4844 | reverse complement strand
CCCCAAACCCGCGGGGGGTTGGTTTTGTTCCCGCCCCTTTTGGGGGGGGCGGGGGTTTTTGTGGGGGGGGGGGGGGGGGCGGGGGGGGGGGCGGGGGGGGGGGGGGGCCGCCCGCCCCCCCCCCCCGCCCGGGGCCCCCCCCCCCCCCCCCCCCCGCCCGCCCCCCCCCCCCCCCCCCCCCCCACAACCCCCCCCCCCCCCCCCCCGCGCCCCCCCCCCCCATCTCTATTGC
>NZ_JBVVQB010000238.1:0-232 GCF_055811775.1 Mesorhizobium sp. WSM4844 | reverse complement strand
GTCGTCAACAAGCTGCGTGGCGGCCTGAAGATCGCCGCCGTCAAGGCGCCGGGCTTCGGTGATCGCCGCAAGGCCATGCTGGAAGACATCGCCATCCTCACCGGTGGCCAGGTCATTTCCGAAGACCTCGGCATCAAGCTCGAGAATGTCGGCCTCAACATGCTCGGCCGCGCCAAGAAGGTGTCGATCTCCAAGGAGAACACCACCATCGTCGACGGCGCCGGCAAGAAGG
>NZ_JBVVQB010000237.1:0-234 GCF_055811775.1 Mesorhizobium sp. WSM4844 | reverse complement strand
CCCCCCCGCCCCACTCTCTCCCCCCCCGGCCGGCCCCCCCCCCCCCCCGCCGGGGGGGGGGGGGCCCCCGCCCCCCCCCCCCCCCCCCCCCCCCCCCGGGGGGGGGGGCCCCCCCCCCCACCCCCCCCCCCCCCCCCCCCCCCCCCCCCCCCCCCCCCCAAAAACCAAACACACCCAACCAACCCCCCCACCACCGACCACCCCCGCCCCCACCCCCCCCCGGCCGCCGACGCG
>NZ_JBVVQB010000236.1:0-234 GCF_055811775.1 Mesorhizobium sp. WSM4844 | reverse complement strand
CCCCCCCCCGCGCCGCCCCCGCCCCCCCCCCCCGCCCGGCCGCCCCCCCCCCCCCGCCGCCCCCCCCCCCCCCGCCCGCCCCCCCCCCCCCCCCCCCCCCCCCCCAGCCCCCCCCCCCCGCCCCCCCCCCCCCCCCCCCCCCCCCGCGCCACCCCCGGGGGGGGGGGGGGGGGGAGCAAACAGAACCAAAAGACGAGAGCGAACGGACTAGGAAGAAAAAAAACAGAAGCGACC
>NZ_JBVVQB010000235.1:0-234 GCF_055811775.1 Mesorhizobium sp. WSM4844 | reverse complement strand
TCGGGGGCGCGGGGGTGGGGGGGTGGGCGGCGCCGCGGGGGGGGGGCGCGCCCCCCCCCCCCCCGGGGCCCCCCCCCCCCGCCCCCCCCCCCCCCCCCCCCCCCCCCCCCCCCCCCCCCCCCCCCCCCCCCCCCCCCCCCCGCCGCCCCCGCGCCCCCCCCCCCCCCCCCCCCCCCCCCCCCCCCCCCGCAACTCGCGCGGGCCGAGATCCACGCCCCCTTTGACGGTTCGGTG
>NZ_JBVVQB010000234.1:0-238 GCF_055811775.1 Mesorhizobium sp. WSM4844 | reverse complement strand
TCGAGCGCCCCCCCCACGCCCCGCGGGCGGGGTGGGGGTGGGGGGAACAGGTAGACCCCCCCACCCAAACCCAACACCCCCCAAAAAAACCCCCCCCCCCCCCCCCAAAAAAAAAAAAAAAAAAAAAACCCCCCCCCCCCCCCCCCCCCCCCCCCCCCCCGCCCCCCCCCAAAAAAACAACACACACAGACGCACCACCCCCCAACACAAAAAAAAAACCAACACCCACCACAAAAAA
>NZ_JBVVQB010000233.1:0-239 GCF_055811775.1 Mesorhizobium sp. WSM4844 | reverse complement strand
CGGACGCAAGCCTCGAACGCGGCCAGATCGTGCCACACGTCGATCGGCATCTGCGCCGGCGTCACCAGCGGGCAGCCATGCAGCTCCAGCGCGTGGATCATCATGAGATTGTCGACGAGGCCAAAATCCTCGACCGTCAGTCCCTGCGCGTCGACCAGCCGCCCATCCTCGGACGTCACGTCCATGAAGCGGCCGACACGGTCGGCATAGGCGGCGCCGTCATTGGAATAGGCCAGGCA
>NZ_JBVVQB010000232.1:0-239 GCF_055811775.1 Mesorhizobium sp. WSM4844 | reverse complement strand
GGCAGAGGGCCCTGAATACGCCGCAAGCCGCCGCCATTCAGCAGCCGCTGAGCGAAATCGGCAATTCAGGCGGCCGCATGCCGATGCAGCCCCCCATGCAGCAGTTGGGTGAATTGCCATTGGAAGGGGTACCCGTTCAAGGGACAGGGTCCGAACACATCGGAAGGCTGCATGCGGAGGCCGCGCCGTCCGCATGGTCTGAGAAGCACCTCGCTGCGATCGAGAACTCCATAAACGTC
>NZ_JBVVQB010000231.1:0-239 GCF_055811775.1 Mesorhizobium sp. WSM4844 | reverse complement strand
GCACCAACTATCCGCTGACGCTGTCGGTGGAGGATTTTGGCGAGGCGCTCGGCCTCACCGCACAGGTGGCGGAGCCGGTGTCTGCGGATCGGGTCTGCGGCTACATGCAGCGGGCGCTCGAAGCGCTGTCGGAGGCGCTGGAGCGGGCGCCCGACAGGCCGGTGCGGGAGCTGGACATTCTTCCGCCCGAGGAGCGGACCTACCTTTTGGAGGAGCTGAACCGGACGGCGGCGGATTAT
>NZ_JBVVQB010000230.1:0-240 GCF_055811775.1 Mesorhizobium sp. WSM4844 | reverse complement strand
TGTCCCGGATGGTCGCACCATACGCCGAAAATCGCTCATCTCCAGCGGGGATCGGATGGCACCGTCATGATCATACCGGTTACGAACATGCTGGAGCGGCTGAACCAGGAGATCAAGCGGCGCACCCTGGTCGTTCGCATCTTCCCCAACCCGCAGAGCTGTCTGCGGCTGGTTCGGGCATTGGCGGTGGAGATCCACGAGAACTGGCTCGAGGCGACCCGCTACCTCAACATGGATCAT
>NZ_JBVVQB010000229.1:0-242 GCF_055811775.1 Mesorhizobium sp. WSM4844 | reverse complement strand
CTTGTTCATCGGCCCGATCGATGCCTTGCGACAGGTCGGGGCCAAAGAGCTGGTGCTGGCCGGTGCGCTGCTGGTCCACCCGCTGGTGGATGATCGGGCCGGGCCCGTAGGGGCTAACGAAGGCGTCCCAGGTGGCTGCGGCGATGGTGCGCGCAGCCGGGTTGGCGAAGAAGACCTGGGAGAGAATGTCGGGGTGACGGGCCAGGTCGTGACCAACAAACTCGTTCCACCACACATTGCAC
>NZ_JBVVQB010000228.1:0-244 GCF_055811775.1 Mesorhizobium sp. WSM4844 | reverse complement strand
GCGGTTTACCTGTAAAAAAAAAAAAAAAAAAAAAAAAAAAAAAAAAACACCCCCCCCCCCCAAAAAAAAAAACAACACCCCCAAAAAAAAAAAAAAAAAAAAAAAAACAAAACAAAAAAAAAAAAAAAAAAAAAAAAAAAACACCCCCCCAAAAAAAAAAAAAAAAAAACAAAACACACCAACCAACCCAACCCCACCCCCCCCCACCAAAAAAAAAAAAAAAAAAAAAAAAAAAAACAGCCAC
>NZ_JBVVQB010000227.1:0-245 GCF_055811775.1 Mesorhizobium sp. WSM4844 | reverse complement strand
AAAACGCTGCTGCGGTGCAGAACCTTTGATAGCGGAGGGACAGCGCCCCCCTCTGTCCTGCCGGACATCTCCCCCACAAGGGGGGAGATCGGCAGCTTCGCGGACAGCGTCCTTTTTTGCACGGTTGGTGGTTGGCGAAATCAGTGATGAAGTCCAATCTCCCCCCAAGTGGGGGAGATGTCCGGCAGGACAGAGGGGGGCGCTGTCCCTCCGCTATCAAAGGTTCTGCACCGCAGCAGCGTTTT
>NZ_JBVVQB010000226.1:0-249 GCF_055811775.1 Mesorhizobium sp. WSM4844 | reverse complement strand
CAACATGCTCGGCCGCGCCAAGAAGGTGTCGATCTCCAAGGAGAACACCACCATCGTCGACGGCGCCGGCAAGAAGGCCGAGATCCAGGGCCGCGTCGCCCAGATCAAGCAGCAGATCGAGGAGACCACCTCGGACTACGACAAGGAGAAGCTGCAGGAACGTCTCGCCAAGCTGGCGGGCGGCGTTGCCGTCATCCGCGTCGGCGGTGCGACCGAGATCGAAGTCAAGGAAAAGAAGGACCGCGTCGA
>NZ_JBVVQB010000225.1:0-253 GCF_055811775.1 Mesorhizobium sp. WSM4844 | reverse complement strand
CTACATACCGCTGCTCCCCACCCACGACATCGCTTCGCTCAGCGAGTTGGAACTCCCACCGGCATCCCACTCGGGCACGCCTAGCAGTGCTTCTCCTGGGCCAAATCCGTTGCGCTCCCCCTATCACCGCACAGCCCGTAGCTCCCCACATCACTAAAGGCACAGGCACAGGCGAGTATCACCAAGGGCTCTGGCACTCAGCGCATATGGATGTGCTGCTGCGCGCAGCCGAGGCTCGCGCGGATATTCCTCC
>NZ_JBVVQB010000224.1:0-254 GCF_055811775.1 Mesorhizobium sp. WSM4844 | reverse complement strand
AACCGCTCGTCCTCATGGACCACCGCCACCGCCTCCGGCGCCTGGCGCACCTGCGCCTCGAACAGCTCGTGGATGCAAAGACCCGACGGATAGGCCGCTGCCGTCCGGTTCAGATCCTCCAGCAGATAGGTGCGCTCGGCGGCCGGCAGGATGTCGATGCGGCCGACCGGCTGGCCTGCATCGGCAACCATCGCCCGCAGCAATGCCATAAGATAGCCGCGCTGCCGCTCGATCGTCGCTTCGTCGAACAGCGC
>NZ_JBVVQB010000223.1:0-260 GCF_055811775.1 Mesorhizobium sp. WSM4844 | reverse complement strand
CGCTCAATGCAGGCGCGACGACCGGTTCCTGATCTCTACCTCAACCGCAGGCGCCCTCCCGCGCAGCGGGTTCGTTCATCGGCCCATTCCAGACATTTGAAGTTCGACACCGCTCCTAGGCCGAAGCGGCTGCCCAATTTGGTCACCGGTTGGTTTGCTTTCGGTGTTCTCCGCACGCGGCATTGCACCAAACGACCCCCAGCTTTCGAGCCGGAAAACCCTGTGATTTCAATGGGGGAAAGCTAGGGAGTAAAAAGGCG
>NZ_JBVVQB010000222.1:0-270 GCF_055811775.1 Mesorhizobium sp. WSM4844 | reverse complement strand
AGGCTCGCCAGGCTCACCCCCAGCCGCCGCGCCTGTTGCCGCAGCCGATCGTTGAGCGCCTGCGGCAGCATCCGCCGTGCCTCGCCGACCCCGCTGCCGTCGCCGCGCACCTCGCTCAGCCCGAACGGCATGGTCGGCTCGTCGATGTCGGCCAACTGTTCCTGGAAGAACTCTTCATGCGCCTTGGCATCAACCCCCAGCCGCGCCTGCGCCACCAGATTGCGGAACGGCTGCGGTGCTGCCAGCTCATGGGCGCGCCCGTCGAGCACG
>NZ_JBVVQB010000221.1:0-272 GCF_055811775.1 Mesorhizobium sp. WSM4844 | reverse complement strand
CACGGCAACAATCGCCGGCAGGTCTTGCGGACCGCAGCGGTTCAACTGGTCGACGATGCTTTCCGCCAGATCGCAAAACACCGGCCTGGCGAACAGCGTGGCCAGCGGCAGCTCGACACCGACGGCCTGCGGCAACCGGCTCATCAGCTGCACCGCCAGGAGCGAGTGTCCGCCGAGTTCGAAGAAGTTGTCGTGGCGTCCGACCCGCTCGACACCGAGGAGCTCGGCCCAGATCTCGGCCAGCGCCGTCTCGACCTCGCCTTGCGGCGCCG
>NZ_JBVVQB010000220.1:0-279 GCF_055811775.1 Mesorhizobium sp. WSM4844 | reverse complement strand
CCGGCACCGGCATGCATGCGGCCGAACAGCACCGTGCCGAACACCACCTGCTCTCGGCCGCTGCTCAGCGCCACCACCTGACCCCAGGCCAGATGGCACAGGCTGGCCAGGCTCACCCCCAGCCGCCGCGCCTGGGCCCGCAGCCGATCGTTGAGCGCCTGCGGCAGCATCCCCCGCGCCTCGCCGACCCCGCTGCCGTCGCCGCGCACCTCGTTCAGCCCGAACGGCATTGTCGGCTCGTCGATGTCCGCCAGCTGTTCCTGGAAGAACTCCTCATGC
>NZ_JBVVQB010000219.1:0-293 GCF_055811775.1 Mesorhizobium sp. WSM4844 | reverse complement strand
AGGATCTTGCCGGCAACGATCGATGCTTCCGCACCGGCGTTGGCCGCGATCTGGCGAGCCGGAGCCTGCAGCGCGCGGCGCACGATGGCGATGCCGGCGGTCTGGTCGGAGTTGGCGCCGCTGACGGTGATGGCCATCGAAGCGCGCAGGAGTGCGACGCCGCCGCCGGGAACGATGCCTTCTTCGACGGCCGCGCGGGTCGCGTTGAGGGCGTCATCGACGCGGTCCTTCTTTTCCTTGACTTCGATCTCGGTCGCACCGCCGACGCGGATGACGGCAACGCCGCCCGCCAG
>NZ_JBVVQB010000218.1:0-296 GCF_055811775.1 Mesorhizobium sp. WSM4844 | reverse complement strand
TGAAGCCGAACAAAGAAACGAACAGGAGTCGAAAAAGCCAAAAAGCCGAAATCAGGCTTGTCGATGTCATCCGTCGACTTCATGTGCTTGTGATGCGGCAGCGGCAGCCGATAGAAGCTCAGCGTCTCCTCGATGTTGTTCTCCACCCAATCCACCAGCTTCGGGTATTTGGCCTGCCATTTGGCGATCCACTGCGCCAAGTCGCGCTTGACCTCGGCGAGGTCGCGCCGGTCATAGAACCATCTGAGCTCCATCAGGCAGTCGTCATCGACCTTGCGCGGCACATAATCGAGCGC
>NZ_JBVVQB010000217.1:0-308 GCF_055811775.1 Mesorhizobium sp. WSM4844 | reverse complement strand
AACCGCTCGTCCTCATGGACCACCGCCACCGCCTCCGGCGCCTGGCGCACCTGCGCCTCGAACAGCTCGTGGATGCACCGCTCCGACGGATAGGCCGCCGCCGTCCGGTTCAGCTCCTCCAAAAGGTAGGTCCGCTCCTCGGGCGGAAGAATGTCGATGCGGCTGACCGGCTGCCCGGCATCGGCAACCATCGCCCGCAGCAATGCCAAAAGATAGCCGCGCTGCCGCTCCATCGTCGCTTCGTCGAACAGCGCCGTGGCATAGTGCAGCGATCCGGCGATCTGATCGCCATCCTCGCCCAGGCTCAG
>NZ_JBVVQB010000216.1:0-310 GCF_055811775.1 Mesorhizobium sp. WSM4844 | reverse complement strand
GCGCACCTGTTGCTCGAACAGCTCATGGATGCACCGACCCGACGGATAATCCGCCGCCGTCCGGTTCAGCTCCTCCAGCAGATAGGCGCGCTCGGCGGCCGGTAGGATGTCGAGGTCGCGCACCGGCTGCCCGGCATCGGCCGTCACACCATATAACAAAGTTTGCAAATGCTGCGTCATACGGTCGATCTGCTCCGGTGCTAATCGACTTGCATCAAAATGCCATCGAAAGCTCCCATCCTGAGTGCAAACCTCAAACGTCAGCAAATCGCCGCATGGGGCTGACCCAGCACTTTGGCTTGTCGTCAGA
>NZ_JBVVQB010000215.1:0-335 GCF_055811775.1 Mesorhizobium sp. WSM4844 | reverse complement strand
TGGCGGGGGGGGGGGGGGGGGGGGGGGGGGGGCGGGCGGGCCGGGGCGGGGGCGGGGGGGGCCGGGCGGGGCCGCGGGGCGGGGGGGGGGGGGGGGGGGGGGGGGGGGGGGGGGGGGCGCCGGGGGGGGGGGGGCGCCGCCCCCCCCCCCCCCCCCCCCCCCCGCCCCCCCCCCCCCCCCCCCCCCCCCCCCCCCCCCCCCCCCCCCCCCGCGCCGCGCGGCGGCCCCGCCCCCCCCCCCCCCCCCCCCCCCCCCCCCCCCCCCCCCCCCCCCCCGCGCGCGGGCGGGCGGCGCCCCCCGCCCCCCCCCCCCCCCCCCCCCCCCCCCCCCCGCTC
>NZ_JBVVQB010000214.1:0-335 GCF_055811775.1 Mesorhizobium sp. WSM4844 | reverse complement strand
AAGGTGGATGTTGAATCACCGGAGAAGCTCGTCGTCACATCACAATCGATTCATCGATCACGGGACGTGCTCTAGCCATGCGGCGCGCGGCATGGATCGAGGCAATCTCTTGCCAGGACAGACCTGCTGATCCTCGATGACTGGGGACCGGAAAAACTCAATGATGACCAACGCCGCGATCTCCTGGAGATCATTGAGGATCGCTACGAACGACGCTCAACCATCGTCACAAGTCAGGTGCCCGTGGATCGTTGGTGGGAGATTATTGCAAACCCAACTTTGGCCGACGCCATCCTGGATCGCCTCGTTCACAACGCCTATCGCATCGATCTCAC
>NZ_JBVVQB010000213.1:0-341 GCF_055811775.1 Mesorhizobium sp. WSM4844 | reverse complement strand
TCGAGCTGCGCCAGGAACCACAGCCGCTGCTGCGCGAACGACAGCGCAAGCGGCTCGTCGCGCGACACGGCAACAATTGCCGGCAGGTCTTGCGGACCGCAGCGGTTCAACTGGTCGACGATGCTTTCCGCCAGATCGGCAATAACCGGCCTGGCGAACAGCGTGGCCAGCGGCAGCTCGACACCGACCGCCTGCGGCAACCGGCTCATCAGCTGCACGGCCAGGAGCGAGTGGCCGCCGAGCTCGAAGAAGTTGTCGTGGCGTCCGACCCGCTCGACCCCGAGCAGCTCCGCCCAGATCCCGGCCAGCAGCGTCTCGACCGCGCCCTGCGGCGCTTCATA
>NZ_JBVVQB010000212.1:0-342 GCF_055811775.1 Mesorhizobium sp. WSM4844 | reverse complement strand
CACCTCATCGTTCGGCTCCAGCAGCGACAGGAAGACTTCTGTGCCCTCGCCGACAAGGCGGCTGATGCCTTGCGCGTCGGTGGGTCCGCATTCGACCACGACCAGATCGTAGGCGGTGGTCAGCGACTGCATGATGATCGGCAGCCGGTCGGCGGCGCGCATGGCGCGAACCGGATCGGCGTTGCCGACGGGAATGACGTGGCAGTCCGAATAGAGATCGGCATGGATCACGTCGCTGAACTGCGCTTCGGAGGCGAGCAGATCGGTGATGCCCGGGAAAAGCCTGCTGTCCAGCGTCGGTCGCGAGGCGGCGCCCGAAGCGGTGAGATCGAGCAGGAGCAC
>NZ_JBVVQB010000211.1:0-344 GCF_055811775.1 Mesorhizobium sp. WSM4844 | reverse complement strand
CGAGCCTCGAACCAAGCCGCCCACGAAGAGCAGAACGGCAAAGGCCAGAATGTAATCTTCAAAGTTGCCTTTCGCCAGCAAGCAAGCCATCGCGATCACAAGCGGCGGCGTGATGAAGTTGATCGCGGCCGCGGCATATGAACTGCCGTATGTAACCGCACCAGCTGAGATGCCCGCCAGAATAATCAGATGCAACGGCGCTTGCGGCGTTGTGTAGCCAACGGTAAGGACGGCAAGAAAGGACCAGGCAAACCCTGACAGAAGAGAAAGGATGCCAAACCAGCGAAGCCGCTGCGAAATCCCTGTTAAATCGTCCTGATCCCCCGTCTCGTTTAGCTGATAAC
>NZ_JBVVQB010000210.1:0-350 GCF_055811775.1 Mesorhizobium sp. WSM4844 | reverse complement strand
GCTTCGGATGCCGGCATGTCGGCCCGACAGGCGGCGGCACGGTTTGGGGTCGGCATATCGAGCGCGATCCGCTGGATTGCGCGGGCCAGGATCGGCGAACTGTCGCCGCGCCCGCAGGGCCGCCGCCGCGCGTCCAGCCTGGATGCGCATGACGCCTTCATTTTCGGGCTGATCGAGGAGCGCAAGGACATCACGTTGAACGAGATGGTGGCGCGTCTGGAGGTCGAGCAGTCTTTTCGGATCAGCCGCAGCGCCTTGAGCGCCTGGCTCGGCCGGCACGGCTGGACATTCAAAAAAAGTCCGCGCACGCACTGGAGCAGGATCGCCCCGACGTCCTGAAGCGACGCCGG
>NZ_JBVVQB010000209.1:0-353 GCF_055811775.1 Mesorhizobium sp. WSM4844 | reverse complement strand
GAAACGACATTGCCTTCGTCATCCTAGAGCGGAGCAGGAGCGAAGCTCCGTCGCGAAGACCCTAGGATCCATGCCGTAACTATTGCAAAAGCGTACAGCGGTACAGGAGGTCTCGCCCGCCGATCGCGGCTGGCACGGCCATTGTGTTCATGACATACAAAAAGGGCGCCTTTCGGCGCCCTTTCCGTATGGGAACTCTGATGCGTGGATTAGAAATCCATGCCGCCCATGCCGCCCATGCCGCCGCCGCCCATGCCGCCTGGCATGCCGCCGCCAGCCGACTCCTTCTTCGGAGCCTCCGCGATCATGGCTTCGGTGGTGACCAGCAGGCCGGCGACCGAGGCCGCGTCCTG
>NZ_JBVVQB010000208.1:0-356 GCF_055811775.1 Mesorhizobium sp. WSM4844 | reverse complement strand
TGCGGGAGCTGGACATTCTTCCGCCCGAGGAGCGGACCTACCTTTTGGAGGAGCTGAACCGGACGGCGGCGGATTATCCGTCGGGTCGGTGCATCCATGAGCTGTTCGAGCAACAGGTGCGCCGCACACCCGAGGCGGTGGCCTTGGTGCATGAGGACGAGGCGCTCTCCTATGGCGAACTCAACGCCCGGGCCAACCGGCTTGCGCATCACCTGATCGGGCTCGGGGTCAGGCCGGATCAGCCGGTGGCGATCTGCGTCGAGCGCAGCCCGGCGATGGTGGTGGGGCTGCTGGCGATCCTGAAGGCGGGCGGCGCCTATGTGCCGCTCGATCCGGCCTATCCGGGCCCACGGCTC
>NZ_JBVVQB010000207.1:0-365 GCF_055811775.1 Mesorhizobium sp. WSM4844 | reverse complement strand
GTCGTCAGATCGCCAGCGACAGAACAGCTGTCTGTCGTGATTGTGATGCCAATCGGCCAGGGCTGGTGCGACCGTAGCGCCTCCACACCTCGCAATGTCGGGCAGCGCGCGATAAGATCCCGGGCAAAGCTAGCGTGCTCGCTCAGCTGAGCGCATTCGGCCGCCACCGCTTTGCGCACGTCTTCAAAATCATGTGCAAGGTCGATGGTAACTTCCATCGGCACGACAGAGGCGATAAGCACCTCCACCGCTTTCAAACCGGCTTGCGATTGATCCGATGCAGGCGTCCATCCCAGTTGAAGCTCTGCTTCTCCCGTGATGCGGGCGAGATAGATCAGCCAAGCCGTTACCAAGTATTCCGTGCG
>NZ_JBVVQB010000206.1:0-379 GCF_055811775.1 Mesorhizobium sp. WSM4844 | reverse complement strand
CGGCACGGCTGGACATTCAAAAAAAGTCCGCGCACGCACTGGAGCAGGATCGCCCCGACGTCCTGAAGCGACGCCGGGACTGGTTCGACGGCCAGCTCGACCTCGATCCAACGAAGCTGGTCTTCATCGATGAGACCGGACTGTCGACGAAGATGGCCCGCCTGCGCGGACGAGCCCCACGCGGCGAGCGCTGCCGGGCCGGCGTGCCCCATGGTCATTGGAAGACCACCACCTTCACCGGCGCATTGCGGCTGACCGGCATGACCGCCCCCTTCGTCTACGACGGCGCCATGAACGGCACCGTGTTCCTGGCGTATGTCGACCAGGTGCTGGTTCCCACACTCGAACCCGGCGACGTCGTCGTGATGGACAACCTGCC
>NZ_JBVVQB010000205.1:0-381 GCF_055811775.1 Mesorhizobium sp. WSM4844 | reverse complement strand
GGTGGTCCATGAGGACGAGCGGTTGAGCTATGGCGAGCTCAACGCGCGGGCCAACCGGCTGGCGCATCACCTGATCGCCCTTGGGGTCAAGCCGGGGGATCACATTGCGACAGTGCTGGACCGCTCCGTCGCCCTCGTGGTGGCGCAGCTGGCGATCCTGAAGGCGGGCGGAGTGTATGTGCCGATCGATCGCGCTCTTCCATCTGCGCGACAAGAGTGGCTGATGGCCGATTGTGCTGCGCGCCTGGTGTTTAGCGAGAGTGACGATGATGATCTGCTTGAGGTGACGATCCCTGTTCTGGCGATTGAGCCGCTCATGACCGGAGCAGGGTCTAGTGCCGATCCTGGCCTGGCATTGAGCGCCGAGGCTGCCGCTTACGT
>NZ_JBVVQB010000204.1:0-395 GCF_055811775.1 Mesorhizobium sp. WSM4844 | reverse complement strand
CTGATGGAGCGGCTGCGGCGGCTGTCGCTGGGGGTGGAGGTGCGCACCCTGTTCGCCAGGCCGGTGCTGGCCGATCTGGCCGCAAGCCTTGGCAGCCATCACGAGGTGGCGGTGCCTGCCAACCTGATCACCGAGCACAGCACGGCGATTACGCCGCAGATGCTGCCGCTCATCGAGCTGGCCCAGCCGGAGATCGACCGGATCGTCGCCACGGTTCCCGGCGGCGTCGGCAACATCCAGGACATTTATGGCCTGTCGCCGCTGCAGGACGGCATCCTGTTCCATCATCTGCTGGCCAGCCGGGGCGATCCCTATCTGCTGGTCTCGCAGATGGCCTTTGCCGAGCGCGGCCTGTTGGAGCGCTATCTTGGCGCGGTTCAGCAGGTGGTGGACCG
>NZ_JBVVQB010000203.1:0-397 GCF_055811775.1 Mesorhizobium sp. WSM4844 | reverse complement strand
CCGGTCTCCACAGCGCTGTGGAATGTTCATTGTTGATGATGACGCCGCCGCTGTTCACGAGGTTGTTCCTGTCAAGTGTACGCGTCAGCTCGTCCTGGGCCTCGCGCGACTTGCCCAAGTGCCTTTCAAACGGCGCTGGCGCGACTTGTCGGGCTTGCTGCTCTTGCAAGACGGCGTGTTGCACCTGCGACCCAGCTGCTGCAAAAGCGTCCGCGGGGATTGCGGCAAGCTCGTGCGGCAAGCGCTCCTCCCTCAGTCGGTTTTGCAGCGCCTGCCGATCGGCAACGAGGTCGTTGAGGTCCAGCGGCAGCTGCGGGACTGGCCACTCTTGGTTCGCCAATCTCTGAACCAGCGCGCGCGTGCCGTCCACCACGAAGACGCCGCAATCAACACCGTT
>NZ_JBVVQB010000202.1:0-398 GCF_055811775.1 Mesorhizobium sp. WSM4844 | reverse complement strand
CGAATACGCAGAAGCCGCGGCACGGATCCCGGCAGCCTTGCAGGCGACAGCGCTCGGTCAGCCCCAACCCGTGTTTGACTTCATTCTCGGACCAAGCTCCGGCGAAGGGCCGATCAGCTGGCAAAAAAACAGTCATCCATAGAAGTCGCCGGGAATAGACCGGACCCGTTGGGCCAACGTCACTGACGAACGACGAATGCCAAGTTTCGTTCACCTGACCCTATTTTCGTGTAGCGCGGAATTTCGTCACGTTGTTTTCGGAATTACAAAAGCTCAAGATGTATCGGTTCCGGCGCCTGGCAGCCGAAACGATTTCCGGGTGGAACGCCTATTAGCAATGGCTTATGGCGATACTTATGCTGCCGAGACATTTATTGCCTTCAGCCACAACCATCACT
>NZ_JBVVQB010000201.1:0-407 GCF_055811775.1 Mesorhizobium sp. WSM4844 | reverse complement strand
GGTGCTGCCAGCTCATGGGCGCGCCCGTCGAGCACGGCCCGCACCTCGGCATGCATCACTTCCAGCGTCGTGTGATCCCCGATCAGATGATGCTGCAGCTCCAGCAGCAGCCAACGCCCGCTGCCGGGCTCGCGCGCGATCACGACGCGCATCAAGGGCGCCCGGCCAAGGTCGATGCGCTGCCGGCGTGGATCAAACCGGCGCCGGAGCTCCTCGGCGCCGGAACCGTCACAGTCATCCAGCTCGACCTCGCTCACCTGTAGCGGCGCACGCCGCCACACCACCTGGGCCGGGCTCGACAGCCCCTCCCAGACAAAGGCCGTGCGCAGGATGTCGTGCCGGTCCACCACCTGCTGAACCGCGCCAAGATAGCGCTCCAACAGGCCGCGCTCGGCAAAGGCCATCTG
>NZ_JBVVQB010000200.1:0-409 GCF_055811775.1 Mesorhizobium sp. WSM4844 | reverse complement strand
AGTGATGGTTGTGGCTGAAGGCAATAAATGTCTCGGCAGCATAAGTATCGCCATAAGCCATTGCTAATAGGCGTTCCCCACGGAAATCGTTTCGGCTGCCAGGCGCCGGAACCGATATGCAGCCATGCCATCTTGAGCTTTTGTAATTCCGAACACAACGTGACGAAATTCCGCGCTACACGAAAATACGGTCAGGTGAGTGGAACCTGGCATTCATTCGTCAGTGACGTTGGCCCAACGGGTCCGGTCTATTCCCGGCGACCTCTACGGATGACTGTTTGTTTTTTTGCCAGCTGATCGGCCTTCGCCGGAGCTTGGTCCGAGAATGAAACCAAACACGGGTTGGGGCTGACCGAGCGCTGTCGCCTGCAAGGCTGCCGGGATCCGTGCCGCGGCTTCTGCGTATTCG
>NZ_JBVVQB010000199.1:0-419 GCF_055811775.1 Mesorhizobium sp. WSM4844 | reverse complement strand
GAGCCGGGCGAGATCGCGGCGCGGCTTTGCGAGCACGAGCTTGTCGGCGATGCGGTGGTGGTGGCGCGCGCCGATCGGACCGGCGACCAGCGGCTCGTCGCCTATGTGGTGGCGAAGTCGGCGGACGGCTCGGAGGGCGCCGATGGCGCGCAGCTTGCTGCCTGCTTGCGCGCCCATCTGGGCGGGCGGCTGCCCGACTACATGGTGCCGTCGGCCTTCGTGCGGCTGGATGGGCTGCCGCTGACGCCGAACGGCAAGCTCGACCGCCAGGCGCTGCCGGCGCCGGCCGACGATGCCTATGCGCGCACCGCCTATGAAGCGCCGCAGGGCGCGGTCGAGACGCTGCTGGCCGGGATCTGGGCGGAGCTTCTCGGGGTCGAGCGGGTCGGACGCCACGACAACTTCTTCGAACTCGGCGG
>NZ_JBVVQB010000198.1:0-421 GCF_055811775.1 Mesorhizobium sp. WSM4844 | reverse complement strand
TGGCGCCACCGGCGGCACACAAAGACCCCGATGCGCTTGTAGACTTGATAATCAGCCAACGCATCACCACTGCACACTTTGTACCATCCATGCTGGTCAGCTTTATGGACACGAATGGTGTTGATCGCTGCACATCGCTGCAGCGTCTCGTGTGCAGTGGTGAGGCGCTTCCTGCCTCGCTTGCGCAGAAGGTTCGGCGCGTATTGCCTTGGACTGGCCTGCACAATCTATACGGTCCCACGGAGGCTGCTATCGACGTTACAGCCTGGAATTGCCCGGCTGATTTTGACGGGCCAGTTGTCCCGATCGGGCGTCCGATTGCGAACACGCGGATCTACCTGCTTGACGCTCATGGTGGGCCGGTGCCGCTCGGGGCGGTGGGCGAGCTCTACATTGGCGGGGCGGGGGTTGCGCGTGGCTA
>NZ_JBVVQB010000197.1:0-429 GCF_055811775.1 Mesorhizobium sp. WSM4844 | reverse complement strand
TGTTGACGCCGCGCAGCATGCGCTCACGGGCATCGCGAGAAAATTTTACGTCTTTGGCAGCCATTTTTAGCTCCTGGGCATTTCGCCCGAAATTCAGATTGGATGGTGCGGATGAAGGGCGGCGGCGTGTCAGCCGATGATGCCCATGATGTCGGATTCCTTCATGATCAGAAGGTCTTCGCCATTGAGCTTGACTTCGGTGCCAGACCACTTGCCGAACAGGATGCGGTCGCCGGCCTTGACGTCCAGCGGGACGAGCTTGCCGGCTTCGTCGCGGGCGCCGGAACCAACGGCGATGATCTCGCCTTCCTGCGGCTTTTCCTTAGCCGTGTCGGGGATGATGATGCCGCCGGAGGTCTTGGATTCGGATTCGACCCGACGAACGACCACGCGGTCATGCAGCGGCCGGAAATTCGACTTTGCCATTTT
>NZ_JBVVQB010000196.1:0-434 GCF_055811775.1 Mesorhizobium sp. WSM4844 | reverse complement strand
GTGACCAGCAGGCCGGCGACCGAGGCCGCGTCCTGGAGAGCCGTGCGCACGACCTTGACCGGATCGACGATACCCATCGCGATCATGTCGCCATATTCGCCGGTCTGGGCGTTGAAGCCAAAGGTCGGGCCCTTGTTCTCGAGGATCTTGCCGGCAACGATCGATGCTTCCGCACCGGCGTTGGCCGCGATCTGACGGGCCGGAGCCTGCAGCGCGCGACGCACGATGGCGATGCCAGCGGTCTGGTCGGAGTTGGCGCCGACAGCCTTGATGCTCAGCGAAGCGCGCAGGAGTGCGACGCCGCCGCCGGGAACGATGCCTTCTTCGACGGCCGCACGGGTCGCGTTGAGGGCGTCGTCGACGCGGTCCTTCTTTTCCTTGACTTCGATCTCGGTCGCACCGCCGACGCGGATGACGGCAACGCCGCCCGCCAG
>NZ_JBVVQB010000195.1:0-469 GCF_055811775.1 Mesorhizobium sp. WSM4844 | reverse complement strand
TAGCGACGATCTCATTCCTGAGGGGCTCTCCACCACAAAACATGTATCGTAAGCTACCGATTGCATTTTGCTCAACGTCCATGAGATCAAGCAATGCCGAAAGAAGCGACGGGACTAATTGCAGGACCGTCACTCTGTACTTATCCAGGAGATCGACAATTGTTCGAGAATCGAATTGTCGGTCGAGGGGAAGGAGAATTACACGAGCCCCAAACAACAAGGCTGTCCATAGCTCCCACACCGCGGCATCAAAAGAGAGGGAGGTTCGCTGCAGGAAAATGTCGTGGGCAGAAAGCTGGAATCGATCCGCCTGCCAACTTGTATGATTGACCACTCCGCGATGCTCGACCATGACGCCCTTGGGCGTCCCTGTGGAGCCCGAGGTGTAGATGATGTAGGCGAGATGGCGCGCGGTGAGCCCCAGCGCGCGCGGCTCGGGATCGCCGGCGGGCAGTTCGGCCCAGGCCGG
>NZ_JBVVQB010000194.1:0-470 GCF_055811775.1 Mesorhizobium sp. WSM4844 | reverse complement strand
GAAGACGTGGTCGGCGTGATCCAGTACGAGTTCGTCGACTGGCGCGAGCGCAAATCGGCGAACGCCATCCTGGACGAGCTGCGCGGCGTCATGGCCGGCATTCCCGGCGTCGACGTCGAGGTTCGCGTGCCCGAGGCCGGCCCGCCCACTGGCAAGCCGATCCAGATCAGGCTGTCAGCCGTCGACCCGAAAGGTCTCGACGACAAGGCGCGCGCCGTCGCCGCACGCATTGCCAAGGTGCCCGGCGTCATCGACATTTCCGACGGCCTGCCGCCGCCTGGCGTCGACTGGGCGCTCGACGTCGATCGCGCCAAGGCGGCGCAATACGGCATCAGCCCGACCTCGGTCGGCACGGTGGTGCAACTGGTGACGAACGGGCTGAAGCTCAGCGAGTACCGGCCGGCCGGTGCGGACGACGCCGTCGACATCAGGCTGCGCCTGCCCGAGGACCGGCGCACGCTGTCGACCCT
>NZ_JBVVQB010000193.1:0-470 GCF_055811775.1 Mesorhizobium sp. WSM4844 | reverse complement strand
AGGGTCGACAGCGTGCGCCGGTCCTCGGGCAGGCGCAGCCTGATGTCGACGGCGTCGTCCGCACCGGCCGGCCGGTATTCACTGAGCTTCAGCCCGTTCGTCACCAATTGCACAACCGTGCCGACCGAGGTCGGGCTGATGCCATATTGTGCCGCCTTGGCGCGATCGACGTCGAGCGCCCAGTCGACGCCGGGTGGCGGCAGGCCGTCGGAAATATCGATGACACCTGGCACCTTGGCAATGCGCGCGGCGACGGCGCGCGCCTTGTCGTCGAGGCCTTTCGGGTCGACGGCTGACAGCCTGATCTGGATCGGCTTGCCGGTGGGCGGGCCGGCCTCGGGCACGCGAACCTCAACGTCGACGCCGGGAATGCCGGCCATGACGCCGCGCAGTTCGTCCAGGATGGCGTTCGCCGATTTGCGCTCGCGCCAGTCGACGAACTCGTACTGGATCACGCCGACCACGTCTTC
>NZ_JBVVQB010000192.1:0-489 GCF_055811775.1 Mesorhizobium sp. WSM4844 | reverse complement strand
AATTGGGAAAGCGCTGGAAACCGATCCTCGACGTCTATGAGGACAATGGCGTCGATGTTGGCTACGAGATCCATCCGGGCGAGGACGTCTTCGACGGTGCGACATTCGAGATGTTCCTTGACGCGGTCGGCGGCCACAAGCGCTGCAATATCAATTACGACCCGTCGCATTTCCTGCTGCAGCAGCTCGACTATCTCGAATTCATCGACATTTATCACGAGCGGATCAAGGCCTTCCACGCCAAGGATGCCGAGTTCAATCCGACCGGCCGGCAAGGCGTCTATTCCGGTTATCAGAGCTGGACGAACCGGGCCGGGCGTTTCCGCTCACTCGGCGATGGCCAGGTGGATTTCGGCGGCATTTTTTCCAAGCTCGCCCAATACGACTACGATTCGTGGGCGGTTCTGGAATGGGAGTGCTGCCTGAAGCACCCCGAGGATGGCGCGGCCGAAGGCGCGCCCTTCATCCAGCATCACATCATCAGGGTGA
>NZ_JBVVQB010000191.1:0-497 GCF_055811775.1 Mesorhizobium sp. WSM4844 | reverse complement strand
ATCCAGGCAGGAGTCGGTCGCGCAGGCAGTTTCTTCAGTTTCGAAGCAGCTGCAATTGTGCCGGACATCGTTACCCTGTCCAAGTCCCTGTCGGCAATCGGAACCCCAATGGCCCTTATCCTCATCAAGCCTCAACTTGATGTCTGGGCGCCGGGTGCGCACACCGGGACCTTCAGAGGCAACAACTATGCTTTCGTCACTGCTCGTGCGGCTCTTGAGACTTACTGGTCGGACTCCAAATTCGAGGATGAGATCGCTCGCAAGTCTGCGATCTTGACTGAAGAACTCAAATCGATCGCAGAGGACTTCCCCGCTCTCGGCCTGAGCGTACGAGGCCGCGGATTGATGTATGGGCTCGTCTCTCCGAAGCACCACTCCTTGCCGGGTCTCGTGTCCCAGGAGGCTTTTCGTCGCGGCTTGGTGATCGAGATCGCCGGCTCGTACGGTGAGGTGCTTAAGTTCATGACTGCCCTCACCATCACGGAAACCGACCTGCG
>NZ_JBVVQB010000190.1:0-500 GCF_055811775.1 Mesorhizobium sp. WSM4844 | reverse complement strand
GCCTATGTCATCTACACCTCAGGCTCCACCGGAACCCCAAAGGGCGTCATGGTCGAGCATCACAGCCTGGTCAATCTCACAGCATGGCATGTGCAAACATTTTGTCGGCAACCAGAAACCTGCTGCACACTCACGGCTGGAGTGGCATTCGATGCCAGCGCTTGGGAGTTATGGTCTGCATTATACAATCGCAGCACATTGCTGCTCCCACCCAGAGCGGCAGCAGGAGATCCTCTGCTTCTCCTGCAATGGTGGCGTGATCAACCACTGGACGCCGCCTTTTTAGTCACGCCGCTGGCTGCAACGGCATTGGAAGGCGAGCTGGTAACTCCCTTGTTGGAGTACTTGCTTATTGGCGGTGATCGTCTCCAGCGTGTGCCTTCCCGGCTACCGTCGCCTCTCAAGTTGATAAACAATTATGGCCCGACGGAAGTTACCGTCGTGGCAACCTCGGGACGGCTCTTCAGTGACAACGTTGTGCCACATATCGGGCGTCCGAT
>NZ_JBVVQB010000189.1:0-505 GCF_055811775.1 Mesorhizobium sp. WSM4844 | reverse complement strand
GTGGCCGGAATGAAATCGGAATGACTGGCCGGCTTCAAATCGGAATCGGTGGCCGGCTTCATCGGAATACGCAGCCAGGCTTTACCGCCATCTGCATCGTCCGCAGGCTTTTGTTCGTGAACCGTGTCTGATCGACCGCGCATGAAAACGTGCGAACTTTCATGGTGGCGCACCACGAAACGCTATTACAGAGCCAACCGAGCCCGGCCGGCGACGTCGCCAAGGGGCTCTTCAATAAGACAAGCCGGGGTCTGGATTTCTCCCAGATCATCCGCGATTTTAAATCAAATACCTCTGTGGATATTGACGATTGCGCGACCCTCACCTCGTAGACGGCCAGCGCGGGCGGCAACTGAGAGGGTCATATGACAAGCGATTTTTCCGCCGCGCGAGTGCATCTAGATCGAGCGTATCATTACCTGCGAGGCGATGACCCGATGAGCCGGAGGGGGCGCGAAGCCTTGGATTTGCTGATCGAGGCGGTTGCTGTCGAAGAGTTCAAGCA
>NZ_JBVVQB010000188.1:0-509 GCF_055811775.1 Mesorhizobium sp. WSM4844 | reverse complement strand
CGACCCAGTAAGAGCTGGGCTATGGCGTAAGCCAAGATTCCGCCTGATGAGTATCCAGCGAAGCGATACGGACCCTGTGGCTGGATCTTTCTAATCGCCACGATGCTCTCCGCGGCTATCGCCTCAAGAGTTGGTGGACAAAGGTTATTGAAGGGGGGCCATGGCAGAGCGTAGACGGGACAGTCTACGTCCATTTCCTCCACCAACCTGAGGACGTAGGAACAATCGCCAAAACCTGTGGGGACAAAGAAGAGCGGTGGCTGCGATCCGGTTGCTTGTACGGAAATCGCTCCCGGAGTCCTGGGCTGTGGCTCCAAATGAATCTTCGATGCAAGGTCCTTCAGAACAGGGGCTCGGAAGAGGTCGGCGGCGCTAAGGTTCAGCCCAACGTCTAATGCTCGACTGAGTAACTGCACGGCCAACAGCGAGTGGCCGCCGAGTTCGAAGAAGTTGTCGTGGCGTCCGACCCGCTCGACCCCGAGAAGCTCCGCCCAGATCCCGGCCAGCAG
>NZ_JBVVQB010000187.1:0-536 GCF_055811775.1 Mesorhizobium sp. WSM4844 | reverse complement strand
GTTTCGGGCGAAGGCCACATCGTCTGCGGCCATTGCCGCAACTGCCGGGCGGGCAGGGGGCATCTGTGCCGCAACACCCTCGGCGTCGGCGTCAACCGGCCGGGCGCCTTCGGTGAATATCTGGCGATCCCGCAGCACAACGTCGTGCAGATCCCCGACGACGTGCCCGACGAGATCGCCGCAATCTTCGATCCGCTGGGCAATGCGGTCCACACCGCTCTGTCCTTTGATCTGGTCGGCGAGGACGTGCTGGTCACCGGCGCCGGGCCGATCGGCATCATGGCTGCGCTGGTGGCGCAGTGCGTCGGCGCGCGAAAGGTGGTCATCACCGACATCAACCCGGTGCGGCTGGCGCTGGCGAAAAAGCTTCGCGTCCAGCATGTGGTCGACGCGTCGAAGGAAAAGCTGCGCGATATCATGCCGGCGCTCGGCATGACCGAAGGTTTTGACGTCGGTCTCGAAATGTCGGGTGCCGCACCCGCCTTCCGCGACATGATCGACACCATGAACAATGGCGGCAAGATCGCCATTCTGGG
>NZ_JBVVQB010000186.1:0-547 GCF_055811775.1 Mesorhizobium sp. WSM4844 | reverse complement strand
GAGTAGCGGAGTACGGGAGTAGGGGAGTAGGGGAGTAGGGCAGTAGGGCAGTAGGGCAGTAGGGCAGTAAGGCAGTAAGGAGATGTTAGTCGGCTGAAAGTTTGCGGATTAGGAGCCGAAGAAGCTTTCCCACACTTTCGGTGCTCGCCAATAATGAAGCCGCTGTCCCGTTCGGCGCGATGCCGGTACGCTCAGCGATCAGAAGCTGCGTTTCCAGCTCCTTCAGTGACCCTTGAGCGATACGGAGAAATTGCTGATAGGAACCCCGTACCTCTCTGCCATAGCCTTCCGCTATGTTCGCCGGCACCGAGCTTGCGGCGCGCCGCACTTGGCTGGTCAGTCCATAAAGTTCCTCCTTCGGCCAGGATTTCGTCGCGCCGTAAACCGCCACCGCAAGGTCCATTGCCTGCTGCCAAACAATTAAATCCTTGTAGGAACCCGTTTTCTCAGTCATTCGCCCTACTACCCCAACACCCCAAAACACCAAGCGGGCGCAGAAACCCAACACCACACACCCCCAAACCACACCCACACAAAACACAAAAAC
>NZ_JBVVQB010000185.1:0-550 GCF_055811775.1 Mesorhizobium sp. WSM4844 | reverse complement strand
CCTGCTGCATGTAGCCGCAGACCCGATCCGCAGACACGGGCTCCACCACCTGCGCCGTCAGGCCGAGCGCCTCGCCAAAATCCTCCACCGACAGGGTCAGCGGATAGTTGGTGCGCTCCTCGCCGCCCAGCCGTTCGATGCCGGACAGGACATCATCCGCTTTGCAGGCGACCGCCGGCGTGTTGTGACGGTAGTTCAACAGCGCGCTGAACAGCGGCGCCGGCGCCGCCACCCCGCTGCAGCGTTGCGCCAGCGCCAGCGAGGCATGCTCGTGCGCCAGCAGCTCGGAAAGCCGCGCATGCGTGGTCCGCACGCTCGCCTCGACCCCGGTCCCGTCGAGGTCAAGCCGCACAGGCAGGGTGTTGATGAACAGGCCCAGCGCCCGGTCGGCCCCGGCACCGGCATGCATGCGGCCGAACAGCACCGTGCCGAACACCACCTGCTCTCGGCCGCTGCTGCGCGCCATCACCTGCCCCCAGGCCAGATGGCAGAGGCTCGCCAGGCTCACCCCCAGCCGCCGCGCCTGTTGCCGCAGCCGATCGTTGAGCGC
>NZ_JBVVQB010000184.1:0-559 GCF_055811775.1 Mesorhizobium sp. WSM4844 | reverse complement strand
CTGATCAGGGAGCGGCTGTCGCGCGGTGATTTCGAAGGCGCGGTCGACGACTATGCACGCTACGAACGGGCGCTGCGTGCCGCCGGCGAAGCGGCGCCCGCTGCGGAAATACGCGCCTTGGTCGAACCCTATCTTGTGCGGCACACGCGCTGAAGACCGTGTCATGCGCTGCCTGGCGAAAACCCGGGCTATCGCCGGTGCTGCGGTCATCGTGATCTGTCTTTATGATCGCGCGCTCTTGTGCATCCGCTGCCTCGAAATGCGGGATTCACCGGTCGCCATTGCCGCTCGCAATTCGGCCGCGTCTGCTGCCTGATTTCGCGGTCGCGCAGGCATCCAGTCGACGCTTACAGCAGGCCGTTGCCGCTTCATCTGCGAAGCCCCTACGAATTGTCGCACGATTGCGCTACCCTAAGGTCAATCTGGGCGGCGGGACGGTCATCACGGCACGACCGACGCTCGATGATTGGTCGAGCGGGAGCCCCGATGACCGCCCTAGACGCCATTGACGCCGATGCGAGGCGCCCGCTCTCGGGCACAGGCCGGATCGCCAAGCTGG
>NZ_JBVVQB010000183.1:0-564 GCF_055811775.1 Mesorhizobium sp. WSM4844 | reverse complement strand
CGCTTCGCCGGCGCCGGCGTTTCCGACTCTTTCGGTTTGCGGCCGAGACCTATGGTCTTGGCCAAGGCCGAGCGCGCAGCGGCGTAATTCGGCGCGACCATGGGATAGTCCGCCGGCAGGCCCCATTTGGCGCGATATTCGTCCGGCGTGAGGCCATAGTGGGTCGACAGATGGCGCTTTAGCGATTTGAACTTCTTTCCATCGTCAAGGCAGATGATGTAGTCCGCCATCACCGACTTCTTGATCGGAATAGCAGGCTTGAGAGCCTGCGGCTGTTCTGCGGAAACGCTGCCGGCCGTTCCTTTCAGTGCTGCATGTACTTGGCCGATCAGGGCGGGGAGATCGCCCACCGGGACCGGATTGTTCGAGACATAGGCTGAGACGACATCGGCGGTAAGCTCGATGAGGGCGTCGAGGCTGTGGTCGGCTTCTTCTGTCATGAAATTCTCCGGGTGGCTTGAAGACAGCAGGCGAAGTCTTGCTACATAGTGATGGTTGTGGCTGAAGGCAATAAATGTCTCGGCAGCATAAGTATCGCCATAAGCCATTGCTAATAGGCGTTCC
>NZ_JBVVQB010000182.1:0-566 GCF_055811775.1 Mesorhizobium sp. WSM4844 | reverse complement strand
CGCGCCATCTCGCCTATGTCATCTACACCTCAGGCTCCACCGGAACCCCAAAGGGCGTCATGGTCGAGCATCACAGCACCGTGAACCTGCTGCATTGGAGCAGCGGCGTATTTGCGGAATCAGAGATCAGCCGCACGCTGTTTTCTACCTCGATCAGTTTTGATCTGTCCGTCTATGAGTGCTTCGTTCCGCTGTCGCAAGGAAGCACTCTTTATCTTGTCGAGGACGCGCTGGCGCTGGCGCAGACGCCCTTGGATGTCTCCTTGATCAACACGGTCCCCTCGGCGATCGCCGCTCTGGTCGACAAGCAAGCCGTGCCGGCTTCGACACGCGTCATCAATTTGGCGGGTGAGCGGCTGAAGGCAGATCTGATCGAGAGGGTCTTCGAGAGCAGTGGCGCAGAGAAGATCTGTAATCTGTACGCTCCTTCCGAGACGACGACGTACTCGACCTGGATTTGCATGCCGAGGGGAGAGGCTGTCGTTGAGACGATCGGGCGTCCGATAGCGAACACGCGGTTGTATCTGCTGGACGGTCATGGTGCGCCCGTGCCGTTCGGGGCGGTG
>NZ_JBVVQB010000181.1:0-576 GCF_055811775.1 Mesorhizobium sp. WSM4844 | reverse complement strand
GATAGGCCACAACCTGCAGCGCGATCAATCTCCTCCAGCGTCTTTGTTGGCAATGGTACGGTCGCAGTTAGGTGCGCGCAGCTGGCAATGGAGGTGGGCCACGACATTCGCGCAGTGCTATGTGGCGACGCTATATTCGCGGATTGGGCGGCTCGCGCCAGTATCCCGTGTATTGCGAGTGTTGACGAGCTCTGCTCTCTTCTGAACGCGGAGCCGGTGGATTGGATTTTCTCCGTTGCCAATCCGCTTATATTGCCACCGGACGTGTTTGGGCGAGCGCGACAACGTGCTTTCAATTTCCACGACGGTCCACTGCCACGGTATGCAGGAACTCACGCGACGTCCTGGGCGCTGCTGGCCCAGGAGAGCGAGTATGCCATCACGTGGCATCGGATCGATGATGGTGTTAATTCGGGTGAGGTGGCGGCTAAGCGCCAAGTGTTAATTGCGCCCACCGACACGGCGTTGAGCTTGAACCTCAAATGTTTTGAGGCTGCAGTCGAGGGCTTCCGCGAGCTTTTAACTGGCTTGGCAAAGGGAGAGCTTACTGCCCATCCGCAGGCGCTGGTGAACAGA
>NZ_JBVVQB010000180.1:0-581 GCF_055811775.1 Mesorhizobium sp. WSM4844 | reverse complement strand
CTTGGTTCGCCAATCTCTGAACCAGCGCGCGCGTGCCGTCCACCACGAAGACGCCGCAATCAACACCGTTGTTCTGCCGAGCCATGGCGGGTGTCACCAAGGTGGTCGCGCCCAGTCTTGTTGCGAGCTCTAGTGCAGGCGCGTTGTTGTATCCCCGTCCATAGCTCTGATGGATGGAGTCGTAGTGATAGGCGACCGCTCTTTCCGGGTCGCGGCGATCAACGAGCAGCAGCGACCAATGGTGGATGCGTTCACGATTCTGCGCCGGATCCACACGATTCTGCGCCGGATCCATAAGATTGGCACTGTTCACTGGCAGGAACACGAAGTCGGCTGGGGCGTCGTTTTGATGATAGATGGACAGCAACGTACCTTGCACGTCCACGTCGTCACGGCGCAGCAGATGGGATACCGACGGATCCACCAGCCGCGTTCGGGCGGCGAGCGCTGGATCGGCCTGCTGCAGCTGCTGCTGGAGGAATTCGTAATCCCTCTGGATATGGGCGTCGCTCAGCAGTTCGGTGGCCCCGAGCACCGCCCCCGCGGGAAGGTTGGACCAGCCTGACGGAAAAGCTCCGATC
>NZ_JBVVQB010000179.1:0-588 GCF_055811775.1 Mesorhizobium sp. WSM4844 | reverse complement strand
AGGCCGGATCAGCCGGTGGCGATCTGCGTCGAGCGCAGCCCGGCGATGGTGGTGGGGCTGCTGGCGATCCTGAAGGCCGGCGGCGCCTATCTGCCGCTGGACCCGGCCTATCCCTGCGCGCGGCTGCGGCAGGTTCTCGAGGATGCCGCGCCGCGGCTGCTGCTTTGCGATGCGGCCGGACGCGCCGCGCTCGGCGCCGAGGCGCTGGCCGATGTGAGCGTGGTCGATCTGGAGGGCACCCCCGCGGCCGAGCTGCCCGCCTGCGATCCCGACCCGCGCGCGCTGGGCCTGAACGCACGCCATCTCGCCTATGTCATCTACACCTCCGGCTCAACCGGAACGCCCAAAGGGGCACAGAATGAGCATCGGGCTATTATCAATCGCCTGATCTGGATGCAGAAAGCCTACGCTCTCAATGCGACTGATGTCGTCTTGCAGAAGACGCCATTTGGCTTCGATGTCTCGGCCTGGGAATTCTTCTGGACGTTGCTTGAAGGGGCGACCCTGGTGCTGGCGCCACCGGCGGCACACAAAGACCCCGATGCGCTTGTAGACTTGATAATCAGCCAACGCATCACCACTGCACAC
>NZ_JBVVQB010000178.1:0-595 GCF_055811775.1 Mesorhizobium sp. WSM4844 | reverse complement strand
ATCGCCATTCAGCAGCCGCTGAGCGAAGGCGGCCGCGTGCCGATGCAGCCCCCCATGCAGCAGTTTGGTGAATTGCCATTGGCAGGGGTACCCGTTCAAGGCCCAGGGTCCGAACACATGGGAAGGCTGCATGCGGAGGCCGCGCCCTTTGCAAGGTCTGAGGCGACCCCCGCTGCGGTCGAGGACTTCATAAACGTCCCATTCGCCGTCCCTGAAGGCTTCTCCCACGGGACTCAACGCATCCCAGACGCGATGCTCTCTTCCTTGTACCATTATGGCCTCTTGCCGGACGCGGACCAGCCGGAATGGAACTACGAGATTAAAGGTCACGGCTACACCGCCCGGAGGCCAGAGGGAGGCAACGACGTTTGGCTTGTCGATCGCGGTGCGATGAGGGAAGCTGCAGTGGCGGCAGTATCGGCAAGCGCTCCAGGACACGCCTTGCCTGCGACCGCGAGGCTGTCAGACACCTATCGCGGTGTTCCGTTGGTCGATCTGACCACCTCTTCCGATGCACGGATCGGAGCTTTTCCGTCAGGCTGGTCCAACCTTCCCGCGGGGGCGGTGCTCGGGGCCACCGAACTGCTGAGCGACG
>NZ_JBVVQB010000177.1:0-615 GCF_055811775.1 Mesorhizobium sp. WSM4844 | reverse complement strand
CTGGACGGTCATGGTGCGCCCGTGCCGTTCGGGGCGGTGGGTGAGCTTTACATCGGCGGGGCGGGGGTGGCGCGTGGCTACCTCAACCGTCCCGAGCTGACGGCCGAGCGGTTCATCGCCAGTCCCTTTGTGGAGGGCGACCGTCTGTACCGGAGCGGCGACCTGGGGCGTTATCTGCCGGACGGCAATCTGGAGTTCCTGGGCCGCAACGACGACCAGGTGAAGATCCGCGGCTTCCGCATCGAGCCGGGCGAGATCGCCGCACGGCTTTGCGAGCACGCCTGGGTGCGCGAGGCGGTGGTGGTGGCGCGCCAGGACCGCGCCGGCGACAAGCACCTTGTCGCCTATGTCGTGTGTGGACCCGAGGCAGGATCGGACGACGAGGATGGAAGCGGGCTGGCCGGCGCCTTGCGGGCGCATCTGGGCGGGCGGCTGCCGGACTACATGGTGCCAGCTGCGTTCGTGCGGCTCGAGGCGCTGCCCTTGACGGCGAACGGCAAGCTCGACCGCAAGGGGCTGCCGGCGCCGGAGGACGAGGCCTATGCGCGGGCGGCCTATGCGGCGCCGCAAGGCGAGGTCGAGACGGCGCTGGCCGAGATCTGGGCCGAGCTCCTC
>NZ_JBVVQB010000176.1:0-627 GCF_055811775.1 Mesorhizobium sp. WSM4844 | reverse complement strand
GTCGAGCGGGTCGGACGCAACGACAACTTCTTCGAGCTCGGCGGCCACTCGCTCCTGGCGGTGCAGCTCTCGAGCCGGCTGTCGCAGGCTGTTGGTGTCGAGCTGCCGCTGACGAGGCTGTTCGCCAGGCCGGTGCTGGCCGATCTGGCGGCAAGCATCGTCGAGGCGTTGAGCCGCGCCGGTCCGCAAGAGCTGCCGGCGATTGCGGCCGTGTCGCGTCATGAGCCGCTTGTGCTGTCGTTTGCGCAGCAGCGGCTGTGGTTTTTGGCGCAGCTCGACGAGGGCAGCACCAACTATCACATTCCGCTGACTTTGCGGCTGCGTGGTGGGCTCGACCGCCCCGCCTGGCAGCGCAGCCTTGACCGTTTTTTTGCCCGTCACGAGGCGCTGCGCAGTGTCTTTGTCGCACCAGAGGGCAAGCCCCGGGTTGAGGTTCTGCCGCCGGATGCGGGGCTGCCGGTGCTGGAGCACGATCTGCGGGGCCGGCCGGATGCAGAGGCGGCGCTTCTGGATCTGTGCCATGAAGAGGCGCGCACGCCATTCGATCTTGCGCGGGGGCCGCTGATCCGCGGGCGTCTGATCCGGATGTCGGATGCGGAACACGTCTTCCTGCTGACGCAGCATCAT
>NZ_JBVVQB010000175.1:0-630 GCF_055811775.1 Mesorhizobium sp. WSM4844 | reverse complement strand
CCACGCGCCACCCCCGCCCCGCCGATGTAAAGCTCACCCACCGCCCCGAACGGCACGGGCGCACCATGACCGTCCAGAAGGTAGACGACCGTATTGCGAATTGGTCGTCCCAGCGGCACCCGTTGCTGGCTATCGAAAACAGCAGGTACCGAATAGCAGAGACTGAAGGTGGTATTCTCTGTCGGGCCATAGCCATTTGAGACCCGCAGCGTCGGATGTCGCTTCTGGCATGCTCTTATGGAAGCCGCGGAGACCTCTTCGCCCCCGACCAGCAGTTGCTGTAGCCGATCAGTACTCCGCTCCTCCCCCACATAGACGTCGAACAATCGGGCAGTCATCCAGGCGATAGTGACGCCTTGGTCTTGGATGATCTGGGCCAGCGTTGCGGTCGAGAGGTGACGTTCAGGATAGAGCACAATGCTGGCGCCGTTCGCCAAGGCTCCCCAGACCTCGAACGTGGTCGCATCGAATGTGGGCGAGGATGCGTTGAGAAAGACGTCCCGCGGGGAGATCTCTACGAAATCGTTCCCCGCCACAAGACGCACCACTCCGCGATGCTCGACCATGACGCCCTTTGGGGTTCCGGTGGAGCCTGAGGTGTAGATGACATAGGCGAGATGGCGCGGGCTC
>NZ_JBVVQB010000174.1:0-644 GCF_055811775.1 Mesorhizobium sp. WSM4844 | reverse complement strand
TCGGCAGCATCGGCGCAAATTGACGCAAGGGTACTTGGGAAATCCGCAACGGCCATCCTGCGGTTCAGGGTCTTCGAAGCAATGGCGGCGTCCACCTGGTTCGGCACCATTTGCATGGCATTCTGCCACATACTAGGTGTTTGATCCCGGACTTTAATGGCGCATCATTGCCGTCCGAATCAAAGGATGCGCTATGGGACAGGTTCTACACCGCCGCGCCACGACGACAGAGGCAGTCCGTCGAGCGATACAGCATAGTGAAGAGAGCCTGAGAGCGCTGGCCAAGCGCTACGGCATCGATCAGAAGACCGTTAGAAAGTGGAGGAACCGGACCTCGACCGCCGATCTTCCCACCGGCCCGAAGAAACCAAGATCGACGGTGCTGTCGCTCGAAGAGGAAGCGGTGATCGTCGCCTTTCGCAAGCACACGTTGCTGGCGCTGGATGATTGCCTCTATGCCCTACAGCCCTCGATCCCGCATCTGACGCGCTCGTCGTTGCATCGCTGCCTTCAGCGCCATGGCATTTCGCGGCTGCCGCAGGACGCCGACAAGCCGGCCAGGAAGAAGCGGCAGAGATCATCGAGCGAATGGGTCTTGCGGCTCGTGCCATAGCTCGCCGCCGCGCGGAGGAAGCGCTTATCGA
>NZ_JBVVQB010000173.1:0-651 GCF_055811775.1 Mesorhizobium sp. WSM4844 | reverse complement strand
GGCCTCTCGGAACTCGCGTAATACCGAATGACCGTGGTCACCCCCGATCTTCGCAAGAAAGTGAGAAATTTCCGGCCCGCCTTATTGTTGAGACGGACGCTGACATCCGCTGCGGACCATCCGTCCGCCTTCGCGAAGTCTTCACAATAGGGCATGGGCTTTCCCGCTACAAAGCGCACCACCGACGTCGCTTCCGCTGACGAAATGTGCGGTATTCACATGTTCAACGAGCGTGCTGCTCCTTCTGGCTGAATGCAGAGTCTGGCATACGGATCAGGGCAAGACGCGCAGGTAGTAAGGTGAGTCGCTCGGCGGGCCGAAGCGGCCGAAAACCTGCGCGATAGTGGACTGCGTATCCTTGTTTGACAGATTCAGGCACGCCTTCAGCAATGTTGAGGTGACGGCGAAACTGCCAGGGCTTCCGCCATCGAAAACGGCAAGGCAGGTTAAAGATAAATAGATTTTCGCGGAGTCCGATTGATCCAGGATGAAGCAATTGAATGCAGTCAGTTCGCCGTATCTGCTCAGATAGACACTGATGGGCTTCGCCAGATTGACGCCTGCTTTGTCGCCGTCGGCAGCATCGGCGCAAATTGACGCAAGGGTACTTGGGAAATCCGCAACGGCCATCCTGCGGTTCAGGGTCTTCGA
>NZ_JBVVQB010000172.1:0-660 GCF_055811775.1 Mesorhizobium sp. WSM4844 | reverse complement strand
CAGCGCTGTTGCGGCCAGCGGAGAGGCAGAGGGCCCTGAATACGCCGCAAGCCGCCGCCATTCAGCAGCCGCTGAGCCAAATCGGCAATTCAGGCGGCCGCGTGCCGATGCAGCCCCCCATGCAGCCGTTGGGTGAATTGCCATTGGAAGGGGTACCCGTTCAAGGGACAGGGTCCGAACACATGGGAAGGCTGCATGCGGAGGCCGCGCCCTCCGCAAGGTCTGAGCCCCACGCTGCGATCGAGAACTTTATAAACGTCCCATTCGCCGTCCCCAAAGGCTTCTCCCACGGGACTCAACGCGTCCCCGACGCGATGCTCTCTTCCTTGTACCACCATGGCCTCTTGCCGGATGCGGACAAGCCGGAATGGAACTACGAGATCAAAGGTCACGGCTACACCGCCGAGAGGCCGGAAGGGAGCAACGACTTTTGGCTCGTCCATCGCGGTCCGATGAGGGAAGCTGCAGTGGCGGCAGTATCGGCAAAGGCCCCAGAACCCGCCTCGCCAGCGACCGCCAGGCTGTCAGACACCTATCGCGGTGTTCCGTTGGTCGATTTGACCACCACCTCCTCCGATGCTCAGATCGGAGCTTTTCCGTCAGGCTGGTCCAACCTTCCCGCGGGGGCGGTGCTCGGGGCCACCGAACTGCTGAGCGACG
>NZ_JBVVQB010000171.1:0-693 GCF_055811775.1 Mesorhizobium sp. WSM4844 | reverse complement strand
TCGAGCTGCGCCAGGAACCACAGCCGCTGCTGCGCGAACGACAGCGCAAGCGGCTCGTCGCGCGACACGGCAACAATCGCCGGCAGGTCTTGCGGACCGCAGCGGTTCAACTGGTCGATTGTGCTTTCCGCCAGATCGCAAAGCACCGGCCTGGCGAACAGCGTGGCCAGCGGCAGCTCGACACCGACCGCCTGCGGCAAACGGCTCATCAGCTGCACGGCCAACAGCGAGTGGCCGCCGAGCTCGAAGAAGTTGTCGTGGCGCCCGACCCGCTCGACCCCGAGCAGCTCCGCCCAGATCCCGGCCAGCAGCGTCTCGACCGCGCCCTGCGGCGCTTCATAGGCGGTGCGCGCATAGGCGTCGTCGTCGGGGGCCGGCAGCGCCTGGCGGTCGAGCTTGCCGTTCACCGTCAGCGGCAGCCCATCCAGCCGCACGAAGGCCGACGGCACCATGTAGTCGGGCAGCAGGCTAGCCAGATGCGCGCGCAAGGCGCCGGCAAGCGCGCCGCCATCGGCGCCCTCCGATCCGGCCGCCGGCTTCGCCACCACATAGGCGACGAGCCGCTGGTCGCCGGTTCGATCGGCGCGCGCCACCACCACCGCATCGCCGACAAGCTCGTGCTCGCAAAGCCGCGCCGCGATCTCGCCCGGCTCGATGCGGAAGCCGCGGATCTTCACCTGCTCGTCGTTGCGG
>NZ_JBVVQB010000170.1:0-707 GCF_055811775.1 Mesorhizobium sp. WSM4844 | reverse complement strand
ATGCGCCATATCGGCCAAAGCCGCCGCGAACTGTTCGAGGAGATCGAGCGGGCTGCCTTGAAGCCGCTGCCGGCGGCACCGTTCGAATACGCCGAGTGGAAGTCGGCGAAGGTCCATCCTGACTACCATGTCGAGGTCGACAAGACCTTCTACTCGGTGCCGCACGGGCGCACCGTCGAGGTGCGGCTCACGCATCGAGTGGTCGAGATCTTCCACGATCACCAGCGTGTCGCCAGCCATGTGCGTCGCTCGCAGCGTTCCGGCCATGTCACCGTCAACGAACACATGCCCAAGGCGCACCAGCGCTACGCTAACACCACGCCGGCCAGCCTGATCAGCCGGGCGGCCAGGATTGGCCCCAACGCCGCCATCCTGGTCGAGCGCATGATGCGCGACCGACCGCATCCGGAACAGGGATACCGCTCGGCCATGGGCATCCTGTCGCTGGCGCCGCGCTATGGGCCGGAGCGTCTCGATGCCGCCTGCGAGCGGGCGCTGCTGATCAACGCGATCTTCTACTCCTCCGTCACCGCCATCCTCAAAGCCGGTCTCGACCGAGCCAGCTCTGCAGAACCGGCAAAGCCGACACCCCAGCACGCCAACATCCGCGGCTCCACCATTACCAGTGAAGGAAAGGAAGAAAGAATGCTGACGAACCCCACCCTCGACCAGATGCAAACCCTCGGTCTGGCCGGCATGGCTGCCGC
>NZ_JBVVQB010000169.1:0-713 GCF_055811775.1 Mesorhizobium sp. WSM4844 | reverse complement strand
CCATCTGTCCGACGAACACCGGGACGTGATTGATAAGGCGATCGCCCATGCTGAGGCTCAGCAAAAATTGAGCGTGAGAACGCTCCAAAATTACAGGCGTACACTTCGCCGATTGGCGAATGATCTCGGCGCTCGTGGCCAAGCGACTGATCTAGAAAATCACCAATCCCTGGTCGATCACGTCGATACTTTCTTTCCGCATAACGAGGATATAAAGGCGGCGTTGAACGTCCTGCGTGCGTATCATGAGCCGGGCTATTCAGCTACTCGCGGGTGGCGAGTGCCAGTGCCGTCAAAGGCAGACGCGCATGTCTTGGAACAAGTGGCCAGTGACAGCAGGTTGGCCTCAACCACCCGTGTTGGCTATGGTCGCAGTCTTCGCAGATTTTCTGAGGCGCTTGAGAATGAGGGCCAGACGATCTCTGGGCTGGATCATGATTCGCGGATCGAATTCGCCGAGAGGTTGTTTCCACGCAATCGCAATCTCCGCTCCGCGCTGCAACGGGTCGGCGATGCGGAGCCCGCGTCAGACAGGATCGTGGCGGGCGCTTTCGCAGCGGCCGGCTCTGGACACGCCGGAGTTGAGGCCGCCGCCTCGCCAGCGTTAGCTGCCAGCCAACACCGGCCCTGGCCGGATGCGCTTGACCAGGGCAACCTCCTGCCACCCGAGCGGTTCATCAACAATGAACATTCGACGGCGCCGTTGCGGCCAG
>NZ_JBVVQB010000168.1:0-715 GCF_055811775.1 Mesorhizobium sp. WSM4844 | reverse complement strand
TCGAGGGCTTCCGCGAGCTTTTAACTGGCTTGGCAAAGGGAGAGCTTACTGCCCATCCGCAGGCGCTGGTGAACAGAAGCTATTTTCCGAAACGTCGACGCCCAGATGCGGCAGGCTGTCTGCGATGGGATCGATCCGCGCAAGAGCTGTCAGCGATGACGCGTGCCCTAGACTTTGGCCCGTATCATCCCAATCCATTGTGTCTGCCCAAGGCGCTCGTAGGCGATGAGGTTGTCGCTGTCAGACGCCTGGAGGTGTTGCCTCGACGCTCGGGCTTTCCCGCGGGTTCCCTGCTTGAAATCCACTCCAGCCACTGGCGTGTGGCGACGGGTACGCAGGATGTCGATGTTTGCTTTGGCGGCCCCGATGGTCAGCTGCTGGACGCGCGAGCCTTCGCCAGGCACTCCAATCTGGATGAAGGTGGTCGCCTTCCAATTTTGAGCGATGAACAGGCGCGGAGCATAACTGCCGCCCATGAATTGCTGGCGCCTTCAGAGGATTTTTGGCGACAGCGGCTTGAGCAGTTTAAAACATCGCAGTTTCCTTTCCTGTCGTCGTCCGTAGCTGAGACGCCGCCCAGATGGCAGTCGAGTTCGGGGGTCATTCCAAGTGCTTTGGCTAAGCTGTCGCCACTCGATCGCACGGAATACTTGGTAACGGCTTGGCTGATCTATCTCGCCCGCATCACGGGAGAAGCAGAGCTTCAACTGGGATG
>NZ_JBVVQB010000167.1:0-740 GCF_055811775.1 Mesorhizobium sp. WSM4844 | reverse complement strand
CGAGCCTTCCCGGCCCTATTCGATCGCGGAGTCGGGACCACTCTCATCGCTGCAGACGGTCGGGAATATCTCGACTTTTTCGCCGGTGCGGGCGCGTTGAACTATGGGCACAACAACCCCGTAATCAAGAAGGCGCTGTTGGATTATATCGAGCGCGACGGAATCGTCCATGGCCTGGACCTTGCCACAACAGCCAAGAAAGCCTTTATCGAAGCTTTCGAGCAGTACATTCTGAAACCACGTGGTCTGTCTTATAAATTACAGTTTCCCGGCCCCACAGGTACGAACGCAGTCGAGGCGGTTCTAAAGCTCGCTCGCCAGGTGACCGGCAGGTCGAACATCGTCTCGTTTACGAACTCGTTTCATGGGGAAAGCGCTGGAGCATTGGCGGCGACCGGAAACAAGGAGCACCGGGCCGCTGCCGGCTTTCCCCTCGCCCATGTGACGTCGTTGCCATACGAAGGCTATCTGGGGGCGTCAGTTGACACGATCGATTACTTCGAAAAGCTTCTCAATGACCCAAACAGTGGTCTCGACAAACCTGCCGCGGTGATCCTGGAAGGGATCCAAGGCGAAGGCGGCATCAATGCTGCGAGCGTTACCTGGCTGAAACGGCTGCGCGAGCTAACCTCGCAGCACGGAATCTTGATGATACTGGATGACATCCAGGCAGGAGTCGGTCGCGCAGGCAGTTTCTTCAGTTTCGAAGCAGCTGCAATTGTGCCGGACATCGTTACCCT
>NZ_JBVVQB010000166.1:0-793 GCF_055811775.1 Mesorhizobium sp. WSM4844 | reverse complement strand
CCGCCCAGGCCGCCAGCACCGTCATGAACACCGTCGTGCCATGCTGCCGGCTCAGCCGCTTCAGACCCCGCGTCAGAGCCGCGTCGATGACGATCGGCACACCGGCCCCGGCAAACGACTGCTGGGCCGGCCGCACGCGGTCCGTCGGCAGCGCAAGACGGGCCGGGGCACCTGACAGGGCGTTGCGCCAATACTGCGCCTGGCTCTGCAGCCGTTCCCCCGACAGCCACTGCCGCTGCCAGGCGGCATAATCCGGATACTGGATCGCCAGCGGTGGCAGCGGGTCGTCCTGCCCGGCCACAAACGCCCGGTAAAGGCTGTTCAGTTCACGCATCAAGACGCCCATCGACCAGCCGTCGGAGACGATGTGATGCTGGGTCAGCAGGAAGACGTGCTCCTCATCCGCCAGCCGGATCAGACGCGCGCGCATCAGTGGCCCGCGCGACAGATCGAACGGCGTGTGCGCCTCTTCACGGCACAGATCCGAAAGCGCCACCTTAGCATCGGCCCGGCCGGATAGATCGTGCTCGACCAGTGGCAGCCCGGCATCGGCCGGCAGCACCTCGACCCGGGGCTGGCCCTCCGGTGCGACAAAGACACTGCGCAGCACCTCGTGACGGGCAAACAGACGGTCAAGGCTGCGCTGCCAGGCGACGCGGTCGAGCACCCCCCGCAGCCGCAAGGCCAATGGAATATGATAGTTGGTGCTGCCCTCGTCGAGCTGCGCCAGGAACCACAGCCGCTGCTGCGCGAACGACAGCGCAAGCGGCTCGTCGCGCGACACGGCAACAAT
>NZ_JBVVQB010000165.1:0-822 GCF_055811775.1 Mesorhizobium sp. WSM4844 | reverse complement strand
CGCGGCAAGCTCATGCCCGCGACCTTCCAGCACGGCCCGCACCTCGGCATGCATGATCTCCAGCGTCGTGTGATCGCCGATCAGATGGTGCTGCAACTCCAGCAGCAGCCAGCGTGTGCTGCCCGGCTCGCGCGCGATCACAATCCGCATCAAGGGCGCCCGGCCAAGATCGATGCGGTGCCGGCGCGGATCGAACCGGCGCTTCAGCTGCTCGGAACCGGGACCGCCATCCTCATCCAGCTCGACCTCGGTCACCTCCAGGGCCGCCTTGCGCCACACCACCTGGGCCGGGCTCGACAGCCCCTCCCAGACAAAGGCGGTGCGCAGAATGTCGTGCCGGTCCACCACCTGCTGAACCGCGCCAAGATAGCGCTCCAACAAGCCGCGCTCGGCAAAGGCCATCTGCGAGACCAGCAGATACGGATCGCCCTTCGTCGCCAGCAGATGATGGAACAGGATGCCGTCCTGCAGCGGCGACAGGCCATAGATATCCTGGATATTGCCGACCCCGCCCGGCACCGTGGCGACGATCCGGTCGATCTCCTGTTGGGTAAGATCGATCAGCGGCAGCATCCGCGGTGTGATCGCCGTGCTCTGCTCGCCGATCAGGTTGGCCGGCACCGCCACCTCGTGATGGCTGCCAAGGCTTGTCGCCAGATCGCAAAGCACCGGCCGGGCGAACAGGGTGCGCACCTCCACCCCGAGCGACAGCCGTCGCAGCCGCTCCATCAGCTGCACGGCCAGGAGCGAGTGGCCGCCGAGCTCGAAGAAGTTGTCGTGGCGCCCGACCCGCTCGACCCCGAGCAGCTCCGCCCAGATCCC
>NZ_JBVVQB010000164.1:0-841 GCF_055811775.1 Mesorhizobium sp. WSM4844 | reverse complement strand
CTCGACCGCAACGAGGTGAAGGCGCCGTTCGACGGCGTCATCGACCGGGTGCCGGTGGAGCTTGGCAGTTCCGTGATGCAGGGCGACGAAGTGGCGACCATTTTGAGCCTCGATCCGGTGATTGCCCGCGGCGAGGTCAGCGAACGTGAACTCGGCTATCTGAAGATCGGCGACAAGGCGAAGGTACGGTTGGTCAGCGACCAGAATGTCGAGGGCACCGTGCGCTATATCAGCCGCGACGCCTCGTCCGCCACCCGCACCTTCCGCGTCGAGATCGCAATCCCCAACCCCGAGGGCACTATTCCGGCCGGGATGACCGCCGAGATCGCGCTGAGCGCGCAGCCGACAGACGCAGTCATGCTGCCGCGCTCCGTGGTGACGCTGGGCGACAAGGGCGACCTCGGCATCCGCGCCGTCGACAAGGACAACAAGGTCGTGTTCTTCCCGATCGATCTGGTCGACGATACGCCAACCGGCCTGGTGCTCGGCGGCATCCCTGCCGAAGCGCGCATCATCGTCGCCGGCCAGGAACTGGTGAAGGAAGGCGAAGTGGTCAAGCCGGTCGAGGCCGACCAGGCGACCATCCAGAAGCTGCTGGGCGAAGCGACGGCCGGGACGCAGTAATCATGGATATCGTCAAACTCGCAATCAGCAATGCCAGGCTGACCATTTCGGTGCTGGTGTTCCTCATCCTTGCCGGTGCGGTCGCCTATCAGTCGACACCGAAGGAAGCGGAACCCGACGTTCCGATACCGATGATGTATGTCAGCCTGATCTATCAGGGCATCTCGCCCGAGGATTCGGAACGCCTTCTGCTGCGGCCGATGGAAGCCAAGCTGAA
>NZ_JBVVQB010000163.1:0-876 GCF_055811775.1 Mesorhizobium sp. WSM4844 | reverse complement strand
ATGGCCTTGCGGCGATCACCGAAGCCCGGCGCCTTGACGGCGGCGATCTTCAGGCCGCCACGCAGCTTGTTGACGACCAGCGTGGCCAGGGCCTCGCCTTCGACGTCTTCCGAGATGATGACCAGCGGCTTCGAGGTCTGCACGACAGCCTCGAGGATCGGCAGCATGGCCTGCAGGTTGGAGAGCTTCTTCTCGTGGAGAAGGATGTAGGCGTCTTCCAGATCCGCAACCATCTTGTCGGCGTTGGTGACGAAGTAGGGCGAGAGATAGCCGCGGTCGAACTGCATGCCTTCGACGACTTCGAGTTCGGTCTCGGCGGTCTTGGCTTCCTCGACCGTGATGACGCCCTCATTGCCGACCTTCTGCATCGCTTCGGCGATCATCGAGCCGACCGAAGCATCGCCATTGCCGGCGATGGTGCCGACCTGGGCAACCTCTTCCGAGGTCTTGATCTTCTTGGCGTTCTTGATCAGCGTCGCGACGACGTCGCTGACCGCGAGGTCGATGCCGCGCTTCAGGTCCATCGGGTTCATGCCGGCGGCAACCGCCTTGTGGCCTTCCTGGACGATCGACTGCGCCAGAACGGTCGCGGTCGTGGTGCCGTCGCCGGCGATGTCGTTGGTCTTCGAAGCAACTTCGCGGACCATCTGCGCGCCCATGTTCTCGAACTTGTCCTCAAGCTCGATTTCCTTGGCGACGGTGACGCCGTCCTTGGTGATGCGCGGTGCGCCGAACGACTTGTCGATGACGACGTTGCGGCCCTTGGGGCCGAGCGTGACCTTCACTGCGTCGGCGAGGATGTTGACGCCGCGCAGCATGCGCTCACGGGCATCGCGAGAAAATTTTACGTCTTTGGCAGCCATTTTTAGCTCCTGG
>NZ_JBVVQB010000162.1:0-882 GCF_055811775.1 Mesorhizobium sp. WSM4844 | reverse complement strand
CTGCATGCGGAGGCCGCGCCGTCCGCATGGTCTGAGAAGCACCTCGCTGCGATCGAGAACTCCATAAACGTCTCATTTGCGGTCCCCAAAGGCTTCTCCCATTGGACTCATCGCGTCCCAGACGCGATGCTCCCTTTCGTGGACCGCCACGACCCCTTGCCGAATGCGGGCCAGGCCCGGCAAGTGAGTTTTGAGCAGCACGTGGCCCAGCCGCGCCGAGCCGATCCGGCTCCTGTCGCGAGTGGCGCCCGTGATGCCCGCTATCCCCATATGTCCGGCGAACACCGGGACGTTATTGATACGGCGATCGCCCACGCTGCGGCTCAGCAACACCATAGCGCGGCGACGCTTCGAATATACGCGAATGCGCTTCGCCGATTGGCGAATGATCTCGGCGCTCGTGGTCAAGCGACTGATCTAAAAAATCACCAATCCCTGGTCGATCACGTCGATGCTTTCTTTCCGAAAAACGGTGATCTAAAGACGGCGTTGAACTTCCTCCGTGCGTATCATGATCCGGACTATTCAGCGACTGCCCGGCCGGCAGTGCCGTCAAAGGCAGACGCGCGTGTCTTAGAACAAGTGACCAGTGACAGCAGCTTGGCCTTAAGCACCCGTGTTGTCTATGGTCGTAGTCTTCGCAGATTTTCTGAGGCGCTTGAGAGTGGGGGCCTGACGATCTCTGGGCTGGATCATGATTCGCGGATCGAATTCGCCGAGAGGTTGTTTCCAGACAGCCGCAAGCTCCTCTCCGCTCTGCAACGGGTTCGCGATGCGGAGCCCGCGTCAGACAGGATCGTGGCGCACGCTTTCGCAGCGGCCGGCTCTGGGCACGCCGGAGTTGAGGCCGCCGCCCCGCCAGCGTTAGCTGCCAGCCAACAG
>NZ_JBVVQB010000161.1:0-887 GCF_055811775.1 Mesorhizobium sp. WSM4844 | reverse complement strand
TACCGGCCGGCCGGTGCGGACGACGCCGTCGACATCAGGCTGCGCCTGCCCGAGGACCGGCGCACGCTGTCGACCCTCGACGACCTCAGGGTGCAGACGTCGCAAGGGTCGGTGCCGATCTCGAATTTCGTCGTGCGCAAGCCCGAGCCGACCGTCGGCATCCTCAACCGCATCGACGGCGCGCGCACCGTGGTCGTCCAGGCCAATGTCGCCGCCGGCGAGCAGGTCGCTTCTGTCCAGCAGCAGGTCAGCCAGGCTGTCGCCGATATGGATCTCGGCAGCGGCATACGCTGGAAGCTTGCCGGCTCGAACGAGGACAGCGCCGAGGCCAGCGCTTTCCTCAGCAAGGCCTTTGGCGCGGCGATTTTCCTGATCTTCCTGGTGCTTCTGATGCAGTTCAACAAGTTCACCAGCGTCTGGCTGGTGCTGTCCTGCGTGGTCATGGCGACCGTCGGCGTGTTCCTGGGATTGCTGTTGACTGGAGAGGCGTTCGGCATCGTCATGTCGGGCATCGGCGTCATCGCGCTGGCCGGCGTGGTGGTGAACAACAACATCGTGCTGATCGACACCTACGACCGGCTGCGCGAAGAGGGCTGGGACAAGATGGACGCCGTGCTGCAGACTTGCCGCGAACGTGCCCGCCCGGTGGTGCTGACGGCGGTGTCGGCGATCCTCGGCGTGCTGCCGATCGCTTTCGGCCTCGGTCTCGAAATCTTCCATCACGAGACGACAATCAACGCGCCGTCGACGCAATGGTGGATTTCACTGTCCTCGGCGATCGTCTTCGGCCTGTCCTTCGCCACCTTGCTGACTCTGGTGGTGACACCGTCGATGCTGATGGTGTTCACGCGCAGCAAGAACAGCCGCTTCTATGCATTCTTCCGTCG
>NZ_JBVVQB010000160.1:0-892 GCF_055811775.1 Mesorhizobium sp. WSM4844 | reverse complement strand
TCATCCTGCCGTCGCTGAAGCACTTCGCTCAACCCCTGTTCCAGTCGCAGAAGCTCCTCTCGACTGGTTGGCGACTCGTCAGCTTGATCGAACAGCCTCCGGGCCTCGGCAAGGTGCTGCTCATCGCCCACTTGCCGGGCCTGGCCCGCTTGCCCTTCTTCCAAGCCGGCGTCCTGCACCTGCGACGAAGCTGTTACACGGGATGGGTTCCTATTTCGCGGGTCCACACTAGCCTCACATCAAATTGTATCGTCAAAGTCCTGCGCCAATCCACGCAGCGGCTCATCGGGTTGAGATTCTGCCGAGAGCCCCTCGTCTGCTTTCATCAAGGGCGCCGGCTCCGGGAGAGCGCCTGTCTGGTTTTCAAAGATGCGTTTCAGAATGCGATCCGAAAAATATCGCACCTTTCTCAATTGCAATGGTGGCAGACCTTTGATGAGAACGATCTCGTACTCTTCGTTGAGCAGCCGCACCTGTTCGGGACGCAACAGCGGTGCACCTTGATGTGAATTCTGGATGTTCCAATCGAACGTTCGCGCCTGGCTGTAGGAAATCGATTGGGCTTGAAATGTGTATTCACCGATAGCTTTGGAAATGTAATTCGGAGTCTCGTCATCGGCAGTGGCCATGAACACTTGCAGGCCGGTATTGCTGAGAACATTCTGCTTGCCAGCCTCGCCATAAGCCCCCGTCAGAGCCGAAAGGCTTTGGATGATGAACATGAAGCGACCCTTGTAGCCCGCGACGGTCGTAATTGCGGTCTCGATCGCCTCCAGCTTACCCAAGTGCTTGAATTCATCGTGCAGAAAGAAGTGCAACGTCCTGAACTGCACGTCGCGCTTGCCTCTCGGCGGATTTGAAGCTCCCAAGATCGCGTGCTGTATCGCGCGGG
>NZ_JBVVQB010000159.1:0-899 GCF_055811775.1 Mesorhizobium sp. WSM4844 | reverse complement strand
GTCAGCCTGATCTATCAGGGCATCTCGCCCGAGGATTCGGAACGCCTTCTGCTGCGGCCGATGGAAGCCAAGCTGAAGAGCCTCAAGGGGCTCAAGGAGATGCGCTCGGCCGCCTTCCAGGGCGGCGGCTATGTGCTGGTCGAATTCCACCCGCAGACGGATCTGGCGACGGCGCTGCAGGACACGCGCAGCAAGGTCCAGGACGGCAAGGCCGACCTGCCGCAGGCAGCCGAGGAGCCTGTGGTCTCCGAGGTCAACGTCTCCGAGTTCCCCGTCCTTGTCGTGACGCTGTCGGGCGAGGTGCCCGAGCGCGTTCTGACGACGGCGGCGCGCGAGTTGCGCGACCGCATCGAGGAAGTGCCTGGCGTGCTGGAAGGCTCGCTGCAGGGCGCCCGCGACGATCTCGTCGAAGTCGTCATCGATCCGATGAAACTGTCGTCATACGGGCTGCAGCTCGAGCAGCTGATCGGTGCGGTCGGCGATTCCAACAGTCTTGTCGCCGCCGGCAACATCGAAGGGTCCGAGGGCAAATACGCCGTCAAGGTGCCGTCGCTGATCGAAACGCCACAGGACGTGGCGGCGCTTCCGATCGTCGCCGGCCCCAATGCCGTGGTGCAGGCCCAGGATATCGCCACCGTCCGCTCCACCTTCAAGGACGCCGAGACGGTGACCCGTCTCGACGGCAAGCCGGCGATCGCCATCGAGGTGAAGAAGCGCATCGGCTCCAACCTGATCGACACGATCGCCCAGGTGAGGGCCGTGTCCGATGCCTTCATAAAGACCATGCCGGAAGGCATGCACGTCACCTACACGCAGGACAAATCGGTCTTCGTCAACCAGTTGCTCGGCGATCTGCAGAACCACGTCATGATCGCCGTGATCCTGGTGTTCATCGTCAT
>NZ_JBVVQB010000158.1:0-899 GCF_055811775.1 Mesorhizobium sp. WSM4844 | reverse complement strand
GTCAGCCTGATCTATCAGGGCATCTCGCCCGAGGATTCGGAACGCCTTCTGCTGCGGCCGATGGAAGCCAAGCTGAAAAGCCTCAAGGGGCTCAAGGAGATGCGTTCGGCCGCCTTCCAGGGCGGCGGTTATGTGCTGGTCGAATTCCACCCGCAGACGGATCTGGCTACCGCGTTGCAGGACACGCGCAGCAAGGTCCAGGATGGCAAGGCCGACCTGCCGCAGGCAGCCGAGGAGCCTGTGGTCTCCGAAGTCAACGTCTCCGAGTTCCCCGTCCTTGTCGTGACGCTGTCGGGCGAGGTGCCCGAGCGCGTTCTGACGGCGGCGGCGCGCGAGCTGCGCGACCGCATCGAGGAAGTGCCTGGCGTGCTGAAGGGCTCGCTGCAGGGCGCCCGCGACGATCTCGTCGAAGTCGTCATCGAACCGATGAAACTGTCGTCCTACGGGCTGCAGCTCGAGCAGCTGATCGGTGCGGTCGGCGATTCCAACAGTGTTGTCGCCGCCGGCAACATCGAAGGGTCCGAGGGAAAATATGCCGTCAAGGTGCCGTCGCTGATCGAAACGCCGCAGGACATGGCGGCGCTGACGATCGTCGCCCGCCCCAATGCCGTGGTGCAGGCCAAGGATATCGCCACCGTCCGCTCCACCTTCAAGGACGCCGAGACGATGACCCGTCTCGACGGCAAGCCGGCGATCGCCGTCGAGGTGAAGAAGCGCATCGAATCCAACCTGATCGACACGATCGCCCAGGTGAGGACCGTGTCCGATGCCTTCATAAAGACCATGCCGGAAGGCATGCACGTCACCTACACGCAGGACAAGTCGGTCTTCGTCAACCAGTTGCTCGGCGATCTGCAGAACCACGTCATGATCGCCGTGATCCTGGTGTTCATCGTCAT
>NZ_JBVVQB010000157.1:0-911 GCF_055811775.1 Mesorhizobium sp. WSM4844 | reverse complement strand
TCGGTCTTCGTCAACCAGTTGCTCGGCGATCTGCAGAACCACGTCATGATCGCCGTGATCCTGGTGTTCATCGTCATTCTCTACGCGCTGTCAGGCCGCGCCTCGCTGCTGATTGGCCTGGCCATTCCATCGTCCTTCCTGATCGGCATCCTGCTGTTGGCGATGATGGGCTACACGATCAACATGATCGTGCTGTTCAGCCTCATCCTGGCGGTCGGCATGCTGGTCGACGACGCCATCATCGTCACCGAATTCGCCGAGCGGCGGATGAGCGAAGGCATGCCGAAGGCAGAGGCGTTCGCGCTGGCCGCCAAGCGCATGGCCGGTCCGGTCATCGCCGCGACGATGACGCGCATCGCCGCTTTTTCGCCGCTGCTGTTCTGGCCAGGCATCATCGGCGACTTCATGAAATACATGCCGATCACGCTGATCGTCACGCTCTCGGCCTCGATGCTCTATGCACTGGTTTTTGCACCGGCGCTGGGCGCCTTGTTCGCCAAGGCGCCGCCGCATCACGAGAGCGACAACCGCGACGGCTGGTACATGGCGGTGGTCAAGCAGGCGGTGCGCTTTCCCATCACCGTGCTTCTGCTCACCGTTGGCCTTTTGTCCGGTGTCGGCTTTGCATATTCGAAATACGGCGCCGGCGTCGAGTTCTTCCCGAATGTCGAGCCTGACTACGGCCTGCTCTATGTGCACGCCCGCGGCAACCTTTCGCTCGCCGAAATGGATGCCGCCACAACGACCGCGGAAAACCGGCTTCTCGGCTGGCCGGGCGTGAAATCGGTCTATACCCGTGTCGGCAAGACGCAAGGCGGCGGCCAGGACATTCCTGAAGACGTGGTCGGCGTGATCCAGTACGAGTTCGTCGACTGGCGCGAGCGCAAATCGGCGAACGCCATCCTGGACGA
>NZ_JBVVQB010000156.1:0-932 GCF_055811775.1 Mesorhizobium sp. WSM4844 | reverse complement strand
CGCAGCGCCCGTTCGTAGCGTGCATAGTCGTCGACCGCGCCTTCGAAATCACCGCGCGACAGCCGCTCCCTGATCAGCGCCTTGCCGACGGGGCCGGCATCCGGATAGAGGTCCAACGCCCTCAAATAGATCGAGCGCGCTTCCTGGGTGTTGCCGGATGTCTCCAGCCGCTGGCCGATCCGCAATCCAAGATCGACCAGATCGCGACGCACTTTTTCAGCGGCGGCGAACGACCAGAAGCTGGCTCGCTCGTGCAGAAACAGCGGACCGGGGAATGCGAGGAAGAGCGCTTCCGCTTCCGGTCGCAGCCCGGCCGCCTCGCCATTGGCTGTCGTCACGGATTTGAGCCGTGCATCCCAGTCGGCGAGGTCGACCCAGACCTTGTCGGACGCGAGGCGAAGCTTGCCTTCGCGCTGAACGATGAGGTCAGTCCGCCCGAGCAGCTTGCGCAGCCGATGCAGCGCCTGCTCGCATGCCGCCCGCGCCTGGTCGCCGTCGAGGTCGGGCCACAGCCAGTCCTGAACGGTCTCCAGCGAGCAGGTGTTGTCTTTCGAGATCGCCAGTACCCGCAGGATGTCGAGAGCCTTCGTCGGTGGCTTGGCGCCGAGATTAAGAGGGTTTCCATCGAGTTCGAGCCGAAAGCCTCCGAGGACGTGGACCTTGAGCGGCCATGGCCAGGCCGCGGGCCGCCGTTGCGGCGCGTCCAATCGGCGTTCCCGGATAAGCGACCGGCAAAGCTTGGGCTCGATGCCGCGCTCAAGCGCATCGCCAAGCAGTTCGGCGAGCAATTCCGGAACGTTGAGGAGCACCATTGGCCAGCTGACGTCGCGCAGCGCCTCTATGAAGACCTTCAGCTGATTGCCGTAGCGTGGACCCTGGTCGCACAGGCTCTCCAGCGCGGCCGCTGCGAGAATGCATATCTCGGTCCGCTT
>NZ_JBVVQB010000155.1:0-934 GCF_055811775.1 Mesorhizobium sp. WSM4844 | reverse complement strand
GCGGTTGAGCTATGGCGAGCTCAACGCGCGGGCCAACCGGCTGGCCCATCATCTGATCGGGCTCGGGATCAGGCCGGGGGATTGCGTTGCGACAATGCTTGACCGCTCCGTCGCCCTTGTGGTGGCGCAGCTGGCGATCCTCAAGGCGGGGGGAGTGTATGTGCCGGTCGATCGCGCTCTTCCGTCTGCGCGACAAGAATGGCTATTGGCCGATTGTGCTGCGCGCCTGGTGCTTGGCAAGAGTGACGATGATGACCTGGTTGAGGCGACGATCCCTGTTTTGCCCATTGAGCCGCTCATGGTTGGAACAGGATGTAGTGCCGATCCTGGCCTGGCATTGAGCGCCGAAGCTGCCGCTTATGTGATGTACACGTCTGGTTCGACTGGCCTTCCCAAGGGAGTTGTTGTGCCTCACCGTGCCGTCAACCGGCTCGTCATCAACAATGGCTATGCGAAGATCGATGCCGGAGATCGTGTGGCATGGGCGGGTAATCCCGCCTTCGATGCCAGCACATTTGAAGTGTGGGCGCCGCTGCTTAACGGTGGCTGCATTATTGCAATGGATGCCACCACCGTCTTAAATGCATCAAGTTTTGCCAGGACGCTTGAACAGCAAGGGGTGACATCACTTTTTCTAACAACAGCGTTATTCAACCAGTATACATCATCGATTGCCCCGACGTTAGCACAACTTAAATACCTCCTCTGTGGAGGCGAAAGCAATGACCTTCCCTCGTTTCTGAAATTGCTGAGGGAAGAAGGTCCTGTACGTCTCGTTCACTGCTATGGTCCGACCGAGACAACGACCTTCGCGACAGTTTGCGAGATCACTGCAATTGATAAGACATTCCGCCGTCTCCCGATCGGGCGTCCGATAGCGAACACGCGGTTGTATCTGCTGGACGGTCATGGTGCGCCCGTGCCGTTCGGGGCG
>NZ_JBVVQB010000154.1:0-949 GCF_055811775.1 Mesorhizobium sp. WSM4844 | reverse complement strand
ATGAGGACGAGCGGTTGAGCTATGGCGAGCTCAACGCGCGGGCCAACCGGCTGGCCCATCATCTGATCGGGCTCGGGATCAGGCCGGATCAGCCGGTGGCGATCTGCCTGGAACGCAGCCCGGCGATGGTGGTGGGTCTTTTGGCGATCCTCAAGGCGGGCGGCGCCTATCTGCCGCTGGATCCGGCCTATCCGTCGGCGCGGCTCAACCAGGTGCTCGCCGATGCCGCCCCCAAGCTGCTGCTGGCCGATACGGCCGGACGCGCCGCACTCGGCCCCGAGGCGCTTGTCGATCTGACGGTGGTCGATCTGGAGACGGCCACGCCGGCCTGGGCCGAACTGCCGGCCTCGAACCCGGACCCGCGCGCCCTTGGCCTGAGCCCGCGCCATCTCGCCTATGTCATCTACACCTCAGGCTCCACCGGAACCCCAAAGGGCGTCATGGTCGAGCATCACAGCCTGGTCAATCTGGGGTTGGCTCAGATCGGGCTTTTTGGCGTCTGTTCAAATAGCCGTGTCGTGCAGTTCGCCTCCTTCGGTTTTGATGCAAGTGCTTGGGAGCTTGTCATGGCTTTTGGCTCAGGCGCCGCATTGCACTTGCCTGCGGACGAGCTCCGCCAGGCGAGTAACAAGCTATCGGATTACCTGCGAAGCGAAGCCATAACCCATGCGACGTTACCTCCAGCCTTGCTTCAGGCAAGCAAGGATCCGGGATGTTTGGCATCGCAAGTTCTCATTCTTGCTGGCGAACTGCCGAAAGCAGAACTCGTCCGAAGTCTGGCCCCGGCATCTATCGTCAACGCTTATGGCCCGACCGAAGCAACAGTCTGCGCGACGGTTTGGAGTTGTCCCGATGATTTTGATGGGTCAGTCGTCCCGATCGGGCGTCCGATAGCGAACACGCGGTTGTATCTGCTGGACGGTCATGGTGCGCCCGTGCCGTTCGGGGC
>NZ_JBVVQB010000153.1:0-997 GCF_055811775.1 Mesorhizobium sp. WSM4844 | reverse complement strand
TCGTTGCGGCCCAAAAACTCCAGATTGCCGTCCGGCAGATAACGCGCCAGGTCGCCGCTCCGGTACAGCCGGTCGCCGTCCACAAAGGGACTGGCGATGAACCGCTCCGCCGTCAGCTCCGGCCGGTTCAGGTAGCCACGCGCAACCCCCGCCCCGCCAATGTAGAGCTCGCCCACCGCCCCGAGCGGCACCGGCCCACCATGAGCGTCCAGCAGGTAGATCCGCGTGTTCGCAATCGGACGGCCAATATGCGGCACGGCGTTGTCACTGAGAAGTCGTCCCGACGTTGCCACAACGGTGACTTCCGTAGGGCCATAGTTGTTTATCAACTTGAGAGGAGACGGTATCCGGGAAGGAACACGCTGGAGACGATCACCGCCGATCAGCAAGTATCCCAATTTTGGGTTTACCAGCTCGTCTTGCAATGCGGTAATAGCCAGCGGTGTGGCTAGAAAGGCGGCGTCCAGTGGTTGATCACGCCACCATTGCAACAGACGCGAGGAATCTCCTGCCGCCGCCCTGGGAGGGAGCAGCAATGTGCTACGATTGCATAATGCGGACCATAGCTCCCAGGTGCTGGCGTCGAAAGCCACTGCAGCCGTGAGTGTGCAGCAGGTTTCTGGTTGCGGACCAAACGTTTGCACATGCCATGCTGTAAGATTGACCACTCCGCGATGCTCGACCATGACGCCCTTTGGGGTTCCGGTGGAGCCGGAGGTGTAGATCACATAGGCGAGATGGCGGGGGGTGAGCCCCAGCGCGCGCGGGTCGGGATCGTCAGCGCCCTGGTCGGCCCACGGACGCGCGCCGTCCGAGAGGTCGACCGCCGTCAGGCTGGCGAGCGCCTCGGCGCCGAGCGCGGCGCGGCCGGCCGCATCGGCCAGCAGCAGCTGCGGCGCGGCATCGGCGAGCACCTGGTCGAGCCGTGGGCCCGGATAGGCCGGATCGAGCGGCACATAGGCGCCGCCCGCCTTCAGGATCGCCAGCAGCCCCACCA
>NZ_JBVVQB010000152.1:0-1053 GCF_055811775.1 Mesorhizobium sp. WSM4844 | reverse complement strand
CACACCAAGGCCAAGCCGATCATCTTCCTTCATCGTGGTGAACGTAGATCGCGGCATGAGGTGCTCGTCGATCGGACGGAACGAGCGGCTGCCCTCTACCCATATATCCGCCGAGCGAAGGCGCTCGCGCAATGCGGCGAGCGTGGCTATCTCATAGAGGCGGCGATCAGGCTTCTGCTGCCCAAAGATCAGTTTCCGATCGGTTGGACTGAGATGGCTGGCCGGAACACGCTCGGGCAGTGCACCCCGTCCCTCCGAATGAAGCCTTCGGAGCATCGCAATGGCTGTGAGCAAGGAGTCGTGGCGGCGCGCTGAACGGAACGCAAAGGTCGCCAGGAACGCCGACGCATATTTGATGACGCCTCTATGCTGCTCGGCCGCCAAGACCAGCGGGGATGCCTCATTTTCCTCGACCATTGCTGCAAGCTCCGGCTTCATCCGAAGCAGCCGGTGCCAACCGACCTTCTGGTCGACCACCTCAAGTGCGTCCTGACCCCTATCGTTGGCCGATTGCAGCGCCGATATCGTATCGAGGAAAAGACGCAGGGCCTTGGAGGTATCTGTCCGATGGTCCATGTGCCGCCGTTTCTTGCGGCTGTGCGCCTGGGAGAACAGCCGTCCGATCAGCTTGATGAACATCGTCACGGCGTCATCGGTTAGCCTCTCGCCGAGCTTGATCACCTGCGCGACGATCAGGGCGTGACGACGGCTCGCGTTGAAGTCGTTGGCCAGCCACGCCGGCGTGGAATTGCCCTCACGGACCATCTGGTCCCACCGCCCGGGAGCCACGCGCGCCCGTAAACCGGGATCGATTCCAAGCGTGCGCAGGAATGCAATCCGCTCGGTCAGTCCTATCAGATTTGAAGCCGCGGGCGCTTCCGGCGCCGACCGCAACCAATGGAAGCGGGTCTGACTGATCGCCGCATCAACCTCGAGCAGCTTGTCGAGCGCCTGCAGCTTCTCAGGGGCCAGACCTTCGATAAGCGCTTCCTCCGCGCGGCGGCGAGCTATGGCACGAGCCGCAAGACCCATTCGCTCGATGATCTCTGCCGC
>NZ_JBVVQB010000151.1:0-1163 GCF_055811775.1 Mesorhizobium sp. WSM4844 | reverse complement strand
CGCGGGGGCCGCTGATCCGCGGGCGTCTGATCCGGATGTCGGATGCGGAACACGTCTTCCTGCTGACGCAGCATCATATCGTCTCGGACGGCTGGTCGCTGGGCGTGCTGCTGCGTGAACTCAGTCAGCTTTACCAGGCGTTCGAGGCTGGACGGGACGATCCTTTGCCGCCGCTGGCGATCCAGTATCCGGATTATGCCGCCTGGCAACGCCAATGGTTGTCGGGGGAACGGCTGCAGAGCCAGGCGCAGTATTGGCGCGACACCCTGTCCGGCGCTCCGGCCCGACTTGCCTTGCCGACGGACCGTGCGCGGCCGGCCCAGCAGTCGTTTGCCGGGGCCAGTGTGCCTGTTGTCATCGATGCGGATCTGACGCGGGGGCTGAAGCGGCTGAGCCGGCAGCATGGCACGACCTTGTTCATGACGGTGCTGGCGGCCTGGGCGGCGGTGCTGTCGCGTCTGTCGGGGCAGGACGACCTTGTGATCGGCGTGCCGAGCGCCAATCGAGGCCGGCGCGAGATCGAAGAGTTGATCGGCTTCTTCGTCAACACCCTGGCGCTTCGGGTCGACCTGTCGGGCGAGCCGAGCGTGTCGCAGCTTCTGGAAGGGACGCGGCGCACGGCCCTGGCTGCGCAGGAGCATCAGGACCTGCCGTTCGAGCAGGTGGTGGAGATCGTCAAGCCGCCCCGGCATCTCGATCACACGCCGCTGTTCCAGGTGATGTTGGCCTGGCAGAACAACGCTGTCGGGTCGTTCGACCTTGCCGGGCTGAGCGTGGCGGCGGCCGGGGAGGGGCTCGATCAGGTCAAGTTCGATCTGGAGCTGAGCCTTGGCGAGTGTGATGAGGTCATAGCCGGAACGTTTGGTTATGCCACGGCGCTGTTCGATCAGGCGACGATCGAGCGGCAGCGTGGTTATCTGCTGGCGTTGCTGCGGGCGATGGTTGCCGATGCGGGTCAGCCGGTCGGCCGCATCGAGCTGCTGTCATCAGACGAGCGCACCTATCTGCTGGAGGATCTGAACCGGACGGCGGCGGCCTATCCGTCGGAGCCGTGCATCCATGAACTGTTCGAGGCGCAGGTGCAAAAGGCGCCGGAGGCGGTGGCGGTGGTCCATGAGGACGAGCGGTTGAGCTATGGCGAGCTCAACGCGCGGGCCAACCGG
>NZ_JBVVQB010000150.1:0-1188 GCF_055811775.1 Mesorhizobium sp. WSM4844 | reverse complement strand
CAATCTCCGATGCGTACGATGCTCTGGGGCTTCATTTTAGGCCAGACTTCAATGGTGCATTCGGTGATGGCTATTCAGTTGTCCCGTTGACCAACCGCAATGGTCATCGGGTCTCCTCCGCGATGGCGTACTTATCCGAAACCGTCCGCTCTCGCCGTAATCTGACAATTCTGCCGGAAACGACAGTCGTGCGACTGACCTTTTCGGGAACCACGATAACGGGGGTCGAGACCGAGAACAAATCCGGCTTGCAATCGTATAGCGCTTCTTGCGTTATCCTGTGCGCCGGAGCACTCCATTCACCCGCCATATTGATGCGCTCCGGGATCGGCTCCGCGAAGGAATTAGTACAATTCGGAATCCCGATCGTTGCAGATTTGAAAGGTGTGGGCCAGAACCTTCAGGAACACCCGACGATCTGCATTTCGGCCTATTTGAAGCCGGCCGATCGCTTGTCACCCCGCGTGAGCGAATATATTCAGATGCACGCCCGCTACTCATCGGGTTGCGAAGGCTGCCCGTCGACCGATATGGCAATATCGACTGTTGCCAAATCATCCTGGCACCCGGTCGGGAAGCGCCTCGGCACACTCGCTTTGTGGGTCAATCGCAGCTACTCGACGGGAACTGTGGCGCTCAAGAGTAGTTCGCACAGAATAGAGCCGGAGGTCGATTTCAACTGGTTGAGCGACAAGCGGGACGCCGAGCGCCTCAAGCAGGGCTTTCGCTTCATAGTCCGCCTGCTGCAGCAAGATTCGCTGTCCTCTGTGGCGCTGGACCCGTTTCCGTCAGTGTTGAATTCGCGAGCGAAGCGGGTGAGCAAGGTCACAAGCACAAACTATGCACTCACGTCAGTTCTGGCGCTGCTCATGGACGCGTCGCCGCGGCTGCGCCGTGGGTTGATTAGGCGCGTCATAACGGATGGGGATAGCATTTCCGATCTCATCAATGACGAGGAACATTTGGATCGGTATATTCGCCAGAACGTCATCCCAAGTTGGCATCCGACGTCGACCTGCAGGATGGGGACAGCCGCGGATCCTGGCGCTGTGACCGATCCGTCGGGACGCGTTCATGGTATTTCGGGTTTGAGGATCGCCGACGCTTCGGTCATGCCATTTTGCCCTCGGGCGAACACAAACATTCCGACGATTATGGTGGCTGAAAAATTGGCCGACACAGTCTTGA
>NZ_JBVVQB010000149.1:0-1201 GCF_055811775.1 Mesorhizobium sp. WSM4844 | reverse complement strand
GAGGGCTTTGCACAGAATCGGATTGGTGATTCCGTGGGCAAGGAAGAGAGGGAGATGATTTGGATGGTCGATCGTGTTCTTGGTCAACTGAGTCTGGCGGACGGGCTGGCGTGGTCGGATACGACGCAGCTCGACCAGATTGCGACCGTCATCGACTGGATGCCGATCCGGGCACTTCTTGGTCAGCGCAGCGGGCCGGGCAAGGGCAACACCAGCTATCCAGCCGAGACATTGCTGCGCTGTCTGTTTTTGGGCGTGTGGAACAATCTCAGCGACCCCGCCCTTGAGATGCAACTGCGCGACCGGCTGTCGTTCCGCCGCTTTGCCGGCTTCAGCCTGTCGGACCGCACGCCGGACCATTCGACGCTGTGGCGCTTCCGCGAAGAGCTGAAGCGCGACGGGCTGATTGATCGGGTGTTCGAAGAGATCACCCGGCAGTTTGAGCAGAAGGGCCTGATCCTCAAGCGCGGCACGCTGATTGATGCATCGTTCATGCGGGCCGCCGCCCGCCCACCGGCGAAGCCGAAGAAGGGTGAGGAGACGTCGGCGCGGCCATCGGCCGACCCCGATGCGCGTTGGGGACGCAAGGGCAAAAAGTCCACGTTCGGCTATAAGGTGCACAACGGCGTCGACGAGACTCACACGCTGATCCGGCGGATGCACTTCACCGATGCTTCGATCACCGACACCGAGCCGGCCGACAGGCTGATCTGCGGCGACGAGGCGGCGGCCTATGGCGACCAGGCCTATTACACCCATGCCCGGCATGCCCGGCTCAAGCAGGCCGGCATCAAGGACCGGTTGATGCATCGGCCCAACAAGCACCATCCGCTGACGCCGCGCCAGAAGCAGCGCAACCGCCTGATCTCCAAGGTGCGGGCGGCGGTGGAGCGGCCGTTTGCGGTGTTCAAGCAGCGCTACGGCATGCGGCGGCTGCGCTTCTTCAACCTGGCGACCAACCGGACGCAGTGCGTGCTTGCCGGCTGCGCCTACAATCTGCAACGGGCGGCCGCCGTCCTCTTCCCGGTGAGGAAGCCGGCATGAGGGGGCGGAGTCTGCCCAAAATCCGCCGAGGGGGGGCCAATTGGGCCCCCGAGGCGGGCAAAAATGCCCTGCAACCGGGCCAATGTGGCCTGATTGCGTTTCAAAAAACGCCCCATGCGCCATCTGCGTCAAACTTCGGCCCCCGTGCAAAGCCCTC
>NZ_JBVVQB010000148.1:0-1215 GCF_055811775.1 Mesorhizobium sp. WSM4844 | reverse complement strand
AGCAGGCTAGCCAGATGCGCGCGCAAGGCGCCGGCAAGCGCGCCGCCATCGGCGCCCTCCGATCCGGCCGCCGGCTTGGCCACCACATAGGCGACGAGCCGCTGGTCGCCGGTTCGATCGGCGCGCGCCACCACCACCGCATCGCGCACCCAGGCATGCTCGCAAAGCCGCGCCGCGATCTCGCCCGGCTCGATCCGGAAGCCGCGGATCTTCACCTGCTCGTCGTTGCGGCCCAAAAACTCCAGATTGCCGTCCGGCAGATAACGCGCCAGGTCGCCGCTCCGGTACAGCCGGTCGCCCTCAACAAACGGGCTGGCGATGAACCGCTCCGCCGTCAGCTCCGGCCGGTTCAGGTAGCCACGCGCAACCCCCGCACCGCCAATGTAAAGCTCGCCCACCGCCCCGAACGGCACAGGAGCACCATGAGCGTCCAGCAGGTAGATCCGCGCGTTGGCAATCGGACGCCCGATGGGAATCGAGGCCAGCCCCCCGACAGCGTCGGATATCTCAAATGTGGCACATCCAACCGTCGCTTCCGTCGGACCAAATTGATTGATCAGACGCATGCTCGGAAAACGCTCTTGCCAAAATTGCATATCTGCCGGGATTAAGGCCTCGCCCCCGACCATGAGCGCTCTGGCCGGAGCCAGCCCATTGTGGGCTTCAAGCCGCTTGTTCAGCATGCTCAGGTGCGAAGGCGTCAACTTGATCAGATGATGGACCTCACCCTCTCCAAGGGCAGCAAGCCAATCTGTTGGGACAGTCTGTTTTAGAATGCGGAGCTTGGTACCCGCCAGCAAAGGCCCAAACAAGGTCGTGATACTGCCGTCAAAGCTAAACGACAGCAGCATCAGCGAGCCGTTCCCGGCTCCTTGGTAATGGCTGCGATCCGACCAGTGCAGATAGTTCACCAGACTTCCATGCTCGACCATGACGCCCTTGGGCGTCCCGGTGGAGCCGGAGGTGTAGATCACATAGGCGAGATGGCGGGGGGTGAGCCCCAGCGCGCGCGGGTCGGGATCGCAGGCGGGCAGTTCGGCCCAGGCCGGGGTGGCCGTCTCCAGATCGACCACGCTCACATCGGCCAGCGCCTCAGGGCCGAGCGCGGCGCGGCCGGCCGCATCGCAAAGCAGCAGCTGCGGCGCGGCATCGGCGAGCACCTGGTTGAGCCGTGGGCCCGGATAGGCCGGATCGAGCGGCACATAGGCGCCGCCC
>NZ_JBVVQB010000147.1:0-1254 GCF_055811775.1 Mesorhizobium sp. WSM4844 | reverse complement strand
CCCACCGCCCCGAACGGCACGGGCGCACCATGACCGTCCAGCAGATACAACCGCGTGTTCGCTATCGGACGCCCGATCGGGACAACTGACCCGTCAAAATCAGCCGGGCAATTCCAGGCCGTCACGTCGATAGCTGCTTCCGTGGGACCATATAGATTGTGCAGGCCAGTCCAGGGCAATACGCGCCCAACCTTGTGCGCAAGGGAGGCAGCAAGTGCCTCACCACTACACACCAGACGCTGCAGCGATGTGCAGCGATCAACACCCTTCGTGTCCATAAAGCTGACCAGCATGGATGGTACAAAGTGTGCAGTGGTGATGCCTTGGTTGATTATCAAGTTTACAAGTGCATCGGGGTCTTTGTGTGCAGCCGGGGGCGCCAGCACCAGGGCCGCCCCTTCAAGCAACGTCCAGAAGAACTCCCAGGCCGAGACATCGAAGCCAAATGGCGTCTTCTGCAAGACGACATCAGTCGCATCGAGAGCGTAGGCTTTCTGCATCCAGATCAGGCGATTGATAATAGCCCGATGCTCATTCTCTGCCCCTTTGGGCGTTCCAGTTGAGCCTGAGGTGTAGATCACATAGGCGAGATGGCGGGATGTGAGGCCAAGCGCGCGCGGGTCCGGGTTCGAGGCCGGCAGTTCGGCCCAGCCCGGCGTGGCGGTGGCGAGGTCGACCAAGCTCACTTGAGCAGGGGCCTGGGCGCCGAGTGCGGCGCGTCCGGCCGTATCGGCCAGCAGCAGCTTGGGGGCGGCATCCTCGAGCACCTGGTTGAGCCGCGCGCTGGGATAGGCCGGATCGAGCGGCACATAGGCGCCGCCCGCCTTGAGGATCGCCAGCAGCCCCACCACCATCGCCGGGCTGCGTTCCAGGCAGATCGCCACCGGCTGATCCGGCTTGACCCCAAGGGCGATCAGATGATGGGCCAGCCGGTTGGCCCGGGCATTGAGTTCGCCATAGGTCAGCGCCTCGCCCTCATGCACCAATGCCACCGCCTCGGGCGTCCGGCGCACCTGTTGCTCGAACAGCTCGTGGATGCAAAGATCCGACGGATAGGCCGCCGCCGTCCGGTTCAGCTCCTCCAGCAGAGAGGTGCGCTCGTCGGGCGGAAGAATGTCGAGCGCGCGCACCGGCCTGTCGGGAGCCTGCTCCAATGCCTCCGACAGCGCTTCGAGCGCCTGCTGCATGTAGCCGCAGACCCGATCCGCAGACACGGGCTCCACCACCTGCGCCGTCAGGCCGAGCGCCTCGCCA
>NZ_JBVVQB010000146.1:0-1270 GCF_055811775.1 Mesorhizobium sp. WSM4844 | reverse complement strand
TGGCGAAAGGCAACTTTGAAGATTACATTCTGGCCTTTGCCGTTCTGCTCTTCGTGGGCGGCTTGGTTCGAGGCTCGTTTGTAGGGCAAGCCCGCTTCCGCGAAGCAAGCCGCCTGAGACATGAGGCGGAGCGGCTTGCGGCGGAAATGGAGCGCAATTCCAGGGAGGACCACCTAACGGCCCTTCTCAACAGACGGGGCCTCGAACACGCGATCAATCAGTTCGAGAATGCGGACGGCCCGTTCGTTGCAATGCTGATTGATCTGGACGGCTTCAAATCTGTCAACGATACCTACGGTCACAGGACCGGTGATGAACTGCTCATCATGATCGCCCGCCGCATAGAGCAGGCAGCGCCGGCAGGCTCAACGCTCGCCCGTATCGGCGGCGATGAGTTCGTGCTGTTTTTTCCCTCACTCAGGAGTTCGCTTTCTCCCAGTACCCTCGCATCCAATATCATAGCCAAAGTCGCCAGCCCCTATCGTGAGGTCGCGTCCGTCCGGATCGGTGCATCGATCGGAATATACCTGGCTGAAAGGCCGGGGCTGACGGAAATGTTGCTGCGGGCGGATGTCGCCCTCTACACGGCCAAGCGTCGTGGCAGGAACGAATTTCGCCTGTTCGATGCCGAACTCGACAGGGAATTGCAACGTCGCCAGTCCATCGAACGCGACCTTCATTCAGCGATAGAGGCGAGAAGGGTGGCACCTTGGTTCCAGCCCATCGTGAGACTCGATACCGAGGCCGTGATCGGTTTTGAAGCCTTGCTGAGGTGGTCCCATCCGATCCATGGTTCCATCTCTCCACCCGAAATCATGACAGCCGCACGCGAAACCGGAATGCTTCAACTGTTAACGCAAACGGTATTCTCCGACTGTTGTGCTCTTATCGACGGCTTGGTGAAAGCTGACCGTCGAGATGTTCGTGTGGCAATGAATGTTTCACCGCGCGAATTGGAAGCCGGCGATATCGACGACATGGTTCTGAATGGTCTGGCGGCAAAAGACCTCCCGACAACCATGTTCGAAATCGAGATTACCGAAGAATCTCCAGTGGACCCGGAAAGACTGGATGAAAAGCTCGGACGGCTTTCACATGCCGGCATTTCCATCGCGCTCGATGACTTCGGCACCGGCTTTTCCACGTTGGCGTCGCTCAAGGACAGCCGGATACGCAAGGTGAAAATAGACCAAGGCTTCATTCGCGGCTTGGCCAAGTCTCGGGAGGACCGGCTGCTTGTCAAAACGGTGATCGATCTTGGTCGGGCGCT
>NZ_JBVVQB010000145.1:0-1365 GCF_055811775.1 Mesorhizobium sp. WSM4844 | reverse complement strand
CGGCAGTCTCGCTGGCGTCTGGCAGGCCGAGTGAGCGGTTCTTCGACAAGCTCGACCCCCAGGTGCTGTTGAATGCGCTAGTGGTATATGAACGCTATTCAGCTGGCGGTCACGGGGGCGGGCAATTATTGTCGCACTTGCTGCAGTATGGACGAACCGCCGGGATTATCGGCGAGCTCGTTGCGCAACAGGTCCGGTCTGATGAGGGGGTTCCCGCGAGGGCGGATCGCGTACTGATCACCTCAGGATGCCAGGAAGCGCTCGCACTCTGCCTCCCGGCGCTGTGCCCTGAAGCTGCGGATGTGCTCCTAGTCTGCAATCCCACGTATATTGGTGCGACCGGTGCAGCTAAGGCCGCAAGGGTCGCCGTTGCAGCATTGTGCAACTCAGTGCCTTGCGTTGCAGAGGCAGTCGAACTCGCCGTCCTACAATTGCGCCGGAATGGTCGGAGGGCCCGCGCTCTATACCTCATTCCCGATTTTGACAATCCGACCGGGCGCGTCCTCGACAAGGCCTCACGATGCGATATCCTTCAAGTGTGCGCAAGAAATCGGATCATCGTTCTGGAGGACAATCCATATCGGCTATTTCGGTATGAAGGTGATGAGATCCCTTCGATGGCCGCTTTGGATGAGGCGGGAAGTGTTATTTACCTGTCCACATTCTCCAAGACCTTGAGCCCAGCTCTCCGCGTGGGAGCTGCGATACTGCCCGATACATTATTTGGAGACGCGCGCGCTTGCCGGGCACTTTGGGAAAACCTGGTCCAGCTCAAGAGTTTCATTACCCTCAATACAAGCCATATTACACAAGCGATTGTAGCGGGGCTCTTGATCGAGCAGGCAGCAAGCTTGCGTGGCTGGATTCGCCCCGCGCTGGATTGCTATCGTTCAAATCGCGACGTCATGTTGCGTCAGCTGGACAGTGTGTTTTCGCCTTTCCCGGAGCAGATTCGATGGAATCGACCCTCTGGCGGCTTCTTCCTGTCTCTTGATCTTCCTTTCAGATTTGGCGCGGACAGCGTGGACGAGTGTGCAAGGTGTTACAATGTCATTGTTATGCCGATGAGCTTCTTTGCGTTGGATAACTCTCAAGACTGCCGGATTCGATTAGCATTCAGCGCGGTTACTCCCGAGCAAATCCGAACCAGTGTGACAGGTTTAGGCCGCTATGTGGCGCGGCGGTTGGGGAGGGAACTGCCCAGCTTAGTGGATGGACTGGCCGAGGGATGAAGATGGCACGTCACTCTTCACCGGAGCGCGCAAGCGCTTGCGAACCAGGCGATCGGGATAGGCCACAACCTGCAGCGCGATCAATCTCCTCCAGCGTCTTTGTTGGCAATGGTACGGTCGCAGTTAGGTGCGC
>NZ_JBVVQB010000144.1:0-1408 GCF_055811775.1 Mesorhizobium sp. WSM4844 | reverse complement strand
TGCATTACTGGCTGCCTGCGGGCAAGCGCCGCTTCGTCTCGATCATACCGGGCATCATCTTCACGCTGATTGCCTGGCTAATCGGGTCGACCATCTTCGCCGCCTATCTAGACCGTTTCTCGTCCTATGTGACGACCTATGCCGGCCTTGCCTCGATCATGGTCGCGGTCGTCTTCCTCTATATGGTCTCGGCGATCTTCATTCTCGGCGGTGAACTCAATGCCGCGATCAGCCGCTATCTGGAGGCACGCGCGCGAGTTGGCTGATTCTTGTTTTGAGCATGATCTTTTCCGAAACCGGTTCCCACTTTTTGGGATCATGCTTTGGTTGGCCGAGCGGTTGCCAGCCCGACGCCGAACGTCGCGATCGCCATGCCGACGATCTGGACCAGGTTCAACTGTTCGCCGAACAACAGCCAGGCGATGACCGCGGTGACGGCCGGGACCAGATAGAACAGCGAAGCGACTTTCGACATCTCGCCGTCGCGGATCATTACCATCAACAGGAAGATGGCGCCGATCGACAGCACCAGCACCAGCCATGCCATGGCGAAGATCAACTCGCCATTGACGATGACGGTTCGCGTCTCGAAAGCGAGCGAGGCCAAAGCCATCACCGATGCACCGCCGACATATTGCCAAGTGGTGGCCGCCACGAGATCGCCGCCGGAGGCGAAGCGCTTCTGCCAGATCGTGCCGGCGCTCATGCCAAGCACCGAGACAAGCGAGGCGGCCAGCGTCTCGGCCGTCACGCCGCCGCCGAGCGTTCCGAGCTTCGGCCAAAGCACGATGACCACGCCGGCAAGTCCGACAATGAGGCCGACCCAATGGCGCGGCAGGATCGCCTCGCCGAGAAATCGGCCGGCCATCACTGCGGTGATCAGCGGCTGCAGCCCGACGATCAAGGCCGATAACCCGGCCGGCATGCCCCTGTGGATGGCCCAGAACACGCCGCCGAGATAGACGCCATGCATCAGGATGCCGGCGCCGGTCGCGTGAAACGCCTCCTTGCGCGTCGCTCGCCTGGAGCCGAGTGCTGCCATCAAGGCGGCCAACAGCACGGCGGCCAGCACGAAACGAGCGGCCAGGAAGGTGAAAGGCTCGGCCCACGGCATGGCATAACGCGCGCCGATGAAGCCGGTCGCCCACAGGACGACAAAGGAGGCGGGGATGAACCGCTTGATGCTGTGCATTTTTGAAAGGCTGCCGCGTGCTCGGTGAGGGGTTTTGTACGGGACCGCTGTAATGCGGTTCAACCCGGCTAGCAAAACCAAACGGTTGATCCATAGGCTCATCCGAATTGAAGGATGCGCTCTGGGTCAGGGAGGATCAAAAACGCTGCTGCGGTGCAGAACCTTTGATAGCGGAGGGACAGCGCCCCCCTCTGTCCTGCCGGACATCTCCCCCAC
>NZ_JBVVQB010000143.1:0-1432 GCF_055811775.1 Mesorhizobium sp. WSM4844 | reverse complement strand
GAGATTATTGCAAACCCAACTTTGGCCGACGCCATCCTGGATCGCCTCGTTCACAACGCCTATCGCATCGATCTCACCGGTGAAAGCATGCGAAAACAGCGCCCGCCAATCGTCCCCGAAAACACCGAAGCTTGACCTGAAACAAAACCCAACCCAAACATCAACGAGACCCAGGATCAGTCCGAAAATGGCCGCCTTCAAATCGGAATGGCGGCCGGAATGAAATCGGAATGACTGGCCGGCTTCAAATCGGAATCGGTGGCCGGCTTCATCGGAACACGCAGACAATTTTCCGGTTCGGGCGCAGGCGGGGATCTCAGAGGCAGTCGCGTCCGGTTGAAGACAAGTCTATGTCCTGAAGCTGACATCGATCCGATGGCCGAAAGCCGACTGGAGGTGGAAGTGTTGCGCTTGGGTGCGCGAAGCGGTTGGTGGCCGCTTTTAAGCGAAGCTCGCCCCCAGTATCTTGGCTGGCACGCTGTTTGCAGCAGTACGGTAAATTAATCTGTTGCGCCAAGATGGTTTTCCGCCAAAACTGCTGATGCGAATTACACAATTGGTCCAACTTAGCGCCGTTGACGCAGCCCTGTTGAGTCCGGTTCTCCCAAGTGGAGCGTTGCCGAGTACGTTATGGGGGCCGGTTCCGTGTGCGTTGGATAGCTTTCAAGACTGCCGGGTTCGATTGGCAATCAAGGCGGCTGCCCCCGAGCAGATCCGAACCAGTGTGACGGGTTTAGGCCGCTACGGCGCGGCGGTTAGGGCGGGAACTGCCCAGCGTACTCGGTTGATTGGCTGAGTGATGAAGAGGGCACATCGTTCTCCTTCGACGCACGCAGGTGCCTGCCAACCAGGCGATCGGGATGGGCAACCTGCAGCGCAATCAATCTCCTCCAGCGTCTTTGTTGGCAGTGGTACGGTCGCAGTTAGGTGCGCTCAGCTGGCAATGGAGATGGGCCACGTCATTGGTGCGGCCCTGTGTGGCGATACCGTATTCGCGGATTGGGCGACTCGCGCCAAGATCCCGAGTGTAGGGAGCGTTGAAGAGCTCTCGTCTTTTTTGCGGGCCGAACCGGTAGATTGGATTTTCTCCGTTGCCAATCCGTTCATATTGCCACCGGACGTGTTTGGGCAAGTGCGTCAAGGTGCTTTCAATTACCACGACGGTCCGTTGCCACGATATGCGGGAACGCACGCGACGTCCTGGGCGCTGCTGGCGCAGGAGACCGAATATGCCATCACGTGGCATCGGATCGATGATGGTGTTGATACGGGTGACGTCGTGGTTCAGCTCCAAGTGCTGATTGCGCCGGCCGATACGGCTTTGACCCTGAACCTTAAATGTTATGAAGCCGCGATCGAGGGCTTCCGCGAGCTTTTAACTGGCTTGGCAAAGGGAGAGCTTACTGCCCATCCGCAGGCGCTGGTGAACAGA
>NZ_JBVVQB010000142.1:0-1494 GCF_055811775.1 Mesorhizobium sp. WSM4844 | reverse complement strand
AACGATACTCCCTTCGTCATCCTAGGGCGGAGCAGGAGCGAAGCGACGTCGCGGAGACCCTAGGATCCATGCCGTTACCTCGCAGCGTCGCAGCGTTGATGGCAAGCTCCATGTTTTACGCTTCAGCCATTTTGTTCTTGCTTCGTGCCGGCCGACATCAAACAATCCCACCGCCGCCGCCGGCAACCGCCGGCCGTTCCGCCGCGACCTTGGCACGGTAGCCGGCGGCGCGATAGGTGGCGACCGGATCGATGGCGCCGCCCGTATTCAGCCGCGCCATGGCGAGGATCGGCTCGACATCGGTGCGATAGGCGGACTTCAGCGTCTGCGTCGCCATCAGCGCGTCGTTGGCATCCTGATAGCCTTCCAGCGCCTGGCGATCGACCAGCAGCGCCTGCGCATAGGCGCGCTGCACCTCGACCGCCGACAGCATCAGGCTTTCGATCGGGTCGGTGACATTGTGGCTCTGGTCGAGCATGTGAGCCGGATCAAAACCTTCGGCACCGGCAAGCTCGGCATCGACCAGCTCGTTAAAGACGAGGAACAGCCGGTAGGGATCGATCGAGCCGGCATCGAGATCGTCGTCGCCATATTTCGAATCGTTGAAATGGAAGCCGCCGAGTTTCTTGAACTGGATCAGCCGCGACACGATCATCTCGATATTGACGTTGGGCGCATGATGGCCGAGGTCGACCAAGCAAAAGGCCTTGTCGCCGAGCTCTTTGGCGATGATGTAGTTGGTGCCCCAATCCTGCACGACCGTCGAATAGAAGGCCGGCTCGTACATTTTGTGCTCGGTGAACAGTTTCCAGTCGTCAGGCAGCCCGGCGTAGATCTCCTTCATTGCGTCGAGATAACGCTCGAACGCCTTGGCGAAATTGACCTGGCCGGGGAAATTCGAGCCGTCGCCGATCCACACCGTCAGCGCCTTGGAGCCCAGCTTCTTGCCGATCTCGATGCATTCGAGATTGTGCTCGACCGCCTGCCGGCGGGTGCCGGCGTCGGCATGCGACAGCGAGCCGAACTTGTAGGACAGTTTTTGATCACTGGCGTCGGAGAAGGTATTGGAGTTCATGGCGTCGAAGCCGAGGTCGAAGCGCGAGGCCGCCTGTTTCAGCCGGTTCGGGTCGGCCGTGTCCCACGGAATGTGCAGCGAGACGGTGGGTGTCGCCTGCGTCAACTGCCGGATGACGGCGCAGTCCTCGATCTTGTCGAAGATATCGCGCGGCTCGCCGGCGCCGGGAAAGCGGGCAAAGCGGGTGCCACCGGTGCCGACGCCCCAGGACGGGATCGCCACGGCGAATTTTTCGATCTTGCCGCGGATGGCGTCGACGGCGATGCCGCGGCGGTCGAGGCGTTCGCCGAGCGCATCGTAATCGCGCTTGAGCTCGGCCGCGCGCGCGAGATTGTCCTTGTCGACGATGTCGGCTGAGATGATGGTTTCGGACATGGTGCTTCCTCCCAAATGCGTTCGGTTGGCGCTGCCCCTCATCC
>NZ_JBVVQB010000141.1:0-1572 GCF_055811775.1 Mesorhizobium sp. WSM4844 | reverse complement strand
GGCTTCATTCGCGGCTTGGCCAAGTCTCGGGAGGACCGGCTGCTTGTCAAAACGGTGATCGATCTTGGTCGGGCGCTCGGGATCGATGTCATGGCCGAGGGCGTCGAAACAGAGGCGGACCGGCAAATTCTGTACAAGCTCGGCTGCAGAACCGCTCAGGGCTTCCTATTCTCCAAGGCGGTGCCTTTAAGCCAAGCGCTTGAATTGGCACTAAAAGAGCACGCGAAGCAATGTTGATCGCCGCCGTCATCAGTCACTGCATCGAGCAGAGCAGTCACTGCATCGAGCAGAGCGTAAAAGGACCGATGGGCCGGGCGAGGCGGAAATGGGAAACGCGTTGATCACTGGCGTGCCATACGCTGTTTGTGGCGCAGGTTAGGTTTTCCAGGGTGGCAAGTCGCCTCCAGTCCGCGATTCACTTCGGTTACGCCGATCATGATGTCCGGAAGTAAAGCGAAGGCTTAGAAGGGTAGTCTGCTTGCTCAGGTCAGACGAATCCCAGTTGTTGGGCGGTCTGGAACAAAGCGAGCAGCATGATCAGGCAGCCGACGAGCCGCAAAAGCGTCCGCTCGGCAATCGCCTTGAGCACCCATCCGGCAAGCGGAGCGGCGACTATGCCGCCCACGATCAGCCCCAGCACCGAGCTTGCATGTGTCGACAGCGCCCCCGCTTCCTGCCAGTGCCCACTGACGAGCGCGACGATGAAGGTGACGGACACCGCTAGCGTGATCAGGAACTCGGCCGCATTGACAGTGCCGATCACGTAGCGTGGCGGCGCGCCGGCGCCGAGCAATCCGGTCACGACCATCGGGCCCCATCCGCCGCCACCTGCAGCGTCGAGGAAGCCGCCGACAGTGCCCAGCGGCGCCACAAGACGGGTAGGAACCGGATTGCTGGGGATCTTGCGGAACGAGCGGAGGAACAGCCAGAGCCCGATCACAGCGAGATAGGTCGTGACGTAGGGCTTCACCATGTCGCCGTCGAACGAGGTCAGCACGAAGGCGCCGAGGCAGCCGCCGAGAATGCCGAAAGGAGCAAGCCGCCAGAACAGCTTCCAGTCGATATTGCGGTGGTAGTGGTGCGCCGTGCCGGAAGCGGCCGTGGTGAACACTTCCGCCGCGTGTACCGCGGCCGAAGCCTGCGCCGGCGGAACACCGAAGGAGAGCAGCACGGTGGAGGAGATCGCGCCATAGGCCATGCCTAACGCGCCGTCAACCGCCTGGGCGAGGAAGCCGACTATGGCGAACAGAATGAAGTCAGTCATTGGTGTCCGCCGTGAACGTGCCACCGTATGTAGCCCTGTGGATGTGGCATCCGGCTTGGCTCCGCGTCAGAGAAAAGGGCGGCATCGCTGCCGCCCATGGAGATTGTTGAGGTGCGTGGACCTTAGAAATCCATACCGCCCATACCGCCCATGCCGCCCATGCCACCCATGCCGCCGCCGGGCATGCCGGCCGGCATGCCGCCGCCAGCCGACTCCTTCTTCGGAGCCTCAGCGATCATGGCTTCGGTGGTGACCAGCAGGCCGGCGACCGAGGCCGCGTCCTGGAGCGCTGTGCGCACGACCTTGAC
>NZ_JBVVQB010000140.1:0-1574 GCF_055811775.1 Mesorhizobium sp. WSM4844 | reverse complement strand
GGCTTCATTCGCGGCTTGGCCAAGTCTCGGGAGGACCGGCTGCTTGTCAAAACGGTGATCGATCTTGGTCGGGCGCTGGGGATCGATGTCATGGCCGAGGGCGTCGAAACAGAGGCGGACCGGCAAATTCTGTACAAGCTTGGCTGCAGAACTGCTCAGGGCTTCCTATTCTCCAAGGCGGTGCCGCTAAGCCAGGCGCTTGAGGTGACACTAAAAGAGCACGCTACGGAGTTGTGAGGGCCATCAATGAAACCGCTGCGTGATCTCTGATCATGGGTGGTCAGGGGCGAGCGGTACGCTGGCTGTGCTGTCGCTCGCCGAACACGGCCTTGGTGATCGTGGCGTGCACGCCGAAATTTCCGTCGGCGACTTGCGTAATGCCGAAGTCGGCGGCAAGCGACATGATGCTCAACACCTCGTCCTCCGTGAGATCGTATGTCTGCATGATGAATCGGCGCGTCTGGCGGAAGGCGTTGCGCAGCGCCAACTCGATGGTGGATGTCTTGTAGACGTCCGACTGCGCGTTGCTGCCGAGGTCCCTGAGGTAGTTGGGATGGCTAAAACTCTGTATCACCCAGCTGTGCTCGGTTTCGATGAGCGGCGAGTCGAGACCGCGCAGGAAAGCCGGACACCCTTCGCCCGCCTTGTGCAGCTTGATGATGATGTCGCCGGTCAGCGAACACTCAAGACCCGTGCCGTTGATCTCGCCGTCCGCCTGCGCGAAATGTCCATCGCCGAGCGAGAGCAGTGCGCCCTGAACCGCAACGGGCAAATAAAGCTTCGCGCCGGCTCCGATCCTCCAATTGTCGATATTGCCGCCGAAATAGCCCGGCGGGATGGAATCGACCAGGTCGGCCTCGCGCGGAGCCACCGCGATGCACCCGAAGTGCAGGCGCGCCGGTATGCGCACGCCGCTACCACTCAAGTCGCGATGCGAAACCTTGCTGTGGTCGACGGGTATGCCAGGATAGTCGATCGTCGCATGGACAACGCCGAAGGGGTCAGTCTGCGGCTGCCATTCGTAGCTGTACAGCGGCCGCGCTGCGGCCGGGCACCGCATGTCGATCTCGAAGATAGTCACCGTTTCGCGTTTGGCATCCCGGTCCAGAAGGTCGTGATACTGATACCCCCACCACGCCGATACGTTCGATGCGAAGGCCTTGCCGGGAAAGGCAGCGCTCGGCCGTGGCCGAATTTCGACGAACTCGATCTCGAGCACGTCGCCGGGCTCGGCGCCGCGCACATAGATCGGGCCAGTCATGATGTGAACGCCGAACCCCTCGCCAGCGCCGCGCCCGAAGATGGAAGCGTTTGCCGGACCGGCCCCGCGACGGTCGACGCGCTTGTGTTCGGGTGACCAATCGAACACGCTTTCAGCCCCGCTGTCACCCGCCACCATCCGCTGCCAGTCGTCGCCCGCGTGCTGAGTGAGTGTCTCAACGGTGACTGAGTCGCCCGAATCGACGCGCAACACCGGCGGCAGCGAGCGGCTGAAAAAGCCCCAATGCACGGTCTCGGCGTTGGCCGGCAAATAATGATAGGCGCGTTGTGCAGGCAGCTTCGATGACGTGGCC
>NZ_JBVVQB010000139.1:0-1575 GCF_055811775.1 Mesorhizobium sp. WSM4844 | reverse complement strand
CTTCACCCCAGCCGAATGCGCCAACTACTTCAAGGCAGCTGGATACGACCCAGATTAAACAGGACGCGCTCTAGCCGAGGTGGAGAAACGGCTGCGTGTGGCTGACCGTCTGGCGCGTTGCATCGACGATCCGCGCCGCCCGGACCAGGTCGTCCACAGCCTGGCCGATATGATCGGCTTCCGCATGAAGATGATTGCCGCCGGCTATGAGGATGGCAACGACGCCAACCGGTTGCGCTGCGATCCGGCCTTCAAGATGGCCCAGGATGCGCTGCCTTCGGGTCGCGATCTGGCCTCCCAGCCGACGCTGTGCCGGCTGGAGAACCTGCCCGGCATGCGGGAGCTGGTCGCGATGGGTCGGGCGATGGTCGATCTTTACTGCGCCTCCTTCCGGTAGGTGCCGAAGCGGCTCGTGCTGGATATCGACGACACGTTTGATGCCGTGCATGGCGGCCAGCAGCTTCGCCAATGCCCATCACGACGAGTACGGCTTCCAGCCGATGGTGGTGTTCGATGGCGATGGCCGCTTCGTCGGTGCGGTTCTGCGGCCGACCAAGCGGCCGAGTGGGGCAGAAATCCGCCCCCACCTGCGCCGCCTGATGCGGGCGATCCGAAGCAATTGGCCGAACACCCGGGTCCTGATCCGGGCGGACAGCCATTATTGCAGTCCGCCGGTCATCGACTGGTGCCGCGCCAACGGTGTCGACTTCATTCTCGGCGTAGCGCCCACCACCACCTTGCGCAAGCATCTCGCGAAGCTGGAAGTCAGCACGCTGGCGCGTTTTGAAGCGTCGGCGAAGACGGACAAGGTCCGCAGGTTCAAGGAATTGTTTGACGGCGCCGGCAGCTGGAGCCGTGTCGAGGCATCATCGCCCGGGTCGAGGTCGGCGCCCAAGGCGCCGGCCCCCGCGTCATCGTCACCAACCATTCCTGTGGCAAGGCCAAGGCGCTCTACGAGGATGTCTACTGCCGGCGCGGCGCTGCCGAAACCACATTAAGTCGTGGAAGACGCATCTCGCCGCCGATCGCACCTCCTGCACAAGAGCGACGGCCAACCAGTTCCGGTTGTTCCTGCATGCCGGCGCCTACTGGCTAATGTGGGGCCTGCGCGCCGCGATGCCGAAGCGCTCGTGCTTCGCAGTCGCCCATTCGACACGCTGCGACTGCGCCTCATCAAGATCGCCGCGCGCGTGGTCGAGATGAAAACCCAAATCCGCCTGCACCTGCCGACATCCTGTCCCGACCAGCGCATCCTGCGCATCGTCCTCGACCGCATTCCGAGGCTCGTGACGTAGCCGACGGGGCGCAGATGCCCCGAAAACGAACCCGCCGACCGCAACCTGCAAACGCCCGCTTTCCATCACGACGGATCACTGCCGGCGCCCAACCAGCTTGTCAAAAAGAACCGAGACGGCGACCAGATCAACACCTCAGGCCGCCACACGTTCAGCGATGTGCATAAACCCGGCTAGAGCAGGTCCTGTTTAATCCGGTGCATATCCTGCGGCTTTGAAAGTAGTTGGCACATTCGGCTGGGGTGAAGAGGTCGACGACCGCGCCGACCGCGTCCCACAG
>NZ_JBVVQB010000138.1:0-1650 GCF_055811775.1 Mesorhizobium sp. WSM4844 | reverse complement strand
AGCCCCAATGCACGGTCTCGGCGTTGGCCGGCAAATAATGATAGGCGCGTTGTGCAGGCAGCTTCGATGACGTGGCCTGCGCCAGTGCGGGTGTGACCAGCGAGATGCCACCAGCGCCCAGCGTGGCCAGACCGCTGGCTGCGAACAGGCCCCCCTTCAGAAAGCCGCGTCGCTCGGCATTTAGATCTTGCTTCAATTTGTTGTAGTGAAGCTCGAAATGCGGACAGCTGATATCATCGCCTTTGCACATGAACAGTCCCCTTGTTTTTGTTGGAAGGAATGTGCGCGATTTTATGCACCACGCGCGCCGTCGGCAATCCAGCCAGCCGGCCGCGAAATCAATGCATCGCGTTGTCTACTAAAAAAATTCAGGTCAGTTCAATGGCTTATGCTAACGCCGGCGAAATCAGCGAGCTTGAGCTCCGTCTGGTGACAGGGTAAAGTCAAGAGATTGTTCGCATGCGCACAAAGACTGTGGCGGGCGCCGCGCTAAAGTGAATCTCGACGGGCGGGTCTCCTGATGGACGTAACGCGCCCCGGAAAGGTCTCTTATGGTTGCGGCTCTGCGATCGATCGACCATCTGCCCCTCGAACACCGCGACAAGGCGTGGCTCGACTGGTTTGAGGAGTTTTCGCTTTCCGCGTCTGTCGACGACCAGCCGATCCCGAGAGGCACCATGCACCTGCGGGCAGCGAACGCCGCCACGCGCCTCGCCGACGTCTCTGGCACGCCCCAGCGCATCGTGCCGATGCGCCGGGACCACGGGATCCTCTTCGCTCTCATCGTTGCTGGGCGCGGGCGACTTGTCGCCCCGCACCAGGCGTTCGATCTCGCCGACGGCGACATGATGGTGCTGGGCACGGCCGACGACTGGTCTTTGACCTTTCGCAGTGACTTCCGCGCGTTCATACTTCAGGCGGCCGCCGGTCCGCTGGAAGCACGGCTGGGCCGCAGCGGCATCCGCTTGCCGAAGGTGCTAGGCAGCACCGTCGTCGCTGCGGTTGCGAAATCCGGATTGCGAACGCTGGGCTCCAATCTCGAGACTTCCGGTGCGGCCGATCTGACAGCCGCCGAAGTGGCTTTGACGGAACTCGTGGCAAGCGCCCTGCTTGGCGAGGTACGTGAGCCCGCTGGCAGCCTGACCGGGGTGCAAACGGCGCATTTCAGGCGCGTCGCGGCGACGATTGACGCCCGTCTGTCGGACCCGGATCTTGCCTTGGCCCTGATCGCGAGACTGGAAGGGCTTTCCGTACGCTACGCGCAAAAACTGTTCGAGGGGCGCGGCGAAAGCTTCTCCGAATATGTGCGCCAGCAGCGCCTCGAACATTGCCGCATCGACCTGGCGGATCCCAACCATGCACATGAAAGCGTGGCCGCGATCGGACAGCGCTGGGGCTTTCGCGATCAATCGCATTTCAGCCGCACTTTCGGCGCGACGTTTGGAATGAGCCCCAGGCAGGTGAGGCGCGCCAGGTCGCAGACGGATGAAGCTTATCCGCTGCGCGGCAAACCGGACGGCCGCAAGTCGGCGGCGGCGCGGCCGGCCCCGATGCTGCAGGCCGCTATGGATCGCCCGCCAACGGCAAGAGCGCGCGAACGCACGGACCATTGGCATTTGCCAGCAACAGCGGAGACCGTGCATTGGGGCT
>NZ_JBVVQB010000137.1:0-1695 GCF_055811775.1 Mesorhizobium sp. WSM4844 | reverse complement strand
GTCAAGGTCGTGCGCACAGCGCTCCAGGACGCGGCCTCGGTCGCCGGCCTGCTGGTCACCACCGAAGCCATGATCGCGGAGGCTCCGAAGAAGGAGTCGGCCGGCGGCGGCATGGGTGGCATGGCCTTCTAAGTTCCACGCATTTCGACAATTTGGAAAGGGCGGCAAGCAATGCCGCCCCTTCTTCGTGCCCATTCCGCCAGTTGTCAGTGACTCGCAAGCCGGGGTATATGCCCGCCAAAGGTTGGTGCTTATGCTTGAACGGATTCTGCCTTTTTTGTGGGGGTGGCTTTACTGTTGGGTAGCGGCTGCGCGCGCAGCGATGATGGTACGGTGATTATTCCGAGACCGCTTGATGCCAGGCGATTCTTTGACAAAGAGCCGCCCCACCTGCAGCAGCCACACATCGAAAACAGCGTGTTTCCGGTTGCGCCACAGGAGCCGGAAAGGCTCAAACCGCGCCGTACGGCAAGTCACAAGACATCAAACAGACGCGCATCGCGGATCGCAAGTGCTCCGCTTTCCTCTTATGAGCCGCACAAGCCGCTTGTCTGCAAGAACGTCAGCGAGCCCGGCAAGCGATACCGTGTGGTTTGCGAATAGGGCACTGGGTCTGGCCAGCGGTCTGCCCCTCAGAGCCTCGCAGCGCCTTTCCGGATCAGGTTGTGCCAGGCCCGCTCGCGGTCGTCCATCAGGGCGATGTTGTGGATCGTGCGAAACAGCATCAGCCGTACAAAGCGCCGGAACCACCAGTAGACCGTCTGCCACGCGGCATCAAATTGCCCCCCGGTGAATGAGGATGACGACGCAATCACCGCGAAGAGCGTGATAGCCAGGTACATGGCCCGGTTCGGCGATGGCACGCGAACCGAGGCGACGTGGGCAACGCTCAAAAGAGCGAAGACGATGTTCACGGCCGGCAGGAAAGACGATGCGGACATGGGCTGGACGAGAACCCGGGCGGCCATCAAGGGAATGTCGTAGGACAGCGGCACGCCGAAACATTTCCGAAGTTCGCGAATAGCTCAGGCGAATGGCGCCGGCAATCAATAGCGCCGTCGCAACGAAGAAGGAGACGAGAGATGCGCTATTCAGCTGCACGAGGACGATCGCGGAAAGGATGGCTCCGTAGATGATGTCGCCAAAATTTCGCCATGTCCGGCACGGTTTCGGGTTCTCCTGGCGACTAACCCGTCCAGGTGATCCGCGAGGACCGCCCACAAAGCAGCGCCGACCGCCAACTCGATCTGCCCGACCGTTCGGATCGCCGCCGTCCTGGGACAGGAAAGTAGGCGAATGGATGGCAAAACGGTTCCGCCGCAGCCCGGCGTCGATCACCAGAACTTAGCGCGGGCGCGGCGGAACTGCCGGACGGCGGCCATTCCGAAATAGCTGCCGCCGATGACGATGATGGAAGCTACAGCCAGGACAGCTCAATTCGGATGGTTGTGAGCGACAGGCTTCGGACGAGCAGTATTCTGAAGGTGTTTGCACACCGTGTTCATGGTTGCCACAATTGAGATCGCCTCAGAAGCGGCGCCCAATTGGAAACATTAGCACCTCCGCGTTTTGGCTCGGCTGCTTGAACTCCTCGCCGGCAACTGCCTCAATTAGCAAGTCCAAGGCTTCGCGCCCCCTCCGGCTCATCGGGTCATCACCTCGCAGATAATGATACGCTCGATCCAGATGCACTCG
>NZ_JBVVQB010000136.1:0-1744 GCF_055811775.1 Mesorhizobium sp. WSM4844 | reverse complement strand
GAGATTATTGCAAACCCAACTTTGGCCGACGCCATCCTGGATCGCCTCGTTCACAACGCCTATCGCATCGATCTCACGGGGGAAAGCATGCGAAAACAGCGCCCGCCGATCGTCCCCGAAAACACCGAAGCTTGACCTGAAACAAAACCCAACCCAAACATCAACGAGACCCAGGATCAGACCGAAAACTGGCCGCCTTCAAATCGGAATGGTGGCCGGAATGAAATCGGAATGACTGGCCGGCTTCAAATCGGAATCGGTGGCCGGCTTCATCGGAATACGCAGCCAATAGCGCGGCTCGACGATCGTGCGCTGTCGCGCTTCTCGTATCCAGATACATCATCAGGCGCGCCGCGTGATCGCGACGGGTTTCTTCACGGCGTGCATAGAGCGCAAACGCTTCTGGCTCGGCGCCGATTTGGTCAGCAACATATCTGAGCATGGCGCGAGGCGGAGTCTCTTCTGCTCCCAGCACTCGGCCAGGGTATCGCATCAGACATAGCTGAACGGCAAAACCGAGCCGATTATGCTCACGCCTCCGCAGCTCAACCTCCAACCGATCCGCCGGTGACAATGAATAGTGCCGGCTCAGGCTATCCTCGTCGGCTGGTATATCGAACACCTTCTGTCGATCATGAACTTTGAGAAGCTTCCGTTTTGCCATCGCCCGACTCCCCACGACCAATCTGCCGGGAGCGTTGTCGAGTCGGGCGGACGAAGAAACCAAAACTGGTGCCTGGCGATGCCAATCCACAGAGATCGGAGGCTGCACATCCGTGCTCCGGATCAGTTCATGTCCCGTTCGCCCTTAGCGTACGATTTCGCACTGCTCTTGTTCTGACCCCAACAATGCGGCAGGCCGGAAATTTCTCACTTTCTTGCGAAGATCGGGGGTGACCACGGTCATTCGGTATTACGCGAGTTCCGAGAGGCCGAAAACCATCACACCAGTGGAGGCCAAACTACTATCTGAGCACGGTTTCGGAATTCTACCGATTTTCCAGGACAGCAGCGGCCATATTTCCAATTTCTCGAGCTCGATCGGTACTGCAAATGCAAAGAGTGCTATGGGGTTCGCAAAGCGCGTCGGCCAGCCGAAAGATAAGGGCAGTACGATTTTTTTCGCCGTCGATTTGGACTATCCGGCTACGCAGATCGATGGCCCCATCCTCGCCTACTTCCACGCGATTAAAGAGGAGATCAACGGCACTTTCGTAGTCGGCGCGTATGGTAGCGGTGCCGTGCTCTCAAAATTATTGGCGGAGGGACTGATCACGGTTCCATGGATATCTATGTCGCCACTGTTTCTTGGAACCGAGCAGTTCTTTTATTCCAACCGATGGTCGATGCGGCAGGTACCTCCAGAGGTTGCCCATGGCTCCTCTGGGGTGGGCTATGATCGCAATATCGTTCGGGTTGCTCGGAGGGAGATCGGGGCCTTCCAAGTTGATGAGTCGGGCGAAGGCTCGCTGGCCTAGACTAGGATGGCGAGGGACTCCGGCTCGTAGACGCGGCAAGCTGAAAAAGTTGTCGGATTTTATGTTCGTAGAGGTCTCCGACGTCAATTGCCGGACCGTGTCGTGTCTTTTCCTCGAAACCGGCGAGTGTAAAGCAGATGGTCCGCGAAGTTGCTTCGAAGACCAACGACATCGCCGGCTATTTGATTGTGCGGATTCCGACGTGAAGCCGGCCGCCATTCCGATCAAAGACCGGCCACCGTTCCGATTTGAAGCCGGCCACCATT
>NZ_JBVVQB010000135.1:0-1795 GCF_055811775.1 Mesorhizobium sp. WSM4844 | reverse complement strand
CGCACGGAATACTTGGTAACGGCTTGGCTGATCTATCTCGCCCGCATCACGGGAGAAGCAGAGCTTCAACTGGGATGCACGCCTGCATCGGATAGATCGCAAGCCGGTTCGAAAGCGGTGGAGATGCTTATCGCCTCTGTCGTGCCAATCAAAGTTACCATTGATCTTGCACATACTTTTGAGGAAGTGCGCAGGGCGGTGGCGGCCGAATTCGCTCGGCTGACGGAGCACGGCAGCTTCGCGCGGGATCTTATCGCGCGCTGCCCGACATTGCGAGGTGTGGAGGCACTACGGTCGCACCAGCCCTGGCCGATTGGCATCACAATCACGACAGACAGCTGTTCTGTCGCTGGCGATCTGACGACAAGCCAAAGTGCTGGGTCAGCCCCATGCGGCGATTTGCTGACGTTTGAGGTTTGCACTCAGGATGGGAACTTTCGATGGCATTTTGATGCAAGTCGATTAGCACCGGAGCAGATCGACCGTATGACGCAGCATTTGCAGAATCTGTTGTGCGCTGTGGTTGCCGATGCCGGGCAGCCGGTCGGCCGCATCGAGCTGCTGTCGCCCGAGGAGCGGACCTACCTTTTGGAGGAGCTGAACCGGACGGACGCGGACTATCCGTCGGATCTTTGCATCCACGAGCTGTTTGAGCAACAGGTGCGCCAGGCGCCCGAGGCGGTGGCATTGGTTCATGAGGGCGAGGCGCTCTCCTATGGCGAACTCAACGCCCGGGCCAACCGGCTGGCCCACCATCTGATCGGGCTTGGGGTCAGGCCGGGGGATCACATTGCGACAGTGCTGGACCGCTCCGTCGCCCTCGTGTTGGCGCAGCTGGCGATCCTGAAGGCGGGCGGAGTGTATGTGCCGATTGATCGCGCTCTTCCATCTGCGCGACAAGAATGGCTGATGGCCGATTGTGCTGCGCGCCTGGTGCTTAGCGAGAGTGACGATGATGATCTGCTTGAGGTGACGATCCCTGTTCTGGCCATTGAGCCGCTCATGACCGGAGCAGGGTCTAGTGCCGATCCTGGCCTGGCATTGAGCGCCGAGGCTGCCGCTTACGTGATGTACACGTCCGGCTCGACCGGCCTTCCCAAGGGGGTTGTTGTTGCTCACCGTGCGGTCAACCGGCTCGTCATCAACAATGGCTATGCGCAGTTCAGCTCGAGTGATCGTGTGGCGTGGGTGGGCAATCCCGCGTTTGATATCAGTACCCTGGAAGTGTGGGCACCGCTGCTACACGGTTCAAGCCTGGTTGTGATTCCACAAATTGATGTGCTGCAGCCAGAGGTGCTGCGCCGTCTGGTTCAGCAGCATGGCATTACCGTTCTGCATCTGACAGCCGGGTTGTTCAGCCAGAGCGCTGATGATTTAGGCCCGGCGCTGGCAAGCTTGCGGTTGCTATTGGTCGGCGGTGATGCGGTTGATGTGGCGGCAGTAGCACGGGTCTTGAGGGGGAGCCGACCGCAGCATCTCTTGCACTGCTACGGTCCGACCGAGACGACAACCTTTGCGACAGTCTGCGAGATTACCGCGATTGATGAGACGTTTGGCCGGCTCCCGATAGGGCGTCCGATTGCGAACACGCGGGTGTATCTTCTGGACGGCCATGGTGCTCCCGTGCCGTTCGGGGCGGTGGGCGAGCTCTATATCGGCGGGGCGGGGGTTGCGCGTGGCTATCTGAACCGTCCCGAGCTGACGGCCGAGCGGTTCATCGCCAGCCCGTTTGTGGAGGGCGACCGGCTGTACCGGAGCGGCGATCTGGCGCGTTATCTGCCGGACGGCAATCTGG
>NZ_JBVVQB010000134.1:0-1998 GCF_055811775.1 Mesorhizobium sp. WSM4844 | reverse complement strand
CAAACACGGGTTGGGGCTGACCGAGCGCTGTCGCCTGCAAGGCTGCCGGGATCCGTGCCGCGGCTTCTGCGTATTCGGCGAGCGCTGCCGGTGACATGCCGAGCGCACGCTCGAAGGTATGATCCGCCGTGTTCAGCCGACGAAGGAGCGCCGCGGCGCGTCCGGCATGACGCATCGCCGCCGCCTGCTTGCCCTCGCGGATCTTCACGCCGGCCGCCGATAACAGGATCAATCCCTTGAAGAGCGTCCGAAGCGGAGCGCCTCGGTCTGCAACTTGCCACAGCCCTTCCCACGCCTCATGGGCTTCCCAGTAATAGCCGTGGTTGAAGAGGTCGAGACCCCAAAGGAATATGTCTGAGTCCAGCGACGCCTCTGCCGCCAACGGCATGGCTTCGCTATTGTAGCTATGTCCTGCGGGATCACGCACGGGATGCGGTTGCCTGCCCGGCAGATACGCATAGGATGGAAAGCTCTTTTCCGGCAGCCAGCGCCGGCGCAACATCGAACCAATAGTCATCAAAGGCGTATAGCACACCCGTGGCCCTGAACAGATGCTCAGTTCCGTGCATAGCCGCCGCATCAGGAATGTCTTGGCAAATAGTTGTCAGCCAGTCAGATCTCACGAAGCCGCGAGGTTGCGTCGGCGGTCATCGGGGAGTTCATGCGGGCCCTCACTTCGCAGGCGGTCATATTGTGGCTCGGCAGTTAAACGGGGCCTTTCAATTTGTGTTCATCCGCCGTTAGAGAATGACGGCACCCGGGGGTATGTTCTCCTCAGATCAGGCCAGGAAGGAAGATAGATGCCTGAGCAGGCTTCGCCGGACTTCGCGGTGATGCGCAGCCGAACTGCTTACGGAGGATGCAGATCACGCATCTTCTTCCTCTTGAATCGTCATCGCCCTGACAGCACATTTCTGCAATGGTCGGCGGGCGTCGATGCGGCCCGGTTTGTGCAAATTGGCTATGGAGCAGGTGGAGGGGAACGAATGAACGCTGAGGCTTTTAGCAGCCCCATTTTCGTGAAGCGAACCAGCTATATCGTGCAAGAGATTGCCAGTCTTGCGGACGCTATCGATTTTCTCAATGAGTGGCCCGAGGATCGCAGAGACCTGACCTACGAGACCGCCCTGAGGGCATGTTGTGATGCATATGCTGGGCACATACCGGTAGACGCTGCCAGCAATGCCTTTGTCGGCTTTGCAAAGCGAGTTGCGATATTGGAAGACCCAACCTCCGCCATGCAGTGGATCGCTGCGTGCAAGGCGGGCAGCGGAAAGGTGCAGGCGTAGGCTTCCACAAACCGTGCGACGCTGGCGCAAGGCGACATTGTCGAGATTGAGCTAGCCAATCCCGCGCCACCCGACATGAACCAGACAGCGCTCATGACGATCTCTTGGACGCCAGCGACCAAGTTTAGCTGCGAGGGTGAAGCCGAATCTTTCGGCTAAGGAAATAAATGCGAGCGAGGCTGTCGCCGCTGGGTGTAGAGGGGGAGTGATGACCGGCTCGAGCAGATTTGAAAGGCCAGTCGTTGTTCAAGTTAGCCGTCACAGTTCGGAGCGTGTCGTGTTCGATGTCAATGACGCGTCCAACATCCTGCTGCGGCATCTCCATCGTCAGACCGCGAAGCGCAAGGCAGCAATGGACGCCTGTCTGCAGGTGTTGCGAGGTGAGGCTCATCCACCAGTCGCTCGGCGTGCTTTTGTGGCAGCCGCGCTCGAAGCAAAGATTCTGCGCAGCGATTGAGGTCTTGGACGCGCGCTCATGAATTTCGTTCATCTCGGCATCGCTGCAAGTTTGCCGCGTCCACACGGAGGGAACTCGAAGATCTGCCGCCGTTGAGCCTGGGCTGGGTGGCAGAATATTGAAGCTGTCCCGAAGCACGGCCGCGGCGGGACATTTGCGGAGAGATCAGGGATTGTCATTTAGGACTATGATTGCTGTCTGCTTTGGCTAACCTGTCGAAGGAATATCCCACTGAAATAATGATGGAGTACC
>NZ_JBVVQB010000133.1:0-2009 GCF_055811775.1 Mesorhizobium sp. WSM4844 | reverse complement strand
GGTCAGCAGTGCGTCGAGCACGACGAGAAGGTTCAGATCAAGGCCTTTGAAGCGCATCGCTTCCACTTATCCATAGCGTGAATGCTCACGATCTAAACAATCGATTTTACCAAACTTCCAGGGCGCTGCATAGATGACCGCACCTGACATGCACCCGATCACGCCACGGCTTCTGTAGCGTGTGCTGGGAAATGACTTGCAAGTAGCCGATCATGTCGAGCTCTCCGCTTTCTTCCGAAAGGCCTCTGGGCCGACAGGGGCCTTCATGCGGTCGTAGCTGGGCCGGCGCAAGGCCGGAGGTTCGCGCAATCGGCTCTATGTGCACGGCGTAGCGGCTTACTTGGACCTGCTGCGCCGTTCATCACGGTTGGCGAGGTTGATTTCTTGGTAGGCGAACTCGGATTGTACAGGGTGCATCCGGATCTTGAGAGACTCGGAATGAGCCATTCTATCCACGTCATGCGTCCGGTGCAGCAGCAGCTTGGCATTCCATTCGCCTTTGGCACGATTCGGCACGCGCTGCGGAATCATCTTGAGAGGTTCTGCAGAGACGTCCTGGCGACCATAGTGCCGGGCCATCGCCTCGCCACACATGATCGCGACCGCCACTGCGTTCCAGGTTTGCGATCAGGCACTGGGATTTCGTCCGCTCGGTTGCAGCCAGTCGGCCCTCGATACCACGCCCCGATCCGCGTAAACTTCGATCTTTTCACCGAAACTGGCGTGCTCGCCGTGCCCAGAAACGGCCGTAGCAACCGCAACAGATGGGCTGGAGTCTGATGCTTGATCAAATAACAGTCGGAGCGAAGGGACGCGGCTCGCGCCCAGCAGAGACGCACGACCGAGACCTAAGCCTTGATTTCGCCAAAGGTATACTAATTACTTTAGTGATAATTGGGCACTTAGTACAATATTTAATTTATCGAGGCACTGACGATTTCTGGACGTCTCCGTATTATAAGTCGATCTACATGTTTCATATGCCTCTCTTTATGGCGATAAGTGGATATGTTTCTTCTGGGGCAATTTTGCGAAAACCGTTCATTCAAGGGGTCGGCAATCGAGCAACGCAGTTACTACTACCAATGCTTTTTTGGTGTGCGTTAATTTGGACACTAAAGTCCGCCATGATCCCTCCTGCGACAAGCTTAACTGATGGATTGCTGGACTTTTCGAAGGAACTCATTGGAACATACTGGTTCATATGGGCGGCGTTTATCTCTTTCATTCTAATTAGACTGTTTACGATTTCCAATCGCGTATCGATGTGGATTATAAGCGCATCTGCAATTGCAGTCGCATGCGCGCCCATCACATTATCAATAGCCCCGTCATTAAGATACACTTACCCATTTTATTGTCTCGGGTTCTTGCTTGCGCAGCCGATTGGATGGCAGAAAATTATCATTTGGGCAGACAAATCAATTTTTGTAGTTTTGCTGTCAATAACAGCTTTGATATGCTTTATTTTGTGGGGAAAGGAGACTTACGCTTACAACAATCTCGTATTAATTCATGATAAACAGTCGGCTGAACAAGTATTTCTGATGTTCACTGGCTCGGCAGCAGCTTCTGCAGTAGCGATGCAGCTTATGTTCCGGTGCTGGAGAATTGTCTATTCAACTAGAGTAGCTCAGTTTGTCGCGGTGGAGCTTGGTCAGAGCACGCTGCTGCTTTACCTGGTCCAAGGTGCCGTGTTTCGCCTCATGGATGTGATACAGTTTGGAGAACTCTGGAATCTCACGACCAGAATCGCGTTCGCAAGTGTGGTTGGAGTGGCGATTGTCGTCACGGCGATGGCAATTCGCAAGATTGCGCGCGACCTTGGATATGTGTCGCAGATCCTTGTCGGAGCGCCGCCACGCCCAAGTCTGCTCAAATCTCAATCTGCAATGAATTAGCCACCCACAATGGTCGCGATGACAAGCAACCACGTTACGGACAGATGAGGCATGCGTTTCAAAGGCCTTGATCTGAACCTTCTCGTTGTGCTCGACGCACTGCTGACC
>NZ_JBVVQB010000132.1:0-2108 GCF_055811775.1 Mesorhizobium sp. WSM4844 | reverse complement strand
TGCTTAAGTTCATGACTGCCCTCACCATCACGGAAACCGACCTGCGCCGTGGTCTGTCCATCATTCGCGACAGCATTAGCGCAGTAGCGGGCAGCGGAGCGGTAAACCCCCGCGAAGCGATTCCTGGCACCGACCGAATTGATTTTTTTGATTAGTATTCGGCTAACCGCGGTGTCAAAGGAGCAACAGCAGGACAGTAGATTTCGTTGCTCTCGGTTCCATGGAGACCCACTGCCGCGCGACATACGATACGCCTGTCTCCATGAATGGGCCGATGCGGGCCACTCGCGCGATGGAATGAGCCCCGGCGATTGGCCGCAGCTTTCTGCAATTGCGTGACTTTGATTTCGCCAAATCCAAGACAGCCTTCGGGGGAGCGGGCGGTTCTCGGGAGCGCCGTTCTGGCATTTTGGCTCTTTATCATCGAATGGAGAGGGTCTGTGCTACGACACAAGCAAGCGAGATGAACGGCAGTGAAAGACCTCCGATCAGTCCTGCGCCCGAACCATGACAAAGGCCCTCTCGGGGTGCAGTGTCGGAACGGCTGAAGCAAGACTGCAGTTTCGATCAATCTTTGTGAGCACGCTACCTCGCTCGGCGGTTATGGCTTCACGATATTTGCAACTCGGCGCTTTCCATCGCCATTCGAGCGCAACGTTCCGCAATCGCCACGAGGTGGGCGCGGTGATGCAGATCGACTATGCGGGCACAGCGTGTCATCGTCGATCCCGATCCGGCTTCATGTGCCAGCTCAGATCATCAATTGCGGTGCGGGGCGCGTTGTCCTCCACCTACGCCCGGGCCAGCTTCAGCCAGACACTGCGGGACTGGATCAACAGCCAGTGCCGGGCATGCAGTTTTTCGGCGGGAAAACAGGCGATCGTCTGCGACAATCCATAGGCCGCCTTCCGAGGCGTCGCGGTTTGAGCCGACGCTCAACCAGCCTGCGTGTTTCGGTAATTCCCGGACACCCTTTTCGCTAAATCCCGGACAGTGATTTCAGTAATTCGCGGACAGCGATTCCGCTAAATCCCGGACAGTTTTCGGGAGCGGATTTAGCGGTCGGTTCTTGGCTGCGCCGTTCTGGCAGTTTGGCCTCTCACGATGATGTTGAGAGGGGCCATGCCGAGACGGAAGCAAGCGAGACGAACGAGCGTGAGGGACATCCAAGCGATCTTGCGCCTGACCCATGAGCAGGGTCTTTCGGTGCGTGAAGTGTCGGAACGGCTGAAGATCAGCAAGACGACAGTATCGACCTATTTGCTACGGGCGCGGGAGGCCGGGCTGTCATGCTGGCCTCTGCCGCCGGGCCACGACGACGCGACACTTGAGCGGCTGCTGTTTGGCCGTGCCGGTCGTCCGCCGCAAGACCTGAGCGAACCGGACTTTGCGCTGATCGCCAGGGAGCTGAAGCGCAAGGGGGTGACGCTGACGCTGTTGTGGCAGGAGTATCGCGCCGCCCATCCCGACGGCTACGGCTACACCTGGTTCTGCGAGCACTTCGCCGCTTTCGAGCGCCGGACGAGCGCGACATTCCGCAATCGGCATGCGGCGGGCGCGGTGATGCAGACGGACTATGCCGGGCAGACGGTGCCGGTGATCGATCCGGCGACCGGCGTCATTTACCCGGCGCAGATTTTTGTCGCGGTGCTGGGCGCATCCAATCTGACCTTCGCCTTTGCCAGCTCCAGTCAAAAGCTGCCGGACTGGATCGAGGGCCAGGTGCGAGCGCTCGCCTTCTTCGGCGGCGTCACCAGAGCGATCGTGTGCGACAACCTGAAGGCCGGTGTCGTCAAGGCGCAGTGGTTCGAGCCGACGCTGAACGCGACCTTTGCCGCCATGGCCGAGCACTACGACACCACCATCCTGCCGACCCGCAGCCGCAGGCCGCGCGACAAGGCCAAGGTCGAGGGCGCGGTGCTGATCGTCGAGCGCTGGATTCTGGCACGGCTGAGGAATCGATCCTTCTTCTCGATCGCCGAGCTCAACGCGGCGATCGCCGAACTGCTCGAGGAGTTGAACAACCGGCCAATGCGCCATATCGGCCAAAGCCGCCGCGAACTGTTCGAGGAGATCGAGCGGGCTGCCTTGAAGCCGCTGCCGGCGGC
>NZ_JBVVQB010000131.1:1566-2121 GCF_055811775.1 Mesorhizobium sp. WSM4844 | reverse complement strand
TCGACGGATGACATCGACAAGCCTGATTTCGGCTTTTTGGCTTTTTCGACTCCTGTTCGTTTCTTTGTTCGGCTTCAGGTGAGCCTGTTTCTTCGTCCCGGCCCACAGGATTTCCCGTGCGAGCGTGTCGAGACGCCGTCAAGGCTGGCCGGTGCGGTGGCGCCACGGCCGGCTGCGAGGTTTCCAGGCCACGCCTTGACGGCGTCGAGCACGGCGCCAGTCTGGAGCGGACCGAGACGGCGGTCGTGCCGGCACATTCCCTATGCTATATTTGTCCGGCACGGACGACCACGTGGCAAAGAGTGGTGTAGGGGATGAGAGTGCCGCCACGCAGCCTTATAGTCGTTCCTCCTTTGTGGCGTCCGTGCGCCGCTTCGGCCCGCGTGGCCGCCAATGCCGAACCATCAGCTCGTAGGCACGCTCGGCAATCTCGGCCGCGGCTTTCTCGCTGTTTCGCAACTCCTTCACGTGTAGGCGTACGGATGACATCGACAAGCCTGATTTCGGCTTTTTGGCTTTTTCGACTCCTGTTCGTTTCTTTGTTCGGCTTCAGGT
>NZ_JBVVQB010000131.1:0-1466 GCF_055811775.1 Mesorhizobium sp. WSM4844 | reverse complement strand
CCTTTGTGGCGTCCGTGCGCCGCTTCGGCCCGCGTGGCCGCCAATGCCGAACCATCAGCTCGTAGGCACGCTCGGCATTCTCGGCCGCGGCTTTCTCGCTGTTTCGCAACTCCTTCACGTTGTAGGCGTAAGCCGAACCGCGGCGACCGACACCGCGCTCCCCCGGCGCGCCAGCCTTGAGAGCGAGCTGCCTCTGCTTTGCCGCCACCAGCGCCGGGCGAGCCCAGAAGTAGTCCTGCTCCTTTGTCAGCAGATGCCAGATCAACACCGCGAGCTTGCGGGCGACCGCCACGGCGGCGACCTGATGGCCGCGCTTGTTGCGGATGCGCAGGAAGAAGGCCCTGAGCGGTCCGGGCGCCTTCGCCGCCGCCCAGGCGGCCTCGACCAGCATGGCGCGGGCATGGGAACGCCCATGTTTGCTGATCCGGCCATATTGCGCCAAGCCAAGACCGGATTGGCGCACACGCGGATTGAGGCCGAAGTAGCTCACCAGCCTCTGCGGCTCGCGGAACCGCCGGATGTCGCCGACGGCGGCGATGATACCGCTCGCGACGATGGCATTGACGCCGGTGATCGTCTGAAGCCGCCGGACTTGCACATCATCAACCGCTTCCCGGGCGATGTCGCGATCGAGGTCAGCCAGATCCTCGGCCAGGCGGTCGATCTCGCGGATGTGGCGGGCGATAGCGGCCCGCTCGTCGTCGGGAACCACCTGCCGCTCGAGCAGGCGCGACCCCGACGGTTGAACAGATCAGCATGCGGGCACTTCGGCACGAGGTGCGCCTGCAGGATGCCATGCACCTCGTTCTTCACTCGCGTGCGATGCCGCACGACCTGGTTGCGTCGCGCGACGAGGCGGCGCAACCGCTCAGTCCGCTCATCGGGAACCCAGACCTCCGGCAGAAAGCCGCTGGCATGGAGCTGCGCCAGAACGCCGGCATCGATCTTGTCGGTCTTGATCCTGGCATGGGCGATCGCCTTCACCTGCATCGGGTTGGCGACAATCACCCGGGGTCGACATAGGGCGACAGAACCCGCACCACCGCCATGGCGTTGCCCGTAGCCTCGACGACAACCTCATCCGTCCGTCGCAAACTGCGGCCGAACCCTTCCAGCCCCGAGCGGGTCATGTCGACCCGCCCGTGATGGCGCAGCTGGCCGTCTTCCCAAACCACCACCTCCGCAAAGGTGCGGTGGATGTCCATTCCAATCACACGTCTCATCGGCTCCCTCTCCTCAAACAGTCGGGAGCCGGCGGGCGACGCGACACCTACGGATCCGCGCTCTCGGCGCAACCGGGCAGGTCGCAGGGGCGGCCAGCTACTAACGCGAGCTCGCAGCTCATCGAATACATCGGCCTGCCCGCACTTGGCGTGCTCCCGGTGCCCCTGTCCCGGATGGTCGCACCATACGCCGAAAATCGCTCATCTCCAGCGGGGATCGGATGGCACCGTCATGATCATACC
>NZ_JBVVQB010000130.1:0-2170 GCF_055811775.1 Mesorhizobium sp. WSM4844 | reverse complement strand
CTTTTTGCAAGGTTGGTGGTTGGCGAAATCATTGATGAAGGCCAATCTCCCTCCTTGTGGGGGAGATGTCCGGCAGGACAGAGGGGGGCGCGAAGGATCGCTACAGAGCGCTTTATTCTGAACCGCCGCATTCTTCGGCTGATGCCACATATGGACCGCTTCTAGAAGCCGAAGAACTGCCAGCCGATGAGGTAGCCAAGCGCGACGACCGCCAGGGGGAACAAGGCCGGCGCCAGCCGGCTCAGGGCGGAGTTGCTTGCCGGCTCCTTTGGAGCGCTTCTTTCGGCGTTTCCGAGGTTCTTGGTCATTCCGCTATAGTAGCAATCGCTGATTAACGATTCCCCAACATGCCGCGCCGGCGCGATGGAGCCGGGCGGCTTGCTGCAGGCGGGAACCAATCGCCGCCAACCGGCTTTGGCAAAGAGGCGATCGTTCGCGCGGAGGCGTTCGACATGAAACCTTTCGCATTCCTGCCAATCACGCTGCTCGGCGCACTGGCGTTGGCGGCGCCGGTTGCCGCCCAGACGGATGACGAGACACAAGACCGGGCGCCTGCCGGCCACTGCCAGGCGCAGCCGCAGAACGGCCAGCAGCAGCAGCAGCCGCCCGTCAACAACGGTGACAGCAACAGCCTGACCGATACGCTTGACCCCTGCAACGGCGTGCTGCTGCCGCCGCCGACCGGCGATCAGGGCGTGGCCGCACCGCCGCCGGACCAAGGCAGGACACCGGTGCTCAAGCCCGGCGAGGTCCCGGCGCAGCCGCCGAAACCATAGATTGGGGGCATTTGCCGGTCTCGCGCCTGACGTGCCGGCGCCGGCAGGGATTTTTTGCCGTAGGGAGCGGAACATTAGTTATCGCTGAATGTTCTTTTCGAAGCAGTCGGTATCATCCCCCTCCGGTATCGCTGCTGATCGGGCAAAACCGATCGGCCCGCGCGCTTGGGCGACCAAGATCGCGGGCCACCGCCAGCCAACGCGGCGATCAATTAGTCGCCGCTCACGGAACAAGACGGTTTCGTCAAACGTTGGCTTTTGGGCTGAGTCGTCCCGACTGTGGACAGCAGAGCCCGCAAACCAGACAGGAGAAGACGATGAAAATCCACCTTGTTCCTGCCGCCGCCGGGCTGGCTCTGCTGGCCGGTGTCGGCGTCGCCACCGCAGACCAGGTGATTATCACGCCCGAGCAGCAGACGGTCGTCCGCCAATATGTGGAGAGGCACCCGCTGGCGTCGATCAGCCTCCTGGGCGTGGAACTCAACGTCGGTTCCACGTTGCCCGACACGGTTGAACTTCACGAGGTTCCCGACGTCGAATACAGATACGTAGTCGTCGACGATCGCACCGTGCTGGTCGATCCCGGCACCCGCAGGATCGTGCAGGTCATCGACTGACCTTCACCCGCCGCTCTCCCGGGAAGACGCGGGAAGAGCGGCGGCTCGCCGGCAGGCAGCCGGCTGTCGCTCGTCTTCGTGGCGGGACGGAAGGAGCCATTTCCATGTTGCCGCATGTCGAATCACGCGATGTGGCCGCATCCGTCGACAAGCTGCTTGCCCTGCTTGCCGAACGGGGCTCTGCCCTGTTGTCGATGAAGGCGTTGATTGCAGCCGTGCGTGAGCAAACCGGAACCGAGCGCTCGGACGCGGATCTGGCGGGGCTGATCACCAAAAAGGCGGCACTCCTCGGGGTCGCGGTCCTGTCCGATTTGGGTGGACCAGACCCTGGCCGACCCGATCTGGGCCGAAGCCCCCAAGACGCCGGTCGAAAATTCAGCTAGAAGTTGTCGCTCACCGATTTGAGCCGAGGAGGCAACAGTGACTGATAACAGGCAGGAACGCATTCGCCGGCGGGCTCACGCGATCTGGGAGCAGGCCGGCCGGCCCGACGGCGCGCATCAGCAGCACTGGGACCAGGCCGCGGCCGAGATCGACGGTGGTGGGGAAAGCGGACCCAAAGCGAAGCTGGCCAAGAAGCCGGCAGCCGCCAAGGGCACCAAGCCCGAGGAGCCAAAGGACACCAGGCCAAAGACTGCTCGGCCGCGCAAAGATTCAGCGAGTTAGAAAAACGCTTCGGCCGCGGGGGGGATCACAGTTAACCGCCCCAAGCCAGTGGTCAGCAAAAGCTATACGCAAAAATCCTGAATGACCGGCAGTTTACCTGGCTTAAACCCA
>NZ_JBVVQB010000129.1:0-2246 GCF_055811775.1 Mesorhizobium sp. WSM4844 | reverse complement strand
GCGGCGCCGCGCAGCGCCAGGATATTGAGGCGGAACCGCGTTCTCGAAGCGATCGGTCAAAAATCGCGTTCGAGCGTATGCTGGGTGGCTGCGCCGGCCGGCTACGGCAAGACGACGGCGGTCATCGACTACCTCGAAAGCGTCGAGGCACCGCATGTGTGGTTCCGCATCGACGAGGGCGACCAGGATATTGCGCGCTTCTTTCAATATCTGGCGCAGTCACTCGCCTCACCCGCGGTTGGAGACATGCCGGTCTTCGGCGTCGAGTATGCCGAGCAGCCGAAGGAATTCGCCAGGCGCTTCTTCAGAGCCTACTTCGCGCGGTTGAAGCCCGGCACCATTCTGGTCCTCGACGATTTGCAGGACGCCGACACGCCCGAATTCCGGGCGGTGCTTTCGGTGATGTTCCGTGAACTTCCTGACACGGTCCGCTGCATCTGCATCTCGCGCAAGCTGCCTCAGGAGGCACTGGGCGACCTCGTTCTCAAGGGCCAGATGGCCATCGTAGACAGGTTGGCGCTCGAATTCTCAACAGCGGAAGCGCGCGATTTCGTCAAGCTGCGGTCGAGGAACGGCGCCGTTCCAGTCGATGTCGAAGCGGCGCGCGGCTGGGCGATCGGGCTGGTTCTCCTCGCCGATCACGGCTCGGCGGTCGGCCCTGATGACACGACCGGGACAGCACCCGGCGGGCAGAATGCCCTGTCGGACGTTCTCGGCCGCCATTTCTTCCTTTCCCTCCCTGCCGCCGACCAGGACATGCTGCTGAAACTCAATCTGCTGCCCGAAATCAGCGCCGAACTGGCGGACGTGATGATCGGGTCGAGCGAAGCGGGCAAGCTGCTCGACAGGCTCTACAGGCGGCAATTGCTGGTCACGCGAACGGAAAACAGCCGCGACGTTTTCCACCTGCACGACCTCTTGCGAGACTTCCTCGACCGACGCTTCGCACAGCGTGTGACGGCAGAAGAGCAGAAGTCGCTCAAACAAAGGGCGGCAAAGGTCCTCGCCGACGCCGGCCGTCATGACGAAGCCATACACCTCGCCTTGCAGGCAGAGGACTGGGATCAGGCGAGCGGGCTCATGCTGAGCCGGGCGGAGACCGTTTTGGCGCAGGGACATCGAACGACCTTCATCGAATGGGTCGGCCGGTTGCCGGAAGCGTTCATGAACGGCTGGCATTTCTATTGGCTGGGCGTGGCCCACATGCCGAACGACGCCGCGGCAGAGCACTGGCTGTCGAAGGCATGGCATGCCTTTGGCGAGGCCGACGATCTGCGCGGGCTTTGTCTTGCGGTGTCGCGCGCGGTTCTGGTCAAAACGGACAGTTGGCGCACCTATGAGGGTCTTTCGGCCTGGACCCGCCGGGCGTTCGAAATCATCGAGCGCGGCCTGCCGGAACTGCCTTCCGAGGAAGCGATGCTGGTGCGCATCGGCATGGTGCGGGCGCTAAACTTCGGCGACGACTACTACCGCAACAGCCCGGCCGGGCAAGCGCTGGAAACCGAACTGCTGGAGCGGCTGACCCGGAATCCCGAGCACGACCCAAGCGGCTTACGGCTGCTTGCCAGCGAAACGCTGATCGAGCATTCGGTATCGGTCATGCGGGCCGATCTGTTCACCAAGGCCGTCGACAGCGTTGTCGAGGATTTGAGCGACAAGGAGGTGCTGCCTTGGGTGCTCGGCATGTGGCTGGTCGAGTTTGGCGCCAAGAGCGGCCGTTACTTCCCGTATAAGAGACGGGGTTTTCCCTACCCGTCGGCCGAAGCGGCGTTGCGGGAGGCGATCGCGATTGGCGAGCGCGAGTCGCTCAAGGGTGTGGAGTTCGGTGGCCTGTATCATCTTCAGATGCAGATGAAGTTCCGCAACGACTTTGCCGAGCTCGACCAGGTGGTCGAGCGCCTGGCCGAGATCGCCGACAGCCGTTTCAGCACACAGGTCGCCATCGTCGCCAATTGCTATGCCGCGCTTCATGCCAGGCAAGGCGATTTCGCGGCCGCCTATGAGGATTGCGAGCGCTTCATGGCGGCGAGCGAAGCCGCCAACGAGCCCATGGTCGAGCGCTGGGCGCACTGCATCACGAAGTTCCAGGTGCTTCTCGCCGACAGGAAGCCACGCGAAGCCGCCGCGCTACTCAGCGACCTGCTGCCGCGGCTGGAGGGCGGCGCCCGCAAGCGGACCGAGATATGCATTCTCGCAGCGGCCGCGCTGGAGAGCCTGTGCGACCAGGGTCCACGCTACGGCAATCA
>NZ_JBVVQB010000128.1:0-2279 GCF_055811775.1 Mesorhizobium sp. WSM4844 | reverse complement strand
ATCCTCAATGATCTCCAGGAGATCGCGGCGTTGGTCATCATTGAGTTTTTCCGGTCCCCAGTCATCGAGGATCAGCACTGGCAAGAGATTTGAGGATCCTGCCGTATCGCCCGTCGCCTCTTGCAAGCGCGAGGGCGGCGAACAGCCTGGGAACCCGGTGGTAGGCGACTGAGAAGTCTTCGCGGCAGGCCTGGTGGCCAAGAGCGCAGGCAAGCCAGCTTTTGCCGACGCCGGCTGGTCCGGTGACAAGAAGACCGTGATGCTTTCTGATCCAGTCACAGCCGGCAAGCGCCATGAACATATTGCGGTCGAGGCCGCGTGCGGCGCGGAAGTCGGCATTCTCGATCTGCGCGTCATGGCGAAGCTTGGCAGCCCTGGCGCGAGCCTCGAAACGCTTCTGGCGGCGCATGGTCGCCTCGCGTTCGAGCAGCATGGCAAGCCATTCGCCGTGCTCGAGGCCGCGCACTTCGGGCTGCGTGTCGAGTTCCTGGAAAGCGGTTGCCATGCCGTAGAGGCCGAGCTCTCGCAGCATGTCGATGGTGGGATTGATCAGCATGGGTGGATCTCCTCAATGAAAGTAATCAGGGCCACGCAGATTGGCGTGATCGACGATGGCGGTTGGTTGGGTGGAATGGCGTGCGGCCTTGTGATTGGCGATGAGCGAAGCAATGCTCTTGCAGTTCAAGCCACCGATCTCGACAGCGCGGGCTGACACGGCTTCAGCCCGATTGCGATCGATGTCGCGAAACAGGCGCAGGATGCCCAGACATGTTCGAAAGCCCTGCTCTGGATGCGGACGGCTGGCGAGAATTGCGATGACCAGGCCTTCGGTCTGTGGCCCGATCGACGTGGCCCAACGCCGAAAGCGCTCCGGCGTCCATTCGGCATAGCGCCGGTGGGAACTGGGCATGTGATCCGGATCGGTTCCATGGCGAGGACCTCCATGGCGGCGCTGATGCACCGCGACGCGCTTGCCGCGGTGGAAGATCTCGATGGTGCGCGCCGTTGCTCTCAGATCGACCTGCTGACGAATGAGGCTGTGGGGCACGGAATAAAAGAAGGTCTTGAACTCGACGTGATAATCCGTCGAGACGCGGGCCAAACGCCATTCGGCAAACTCGTAATCCTCCAGTGGAAGACTGGCCAAAGCCGGGCGCTCGACGGTCTCGAAGAGCTGCCGGCGACTGACGCCCAGCCGGCGCATGACGTGGTCGTTGATGCGATCGAGCGCCTGGGCAATGGCGGCATTGGCCTCAGCCAGCGAGAAGAAAGTCTGGTTGCGCAGGCGCCCCAGAATGCAGGACTGGGCGAAACGCACTCCATTCTCCACTTTCGATTTATCCCGAGGCTTTCTTGGCCGTGCCGGAAGAACGCCGACGCCATAGTGGGAAGCCATCATGCCGTAGCTGCGGTTGATCTCGGGATCGTAGAAACTAGCGCGACTGACGCCAGACTTCAGATTGTCGGGAATGACGAGTCTGGGAACGCCGTGAAAAAAACGAAACATCCGGACATGCGAGCCAATCCAGTCGGGAAGCGTTTGCGTCCAGGTGGCCTCGGCAAAGGTGTAGCTGGACGCACCCAGCACCGCCACGAAGATCTCCGCCTCGCGGATCTCACCGGTCTTGCGATCGATAATTGGGATCTTCTTGCCGGAATAATCGACGAAGACCTTGTCGCCGGCCGCATGCTCCTGGCGCATCGTCGGCGAAAGCCGCTGCTCGAAACTGCGAAAGAGTTCGCAGAAGCGACTATATCCGTAACCGTCGGGATGCGACCCACGATACTCCTCCCACAGGATGAGCAATGTGACGCCGGGCTTCTTGAGCTCGACCGCAAGATCGGCCCAGTTCGGTTCCGTGCGTCGCCGCGTGCCCTGTTTGACGCCGTTGCGACTGAAGAGCTTGTGCTCAAGCGCATCGTCGGTCAGCTCGCCCGGCAAGGGCCAGCTCAATCCAACCGCGGCTGCACGCTGCAAATTATCCTGCACCGTACTGCGCGCTATCTATCCCCAACACGACCGCAATCTCGCGGGAGCTCGTCCCGCTTCCGGCAAGCCGCAGCATTTGTCTCAATTGTCTCATGGTCAGCCTTCTCTTTGCCGGCATCAAAATGTCCCCGTTCATCGCGAGGTGATTGATGCCAAAGTTGCTGACCCAGGAGGTAATGTTCAGTGCCGAAAACTGGCCGGCTTTTGATTGGAATGGTGGCCGGCTTCAAATCGGAACGGTGGCCGGTCTTTGATCGGAATGGCGGCCGGCTTCACGTCGGAATCCGCA
>NZ_JBVVQB010000127.1:0-2284 GCF_055811775.1 Mesorhizobium sp. WSM4844 | reverse complement strand
CACACGTAATGCGCCAACCTCCACTGTCGCAAGAGAGGGGGCGCGCCCGGTCGAACCGACCCCCTCTACCCTGCCGGGCATCTCCCCCTCAAGGGGGGAGATTGGCCGTCATCGGCGCTTTCGCCAATCACCAGCGTTGCAGGATGAGGCGCCGAGGCCGCTCGCCCGGATCAGACCGAGATCGCTCTCAGCCCCACTTCATCTCGCCGGTGGCGACCTTGGAGCCGATGTCGAGCGCGACGCCCATGCCGAGGCCGGGAAAACGGGCTTCCATGGCGCCCTTGAGCGCGGCCGCGTCCTTGGCCTTGGCCAGTTCTTCCTCGAAGGCGATGAGATAGGTTTTGGTGTGCTCGACGCCCGAAAGGTCGGTGGCGGCCTGCGGCGTCATGTGGCCGGGCACGACGATTTCAGGCTTGGCGGCAACAATCTTTTCGAGATTGGCGAGCCAGGCGGCGCGCTGTTCCTTGCCCGACGTGTCGGCGGTCCAGACATGCACGCCCGAAAAAATCATCACCCCGCCGAACACCGCATTCAGCGACGGCACCGAGAGATAGCGGCGGTTGGCAAGGCCTTCGGCATCGACGATCTCGATGGTCTCGCCATCGACGGTGAGCGTCTTGCCGTCGAAGACTTCGGGGATAACAACATCGGCGAGCGCCTGCGGGCCATTCTCCTTGAGCTGCGGCCCCCAGACGGCGATTTTCTTGTCGACGCTGCCATTGATGGCGGCCACCGTCTCGGCAGCGGCGATCACCCGTGCCTGCGGAAAAACCTGCTTGATCGGCTTGAGGCCGAAATAATAGTCCGGGTCGGACTGGCTGACATAGATGGTGGTGAGTGTCTTGCCGGTCGCCTTGATCGCCTCGGCCACGGCGCGGCCGTCGGAATAGGTGAAACCGCCGTCGATCAGCAGCGCCTCGGAGGCGCTGGTGATCAGCACCGGGGCGCGAAAGAAGCCGTTTTCGCCGGCCGGAAAATGTTTCCAGGAAAGCCCGCCAGCCGCATGGCCAAGCCCGGCGGGAGCGAAGACGGCGGCAGCGCCGGCGGCGAGGGTGGTTTTCATGACGGCTCTCCGTGTGAACATGGAAGTCTCCTGGGCTTGAGAATGCGGAAATTCGGGCGAACGCATCTCCCGCGCAGCCTCGACCTCAGGAAGATGGCAAAAGCCGAATGCGTATTGAAGGCCAACAAAATAGACGTAATGTATGCCATTGCCTGACAATAGGATCGCCCCTGCCATGAACCACGCATGAACCTGAACCGGCTGGCCTATTTCGCCGCGGTGGTCGACGCCGGCTCGTTCACGCGGGCCGCCGAGCGGCTGGGCATAACCAAGGCGGTCGTCAGCCAGCAGGTGGCGCGGCTGGAGCGTGATGTCGGAACGACGCTGCTGATCCGCACGACGCGGCGCGTCCATCCGACCGAGGCCGGCCGGACATTCCATGCCCGCTGCCTGCAGGTTCTGCAGCAGGCCGAGGATGCCTTCGACGAGCTCGCGCGGGCCGCCGCCGAGCCGACCGGCACGCTGCGCATCGCCGCGTCCAACGATTACGGCACCTCGGCGGTGGTGCCGGTGGTCGCCGCCTTCAGCGCGCGCTACCCCGCCTGCCGGGTGGAGCTGACGCTCGGCGACGAGACCATCGACCTGGCGTCCGGTGGGATGGACGTGGCGATCCGCGTCGGCTGGCTGGCCGATTCCAGCCTGCAGGCACGACGCATCGGCACATTTGGGCAATTCATGGTGTGCGGCGCCGAGTTCGCCGGGCGCCTCAGGGTCGGCGACCCGCAAGGCCTGGCCGGGCTGCCCTTCGTCGCCAACATGGCGCTGCGCGAACCGCTGCTATGGCAATTTTCGCGCGGCGACGCCGAGCAGACCGTGCGCATGCAGGCAACGATCGCCATCGACGCGACGCCGGCAGTGCTGGCGGCCGTCCGCGCCGGTGCCGGCCTGTCGGCGCTGCCGGATTTTTTGGTGCGGGATGAGTTGGCCACGGGGCGGCTCGTCCAGGTCCTGCCCGAGTGGCGGCTGCCCTCCGGAGGCATCTACACGGTCTACCCCGCCGCACGGTTTCGCCCGCCCAAGGTGACAAGGTTTGTCGAAATGCTGGTCGCGGCCGAGCAGGAGACGGGTTGAAGCGCCGAGGCCGAAGCTGCCGATCTCCCCCCTTGAGGGGGAGATGCCCGGCAGGGCAGAGGAGGTTGTCTCGCGTAATGCGCCAACCTCCACTGTCGCAAGAGGAGGTCGCGCCCGATCGAACCGACCCCCTCTGCCCTGCCGGGCATC
>NZ_JBVVQB010000126.1:0-2427 GCF_055811775.1 Mesorhizobium sp. WSM4844 | reverse complement strand
TGAATAGCCATCACCGAATGCACCATTGAAGTCTGGCCTAAAATGAAGCCCCAGAGCATCGTACGCATCGGAGATTGTCCGGATGAAGCCCGACCAATCTGATTGGCGCACACGTTTGATTGGCAAGGGGCCGTCCTTGCCGTGAAATTCGCCGCTGAAATCCAGATCGCATTCCAGTCGACGGAAGTAGGGCAGCACGTCTTCCCAACCCCAGCCCGTGGCACCGCTTGAAACCCACTCATCGTAGTCCCCGGGGCCACCGCGGTTGGCGACTTGAGCATTGATGCTGGATCCGCCGCCCATGACACGGGCCTGCTCGTAATGAACAGGCTTGCGGCCATCGCGCACCATTGTCGCGTGAAGCGCCTGCCATCGATAGTCAGGATTAAGGTAAGCACGCGTTGGATCGCCATCCTGGATGTCGTCAGGAATGGCATTCGGCGGCGTATCCGGGCCAGCTTCAATGAGCAGCACGCGAGCGCCATTGGCGGAGAGCCTGCTCGCCGTCACGCATCCGGAGGAACCGCCACCGACGACAATGTAGTCGAAAACCACGCAACCTCGCAAATGTCTGAGTCGGGCAAAATCTAGCAACGGCGAGCGAGCAAAAACGCGCCATTATCTTACAAGAACGCAGGAAATCAGCGCATTCTTACGAGATTCGCATTATGGCGGCTCCCCACTAGGGGCGGAAGGTCTTCAAACATGACCCTGCCAGCAGTCCATCAGGGCTGAAGGCATGCCGGAGCATCGTGACTTAAGTGGCCAAAGCGCATCGCGACTGAGGGGGACAAAACCTATCGCGAGATACATCAGAATGCAGCCCGTAGGTCCCTGCTTTTGCAGCATCGCGCTGACGGGGCCGCTGGGCCCTTCAGCGCCGCCCACAGAAGGAGCCCGCAAGGAGCAGAAGATGCTTCGCCTTGCGCTCAATCGCCGTTCTATAGGTACGAAAATTCCCGTCCCAATCATGGCCGGCGGGCAAGGCGGCTGACCCTTGCGCCAGTCATTGATGAATCGGATCACCAGTTGTTGAATGCGCGTAAGATTGCGCTTGCTATACATCGATTGGAACCGCCAAGGACACCTTCGTGCGATCCATCACAATCATCGTGCTGTAATTTCTAACAGCCGGGCTATCAAAGAAGAAACGCCTCGAGAAGGAGTCATACTCTGCCAAGTCACGCACCGAGAGAAGGAGAACGAAATCGGCGTTACCGGTGACTGCATACGCGCTCATTACCTCAGGCGCCTTCTGTAGAGACTGCTTGAAGCGATCGATGACGTCGGAACGATAGCGCTCAATATCGACCAAGACCAGCATCATCAGGGACCGGCCCACCGCCTCAGGCGACACGATTGCAACATCAGCCTCAATCACGCCAGCTTGTCGCAACTGCTTCAATCGCCGCTGACAGGCGGTGGGCGATATACCGGCCAGTTGACCCAATTCTTCCGTTGTTTGGCGATTGTTGCGCTGAACAGCGCTTAAGATTTTCAGATCAATCCGATCCAATTCCATGGTCAATCTCCGGAATAGCTGTAATTTGCGCAGGAAAACTGCGCTAGGCACCCCACTGTAGCTTCAACCCCGCGCAGACGGAAGCCCAAACGATCGGGCCAGGCATGGGCACAAATAATGTCGGGTATCATCGCTAGCTATCGTCCTCGACCTCAGTTCGAAAGTCGGGAACTGAATGCCGGGGGCAAAACCAATCAATGAGGTGCGGATGCGCCTCACGCGACGGGTCCCATCCAAGGAGTTGGCGAGCCCGGCAGATAGCCGTTGGCCGAAGAGATGCTGTCCACCATCGCCCAACTGACAATGGCAGCCGACGGCCGAACGCCGAGGCCTTGGGCCCAGTTCGGCCCGGGAAACGTCTCGAAACATAAACGCGAGCCAGCTGAAACGATGCTGATGGGGGAAGACCTCTACGGGCTTTCCGCGCCTCAGTTTCCATTCGTTAGCTCGCCCTGCCAAGAGCCCCATCTGTGTATGGAGAATCGAGCGCTTAGGTTCGCCTGCCACGGTTGATGCATCCAATGCAACCGTCTTGAGGTGGTTGGGAAAAATCGTCATCGTGATCAAACAAACTGCCGGCCTCCTGCGGACCTGCCAGCAATTTCGCATAATTGCTGCATCCCGCCGGTCAGAATTTGCGCAAGGCGCCCAATCTAGCGCGCTATTGTCTCACAATGGCACCTACACGCCACTATCATAAAGACGAAGAGGCCTGGCTTTGCAGGCTTCAGATTGAGGAGTTCGCCTATGAACAAGCAATTCGCACTCGAAAATGATGCAGGCCTCGCGGTATTCAATCGCCTGGAGTCTGAGGTGCGCAGCTACGTCCGAGCCTTCCCGGCCCTATTCGATCGCGGAGTCGGGACCACTCTCATCGCTGCAGACGGTCGGGAATATCTCGACTT
>NZ_JBVVQB010000125.1:0-2534 GCF_055811775.1 Mesorhizobium sp. WSM4844 | reverse complement strand
TCGTGAAGAGTTTCGGGCGCCGGCAGGCGTACGAAAGTCCCCGAGGAAGGAACCCGCGGGCCACGGGCGATGGCTATGGAGATTTCGATTTTCGGCTGGTGTCTGGGATGGCGCGACCGCCGCCGGGAAGCGGCGGGATTGATGCAGACGGACTGCCTTGTCTTCCGGCCGTGCGGCATCGTCGGCTCGGCATGCAGTCGGACGCAGCCCTGTCGACGCCGATGATCACCATGGACGCGCCCGGGTTGGTTGCCGGAGACTGAGTGCCTGCGCCAGAAGGCTGCATCAAGCCATGCCGGGTCATGGGGCGTTCTCCCGGTCCGGTGTCCTGGCGTAGGGCGGTCCGCGCGGCTGCCTCCACCGTTCGAACACCTCGATGACGATCATGCGTCCGCCACAGCAGGGGCATGGCGGCCGGAAGTCTTCCGGTTCGCCTGGTGTTTCGTCATCGGCTGGCGCGGTGACGTCCAGGAGTTCGCGGGCGAGCGCGAGGCTGGCCTTGCGGGCGGAGCCGGCGAGCAGGCCGTAATGCCGGATGCGATGGAAACTGCGTGGCAGGACATGGAGCAGGAAGCGGCGGATGAACTCGTCGGCGGCGAGCGTCATGATCTGCTGCCGGTCCGCGCCGTCGCGGCGGTAGTCCTTGTAGCGGAAGGTGACGCGGCTCTCGTCGAAGCGGATCAGGCGACGGTTTGAAATGGCGACCCTGTGCGTGTAGCGCGACAGGTAGGCAAGCACCGCTTCCGGCCCGGCGAAGGGTGCCTTGGCATAGACCACCCAGCGCTTGCTGCGAACAGGCTTCAGATGACGCAGGAAGGCGCGTCGGTCGGCCAGATGCGCCGCCGATCCGACGAAGGCGAGCCGGCCGGCATCGTGAAGCGCAAGCAGCCGGGTCAGGAGCAGACGGCGGAAGAGCTTGCCGAGCACGCGCACCGGAAGGAGAAAGGCCGGGCGCGACGATACCCAGCGCTTCCCGTCGAGTGCGATGCCGCCGCCCGGCACGATCATGTGAACATGGGGGTGGTGAGTCATCGCCGAGCCCCATGTGTGGAGCACGGCGGTGATGCCGATGCGCGCGCCGAGATGCTTCGGATCAGCGGCGATGGTCAGCATCGTCTCCGATGCCGCCTTGAACAGCAGGTCGTAGACTAGCGCCTTGTTGTGGAAGGCGATGTCGGCGACTTCGGCGGGCAGGGTGAACACGACATGGAAGTAGCCGACCGGCAGCAGGTCAGCCTCGCGCTCGGCCAGCCATGTCCGCGCCGCGGCGCCCTGGCACTTGGGGCAGTGCCGGTTGCGGCAGGAGTTGTAGGCGATCCGCCACTGGCCGCAGTCCTCGCAGGCCTCGACGTGACCGCCAAGCGCCGCGGTGCGGCAGTGCTCGATCGCCGACATCACCTTGAGCTGGATAATGCTCAGATGGCCGGCATGAACGGCCCGGTAGGCGGGTCCGGCAGCACGGAAGATGTCGGCGACCTCGACAGAGGCGCGCACGGCTCAGCCATCGGGCGAGATCTCTGCCTCCTTGAACAGGCCGAGCTTGTCGAGCGGGCTCGTGACCGTGCGCACCGTGCGGGTCGCGACCTTGGTGTAGAAGGCGGTGTTGTCGAGCTTGGCGTGCCCGAGCAGGACCTGGATGACCCGAATGTCGGTGCCGTCTTCAAGCAGGTGGGTGGCGAAGCTGTGGCGCAACGTATGCGGCCCGACCCGCTTGGCGATGCCGGCGGCCTGTGCCGCCTCGACGACGATGCGGTGAAGGTGTCGGGTGCTGATCGGCTTCATCGGATGCTGCCCGGGAAACAGCCAGCCATCGCGGTGCATGACACCCTGTTGCCGCCCGACCTTCCACCACTGGCGCAACAGCGTAAGCAGGTCGGCCGACAGCATGGCATTGCGGTATCGTCCGCCCTTGCCACGCTCGATACGCAGCAGCATGCGCTCGCTGTCGATATCGGCGACCTTCAGTGTCGACACCTCGGCGACGCGAAGCCCTGAGCCATAGGCGACCGACAGCGCGGCCTGATGCTTGAGGCAGGTGGTGGCGTTGAGAAGCCGGGCGACCTCGTCTCGGCTTAGGACCACGGGTAGCTTGCGCGGGTGCGCCAGCCGGACGAGCCTGCGCGCCAGATCCGGGCGGTCGAGCGTATGGGTGAAGAAGAAGCGCAGCGCCGACACGATGCTGTTCATGGTCGGAACGGGAACGCCGTCCTCCTGCTGTTCAACCTGGAATCGTCGTAGGTCGTCGGCCGTGGCCGTATCCGGAGATCGGCCGAGGAAGCTGGCGAACCTTCCGACATCGCGGAGATAGTTGCGCTGCGTCTCCTTGCCGAACCGGCGCAGGGTCATATCGTCGATCAGCCGCTGGCGCAGCGGGCTGATCGGAGCTTCGAGAACAGGATGGGTCATGGTCAGGCTCCTTGTTGAAGAAGCCCGTCATGCTCTGCCGCCGCCGAACAACGCTCAATGCAGGCGCGACGACCGGTTCCTGATCTCTACCTCAACCGCAGGCGCCCTCCCGCGCAGCGGGTTCGTTC
>NZ_JBVVQB010000124.1:0-2605 GCF_055811775.1 Mesorhizobium sp. WSM4844 | reverse complement strand
CCGGCGATTGTTGCCGTGTCGCGCGACGAGCCGCTTGCGCTGTCGTTCGCGCAGCAGCGGCTGTGGTTCCTGGCGCAACTGGACGAGGGCAGCACCAACTATCATGTTCCATTGGCCTTGCGGCTGCGGGGGGTGCTCGACCGCGTCGCTTGGCAGCGCAGCCTTGACCGTCTGTTTGGCCGTCACGAGGCGCTGCGCAGTGTCTTTGTCGCACCGGAGGGCCGGCCCCGGGTCGAGGTGCTGCCGGCCGATGCCGGGCTGCCACTGGTCGAGCACGATCTATCCGACCGGGCCGATGCTAAGGTGGCGCTTTCGGATCTGTGCCGCGAAGAGGCGCACACGCCGTTCGATCTGTCGCGCGGGCCGCTGATGCGCGCCCGTCTGATCCGGCTGACGGATGAGGAGCACGTCTTCCTGCTGACTCAGCATCACATCGTCTCCGACGGCTGGTCGATGGGCGTCTTGATGCGTGAACTGAACAGCCTTTACTGGGCGTTTGTGGCCGGGCAGGACGACCCACTGCCACCGCTGGCGATCCAGTATCCGGATTATGCCGCCTGGCAACGGCAGTGGCTGTCGGGGGAACGGCTGCAGACCCAGGCGCAGTATTGGCGCAACGCCCTGTCAGGTGCTCCGGCCCGTCTTGCGCTGCCGACGGACCGCGTGCGGCCGGCCCAGCAGTCGTTTGCCGGGGCCAGTGTGCCGATCGTCATCGATGCGGATCTGACGCGGGGTCTGAAGCGGCTGAGCCGGCAGCATGGCACGACGGTGTTCATGACGGTGCTGGCGGCCTGGGCGGCGGTGCTTTCGCGCCTGTCGGGGCAGGACGACCTTGTGATCGGCGTGCCGAGCGCCAATCGCGGCCGGCGCGAGATCGAAGAGCTGATCGGCTTCTTCGTCAACACGCTGGCGCTTCGGCTGGACCTGTCCGGCGCGCCGAGCGTGTCGGAGCTTCTGGAGCGGACGCGGCGCACGGCGCTGGCCGCGCAGGAGCATCAGGACCTGCCGTTCGAGCAGGTCGTCGAGATCGCGCAGCCGCCGCGGCATCTTGATCACACGCCGTTGTTCCAGGTGATGTTGGCCTGGCAGAACAATGCGGTCGAGTCATTGGACCTGCCGGGGCTGAGTGTGGAGGCTGCCGGGGAGGGGTATGATCAGGTCAAGTTCGATCTGGAGCTGAGCCTGGGCGAGGATGGCGATCAGATCGCCGGATCGCTGCACTATGCCACGGCGCTGTTCGACGAAGCGACGATCGAGCGGCAGCGCGGCTATCTTATGGCATTGCTGCGGGCGATGGTTGCCGATGCGGGTCAGCCGGTCGGCCGCATCGAGCTGCTGTCGCCCGAGGAGCGGACCTACCTTTTGGAGGATCTGAACCGGACGGCGGCGGACTATCCGTCGGATCTTTGCATCCACGAGTTGTTCGAGCAACAGGTGCGCCAGGCGCCGGAGGCGGTGGCGGTGGTCCATGGGGACGAGCGCCTGAGCTATGGCGAGCTCAATGTGCGGGCCAACCGGCTGGCCCATCATCTGATCGCCCTTGGGGTCAAGCCGGATCAGCCGGTGGCGATCTGCCTGGAGCGCAGCCCGGCGATGGTGGTGGGGGTCTTGGCGATCCTGAAGGCGGGCGGCGCCTATCTGCCGCTGGACCCGGCCTATCCGTCGGCGCGGCTGCGGCAGGTGGTCGACGATGCCGCGCCGCGGCTGCTAGTTTGCGATGCGGCCGGACGCGCAGCACTCGGCCCTGAGGCGCTTGTCGACGGGACGGTGGTCGATCTGGAAACGGCCACCCCGGTCTGGGCCGAGCTGCCTGCTTCGGATCCCGAGCCGCGCGCGCTGGGCCTCACCGCGCGCCATCTCGCCTACATCATCTATACCTCAGGCTCCACCGGCACCCCAAAGGGCATCGAAATGCCCCACGGGTCGCTTATGAATTTGCTTTGGTCCTCGCCGGAGTTTGGTGCGCCAAAACGACGTACACTTCAGTTCACGACTTTGAACTTCGACGTCTCGTTCCAGGAGTTATTCAGTTGCTGGAGGGACGGCGGGCTACTGGTGCTCGTGCAGGAAGAGACCCGTGCCGACTTTTCCGAGTTGCTGGACTTTGTGTGCAGAGAAGGGATCGAGCGGCTTTTCCTCCCATTCGTAGCCTTGAAACATTTTGCGGAAGCCTGGTGCGCTCGGGGAGCGCTGCTGCCCTCTTTGAGAGAAATTTATACAGCGGGTGAGCAATTGCGAGCCACCCCCGACCTCAGGTCGTTCTTCGAGACTCACCCGAGGGCGAGGTTGATAAATCAGTATGGGCCTACAGAAACCCACGTAGTCACGGAGCACCGCCTCGTGGCTGATCCATCATGCTGGCCGCAATTGCCTCCCATCGGCCGTCCGATCGCCAACGCGCGGATCTACCTGCTGGATGCTCACGGCGCGCCGGTGCCGGTGGGAGCAGTTGGTGAGCTCTATGTTGGCGGGGCCGGCGTTGCGCGCGGCTACCTGAACCGTCCCGAGCTGACGGCGGATCGGTTCACCGCCAGCCCGTTTGTGGAGGGCGACCGGCTGTACCGGAGCGGCGATCTGGCGCGTTATCTGCCGGACGGCAATCTGG
>NZ_JBVVQB010000123.1:0-2732 GCF_055811775.1 Mesorhizobium sp. WSM4844 | reverse complement strand
GAGCTTCTCGGGGTCGAGCGGGTCGGACGCCACGACAACTTCTTCGAACTCGGCGGACACTCGCTGTTGGCCGTGCAACTGATGGAGCGGCTGCGGCGGCTGTCGCTCGGGGTGGAGGTGCGCACCCTGTTCGCTCGGCCGGTGCTTTGCGATCTGGCCGCAAGCCTTGGCAGCCATCACGAGGTGGCGGTGCCTGCCAACCTGATCGGCGAGCACAGCACGGCGATTACGCCGCAGATGCTGCCGCTGATCGATCTTACCCAACAGGAGATCGAACGGATCGTCGCCACGGTGCCTGGCGGCGTCGGCAACATCCAGGACATTTATGGCCCGTCGCCGCTGCAGGACGGCATCCTGTTCCATCATCTGCTGGCGACGAAGGGCGATCCCTACCTACTGGTCTCGCAGATGGCCTTTGCCGAGCGCGGCCTGTTGGAGCGCTATCTTGGCGCGGTTCAGCAGGTGGTGGACCGGCACGACATTCTGCGTACGGCCTTTGTCTGGGAGGGGCTGTCGAGCCCGGCCCAGGTGGTGTGGCGGCGTGCGCCGCTGGAGGTGACCGAGGTCGAGTTGGATGCGTGTGACGGTTCCGGCGCCGAGCAGCTGAAGCGCCGGTTCGATCCGCGCCGGCACCGCATCGACCTTGGCCGGGCGCCCTTGATGCGCGTCGTGATCGCGCGCGAGCCCGGCAGCGGGCGCTGGCTGCTGCTGGAGTTGCAGCACCATCTGATCGGCGATCACACGACGCTGGAAGTGATGCATGCCGAGGTGCGGGCCGTGCTCGACGGGCGCGCCCATGAGCTGGCAGCACCGCAGCCGTTCCGCAATCTGGTGGCGCAGGCGCGGCTGGGGGGCGATGCCAAGGCGCATGAGGAGTTCTTCCAGGAACAGCTGGCGGACATCGACGAGCCGACAATGCCGTTCGGGCTGAACGAGGTGCGCGATGACGGCAGCGGGGTTGGCGAGGCGCGGCGGATGCTGCCGCAGGCGCTCAACGATCGGCTGCGGCAACAGGCGCGGCGGCTGGGGGTGAGCCTGGCGAGCCTCTGCCATCTGGCCTGGGGTCAAGTGGTGGCGCTGAGCAGCGGCCGAGAGCAGGTGGTGTTCGGCACGGTGCTGTTCGGCCGCATGCATGCCGGTGCCGGGGCCGACCGCGCAATGGGCCTGTTCATCAACACCCTGCCTGTGCGCCTCGACCTCGATGGCACCGGAGTTGAGGAAAGTCTGCGTCTCACCCATGCCCGTCTGGCCGAGCTGCTCTCACACGAGCATGCCTCGCTGGCGCAGGCGCAACGCTGCAGCGGCGTTGCGGCGCCGGCGCCGCTGTTCGGTGCGCTGTTGAACTACCGCCACAACACGCCGGCGGCCATGGCCGGCTCCAGGACGCACGATGGTCTGTCCGGCGTGGAATGGCTGGGCAGCGAGGAGCGCACCAACTATCCGCTGACGCTGTCGGTGGAGGATTTTGGCGAGGCGCTCGGCCTCACCGCACAGGTGGCGGAGCCGATCTCTGCGGATCGGGTCTGCGGCTACATGCAGCGGGCGCTCGAAGCGCTGTCGGAGGCGCTGGAGCATGCCCCCAATAGGCCGGTGCGCGCGCTCGACATTCTTCCGCCCGAGGAGCGGACCTATCTTTTGGAGGAGCTGAACCGGACGGACGCGGACTATCCGTCGGGTCTTTGCATCCACGAGCTGTTCGAGCAACAGGTGCGCCAGGCGCCCGAGGCGGTGGCATTGGTGCATGAGGACGAGGCGCTCTCCTATGGCGAGCTCAACGCCCGGGCCAACCGGCTGGCCCATCATCTGATCGGACTGGGGGTGCGTCCGGACGAACGGGTGGCGATCTGCATGGAGCGCAGCCCCGCGATGGTGGTGGGGCTGCTGGCGATCCTCAAGGCGGGCGGTGCCTATCTGCCGCTGGACCCGGCCTATCCGTGCGCGCGGCTGCGGCAGGTTCTCGGCGATGCCACCCCGCGGCGGCTGCTTTGCGACACGGCCGGCCGCACAGCTCTCGGCGCGGAGGCGCTGGCCGATGTGAGCGTGGTCGATCTGGAGACGGCGACCCCGGCCTGGGCCGAACTGCCCGCCTGCGATCCCGAGCCGCGCGCCCTTGGCCTGACCTCACGCCATCTCGCCTATGTCATCTACACCTCAGGCTCCACCGGAACCCCAAAGGGCGTCATGGTCGAGCACCACAGCCTGGTCAATCTTACAGTATGGCATGTGCAAAGGTTTTGTCGGCAACGAGAAACCTGCTGCGCACTCACGGCCGGAGTTGCATTCGATGCCAGCATTTGGGAGCTGTGGTCTGCATTATCCAATCGTAGCGCATTGCTGCTCTCGCCAAGAGCAGCAGCAGGAGATCCTCTGCTTCTACTGCAATGGTGGCGTGATCAATCGCTGGAGACCGCCTTTTTAATCACGCCGCTGGCTACAACCGCGTTAGAAGACAAGCTAATAAATCCCACATTGGAGTATTTGCTTATTGGCGGTGATCGTCTCCAGCGTGTGCCTTCCCGGCTACCGTCGCCTCTCAAGTTAATAAACAACTATGGTCCGACGGAAGTTACCGTCGTGGCAACCTCGGGACGGCTCTTCAGTGACAACGTTGTGCCACATATCGGGCGTCCGATAGCGAACACGCGGTTGTATCTGCTGGACGGTCATGGTGCGCCCGTGCCGTTCGGGGCGGTGGGTGAGCTTTACATCGGCGGGGCGGGGGTGGCGCGTGG
>NZ_JBVVQB010000122.1:0-2805 GCF_055811775.1 Mesorhizobium sp. WSM4844 | reverse complement strand
GATGAGAGCTTCGAAGTGTTGGAGCAATTTGCTGGACAAAGTTCAATCGCTCAGCTGCTTGAAAAGGCGCAGCAAATTGGGGCAATACCTCTGGATCGTAATCTGCATAACGATGTTTTAATGTATGAAAGGACCGCCCGGTTTCACGAGGCGCTGCAGGCGTACCAAGTCCCAACGCTGCCAATTGAGATACATCAGTTTTATGCCACCGAGGCTCTCTTCAGTTCTCGGGCACGACAAGCTAAGAGTTCATTATGCTCAGAGGCACGTTCGCCTATGCGCGGCTGGGACCGGGTCTTGAGTCCGGGGGCCATTACTGCCGTACCGATTGTAGGCGACCACGTGACGATGATGAGTGTTCTGGAAAACCGCAAGGCTCTGGCCCGAGCTATTTCTACGCCCTTAGCCGGGGTTCTTGAAAAAGATCCCTAGCGAACTGCACCGAAGGTTCTGGCACCCAGACGAGGTTCAGTCTCGGATCGCGACAATCCCCACATGTCGGAGAGTTCTGGCTCGGTGATCCAAAGATGGGAAGCATATGTGGTCTGCCGCCGCTGCTGATCGACGACCGAGTCGAGCAATTCCAAGGCCAAGCTGCATTGGCTGAGCTTCTCATTCGAAAAGCTCAAAGGGACCAGATAGAATGGAGACTATCACCATTGATCAACAGAACATCCTCGTCGGCATCCGTCCAATAGAACCGGCTGACGACTCCACCTTGTACGCTTCCGAAGTTACCTCGTTGGGACGCGCTGTTGCCAAAGTTCGCCGCCAAAGCGGTGCTGCAAGAGTAGTTGCCAGAACACTCCTTGGGCAACTGGGATTCCCACAACTGCCGATCCTAAAGACGCGCTCGGGTGTTCCGATCTGGCCACCCGGCATCGTCGGATCTTTGGCGCACCACGATACCGTAGCAGCCGCCGCCATTGCAGGGACGAAAAGGATTGCGGCTCTCGGCATCGACATTGAGCCTAATGAACCTCTGCCGGAGAACCTGATCGAATTGATTGCCACCCCTAACGAGCAACGCATGTACGATCTGCATCTGCTCAAGCGGCGGGACCTCTTCGTTTTGAAGGAGGCGGTATATAAGGCGTATTTTCCACTGTACAATCATTTCATTGAATTCAAGGACGTGGAAATTGATATCTCTGCACGATTAGGGTACGTGGCGAAGGCAAATTGCACGTTTTCGCTCGAGTTACTTATTTCCAATAATGTAATCGGGTTGGCGTATTCGAGGCCGACATGCGGTGACCTTGCCCCGCTGATCTAATCCGGTTGACGTTCGTTCTGGCCCATCGAGAAGACCAGGACATGAAACGTAGCCGCTTTTCTGAAGAGCAGATCATCCGAATTTTTGAAGGAACATGAGGACGGGGTTTCGGTTCGCGATCTGTGCCGCCTCCACCGAATTGACGTGGACCGTGCCGCGAACATATTCGTGGCTGGAATGCTTCACGGTCTCATGTTTGGCAAAACTCTCGCCGATGAAATGAATGCCTTCGCCTCATCGCTCATCAAATACGCGTGGGTTTCGATCTGTATTTCAATCGCACGTTCGGCAGCACGCAACGAAAGGCCGGTCACGACCGCGGCACGTGCGTCACCGGCCGGACCGCCGGGCGTGACGTCGGCCGCTGCACCACCGCCATGACCGACTCTTTCTCCGTATTCGCCTGACCTCTCCGGCCCCGTCCCCGAGGTGGGTCATCCGGCCGCTTTCGGGGACTTCCCCCCAAGGTGGAAATGGTCGATCTCGACCGTGCCGTCGAGCATGTTTTCCCGCGCCGCCATCAGCCGCAGGGCGTGTGACCCATGCGCAAGGCCGTCGGTTGGCTCACGCCAAGGATCTCGGCGAGCCGGACCGAGGACAAGCGCTTGTCCGACTGGAGCATCAGCCGCATGGCTTTCAGCCAAACACGCAAGGCAGCTTGGTCGAATGCAGCGGGGTATGGGTCGTCACCGTGAACTGGAACTGGCAAGCGCCATTGGAGTATTAATAAAGACCCGGTCGCGCACGCCGCTTGCCTGTATCGCGGCCGGCAAGCGCGATCGAACGCTTGTAACCACAGGCCGGACAGGTTCTGTGTTCTGGCCACACCGTGGTTTCCAGCAATCGCCGGCGATGCTCTTCATCCCGGAAGGCCACGATCATTTCCTCAACGGCCCGAATGTTGGAAAGCGCCGGGAGCATCGTTTCAGGCATTCTCATCCCCTCCAGATCACCGTCCTGCAGGGGAAGGCCATGACCACAAGCCTTTAGCTGTCTTTAGTTGACGAGCGTGCGACGGGCGAATTGTCTATGGAACCTACCCTGACCCCGAACGGCCGAAAAACGGCAAACCCGCCAACCTGCTCGTTGCGCGGGGGTAGTACCGGGAGAGCCGCGAGATTTTTCAGCTTCAGCGGCGGACGGCCTCGACCTCATAACCGGCGTGGTACTGGTGCCGTATCTCGGCCGCCGGTTGGGCGTGGGTTGGACGGCGCTGGAGGTACTCCCGGGGATGATGATGGCGGCCGCGCCGCTCGATGTAACGGGCGAGCGCGTAGAGAGACGATTTGCGGGATACCGCGACAACTTTACACTCGCCGGTGACGTCGGAGACCTCTACGAACATAAATGCGACAACGTTTTCAGCTTGCCGCGTCTACGAGCCGGAGTCCCTCGCCATCCTAGGCCAGCGAGCCTTCGCCCGACTCATCAACTTGGAAGGCCCCGATCTCCCTCCGAGGAACCCGAACGATATTGCGATCATAGCCCACCCCAGACGGGCCATGGGTAACATCTGGAGGTACCTGCCG
>NZ_JBVVQB010000121.1:0-3652 GCF_055811775.1 Mesorhizobium sp. WSM4844 | reverse complement strand
AATGGTGGCCGGCTTCAAATCGGAACGGTGGCCGGTCTTTGATCGGAATGGCGGCCGGCTTCACGTCGGAATCCGCAAATTGTCTGTTATAACGGAGCGCGGCCGTACTTGCTAGCTATCGAGTAGGCGCAAAAAACAGCATGATAGGTTCGAAACCAGCCCATCATGAAGCGCTCCGGCAAAGTTCGCGCGCCGCACGGCCTGCCAATCACGGGTCGCCGCGCCAACAACTTCGGCCAAACTCCGGTTGCGGCAGGCTCTGTAGCTAAAGCAATTCTCGCCGCAGGCCTCTCAACCGTGACAGGCCTGCGGCGCAGCGGCACAGCTCGATCGTCCTCATCATCGTCCGCTCAATGCGGCCGATGCGACAGTGTCACAGCTAGCCCGGATATCTCACAGCCCTGTTGCGGCGTAGGTGTGTCGGCGGCGATTTGCGAGCGCATGAGTTGCGGGCAAGGACTGTCGGCCGCGCGGAGCGGTTGTTGTAGTTGGGCGATGTTGCTTGTTGCTGAGGTGAGGGTTGGATCGGGGCGCTCAGGCGGCGGCTGCCGATAGTCGGGCGTAGGTCAGGGCCCACTCGCGCTGGAAGGGGCAGGCCGAGTTCATGGCCAGCTTGATGCGGCGCACCGAGATGCTGACCAGGGCGCCGATCTTGAACAGCCTGAGGCGGATGGTGGCGCAGCTTGCCCTGGCGAAGCGGGTGTTGGCCAGGCCGATGCGGCGCAGCGCGCAGATCAGCACATAGGCCATTGAGGCGAACCAGAGCCTGAGCTGGTTGGCGCGCATGGTGGCCGCCGAGGTGCGGTCGGCGAACAGGTCGAGCTGGCATTCCTTGATACGGTTCTCCATCTCGCCGCGGGCGCAGTAGAGGTCCTCATAGAGGCTCTGTGCCGGCCAGGCCTCGGCATCCAGCGAGGTGACGACAAAGCGCGGGTTGGCCTCACCTTGTGTCCACTCGGCCTTGGCCACGACCCTGCGCCGACAGCTCCAGCTCTTGGCCTTGGTCAAAAGGAAGTCCTTGAAGCGGCGCGCCGGCCAGCCGGTGAGGCTGCTCTCTGCCCTGGGCTCCTCCAGCTCAGCCCCGATGTGCCGGACCAGCCGGACATTGCGGGCCAGGCCCAACAGGTAGTCGACGGCATTGCTCTCGCACCAGGCCATCAGTTCCTCGCGAGCGAAGCCGGAATCGGCGCGCAGCACGATGCGAACCTTGGGCCAGCGCTCGCGCAGCTGGCGCACGATACGCTCGACCTCCTGAACCGCGCCGGCGGCAGCATCGATGTTGGCGGGCCGCAGCTTGGCACACAACAGGTGATCGCCACAGAAGATGTAGAGCGGCAGGTAGCAGTAGTTGCCGTAATAGCCGTGGAAGAAGCGCCCCTCCTGGCTGCCGTGCAGGGGATCATCGGTGGCGTCCAGATCCAGCACGATCTCCTCGGGCGCGGCAGCGTGCGCGCCCACGAACAGCTCGACGAACAGCGCTTCGATCGCCGCCGGATCATGGCGCAATTCGTCATGATCGTTCAGGTCTTCATAGCCGAGCGCCTGCGCCAATACCCGCTGGCCCACCAGCGTCTTCACCTCATGCTCGATCAAGTCCCGATTGCGGGCATCCACGAAGCAACAGGCAAAGCGGCCGACCAGTCCAATCGCCCGGTCCGTTAGCCCCAGCAGAAGCGCGCCGGCATCTGAAGTGATCGTCCCACCGTCAAAGCCGGCCACAATGGCGCGCTTTTCAACAGCTCCAAAATCAAACCGTTCCGCGCTACACTCTGTTTGCATCGGGGAACACCTCTGCTGGTAACAGGAGCAAAAGCCCGGGCGGTTTCTTTGTTTTTGTTGGTGCGACAGATTGAATCGGGGAGTTGAAGACGGGTTCCCAAGCGCGGTGAATTGGGATCCGCTTTTGGGATGCCGCCACCTGGGGATATTGAGTCGCTGTCGAACGCCGAGCTGAAGGCTCTGGTTGTGGAACTGATGGGCCGTGTGGCTGATCTGAGCTGGACGGTCATTGAGCAGCGCGAGGAGATCGCCCGGCTGAAGGGCCTCAAGGGCCGCCCGGACATCAAGGGGTCAGAACAAGAGCTGCTCAAAATCGTACGCTAAGGTCGAACGGAGCATGAACATCATGCCGCCCGTCGGATTGGCGCTGGCAAGCGAAGCGATCTGAAGCCTTCGGGCATCTGGTGCTCAGAATCCCAGGTGTAGATGCCTGTGAGGTTGATGTGTTCCCAACTGAGCGGCGAGACGTGTTTGAGCAGGTCATTCGAGATAGTCCGATCCGCCATGCGAAGGTGCGTGGCTGCGCGGTCAAGATAGACGGTGTTCCAATGGACGATGGCGCTGACGACGAGATTGAGACCGGAAGCGCGGAATGCCTGGCTCTCGAATGACCGGTCACGGATTTCTCCGCGCTCGTGGAAGAACACCGCGCGCTTGAGCTTATGCGCTGCCTCACCCTTGTTGAGGCCGGCTTGGCACCGTCGGCGCAAGGCCGGGCTCGAATACCATTCGATCATGAACAGTGATCGCTCGATCCGGCCGAGTTCCCGCAGCGCCTTGGCCAACTGGCTTTCCTTCGGAGACGCCGAGAGCTTCTTCAGGATCGTCGAGGGGACGACGGCGCGCGTGGTGATCGACGCTGCCAGATGTAGCAGGTCATCCCAATGGTCAAGGATCAACGCGGTGTTGATCGGTGCGCCGATGTGGTTCGTCAGCGCCGGGTAGCCGTCGCCTTTCTCGAATGTGTGGAACTTGCGATCTTTGAGGTTGCGTAGCCGCGGCGCGAAGCGTTTGCCGATAAGTTCGAACAGCCCGAAGACGTGATCGCTCGCGCCGCCAGTGTCAGTAAAATGCTCCTGGATATCCAGGATCGTATCCTGGTCAAACAGGCCATCGAGCACGTAGGCCGCTTCGCTTTCAGTGGGGCTGATGGGCAAGATACTGAAATAGCCGTACTGATCCGACAGGTGGCTGTAGAATTTCGATCCCGGTTCGCTGCCATAGTGCAGAGTGACGTCACCGCGTTTTGCCGCTCGGTCGCTCGCACGGAAGAACTGTCCGTCGGACGACGCGGTCGTTCCGTTGCCCCACAGATGGGAATGTGGGTGACCGGTATGTGCGTCGGTAATGCAGGCCTGAGCGGCGCGATAGGTTTCTGATCGGGCATGAAAGGTGCGCATCCAGCCAATCTGATGGGCGCTGATGCCCTTGGAGGCGCCGGCCATCCGCTTCGGACCGAGATTGGTTGCATCGGCCAGGATGCCGGCCAGCATGGCAGAGACATTCCGTGGGGCGTCGCCTGTGCGGACATGTGTGAAGTGATCGGCAAAGCCCGTCCAATCATGCACTTCCCTCAGGAGATCAGGAACTTCGACCAGCGGATACATCTCGCTGATCTCTGCGTTCAGTTCTTCGGCTGCCGCAGGAACGTCGCCGACGGTCGGCGTCACGATCAGCGTTCCCGCTTCGAGACGAACACCCTCGAGCTTACCAGCGCGAGCGCGATAGGCCAGGCGCTTCAGATTGAAGTCCAGCACCTGCTTTACTTCGCTCAGCCAGGCGGCGACGTCACTGCCCACACCAAGGCCAAGCCGATCATCTTCCTTCATCGTGGTGAACGTAGATCGCGGCATGAGGTGCTCGTCGATCGGAC
>NZ_JBVVQB010000120.1:0-3880 GCF_055811775.1 Mesorhizobium sp. WSM4844 | reverse complement strand
GCCCTACTGCCCTACTGCCCTACTGCCCTACTGCCCTACTGCCCTACTGCCCTACTGCCCTACTCCCCTACTCCCCTTATTCCCCTATTCCCCTACCTCACCACCCTCATCACCGAGCGGTCCGACAGCAGCGGCAACAGCCGGGCCATCGTGCGTGCTGTCACCGCGACGCAGCCTTGCGTCGGTGTGAAGTCGGGGCGCGCCAAATGAAAGAAGATGGCGCTGCCGCGTCCGCGGCGACGCGGAGCAATGTTCCAGTCGAGCACCAGGCAGGCGTCATAAAGCCGGTCGGCGCGCAGCATCCGCTCGTGGCTGGCGCCATAGGGGATCTTGACCGGACGGTTGTAGTTGCGGTCCTCAGGCACTTCGCACCAGCCGAGATCGCGACCGATCGGCGCCATCGCCAGCCGGGTTTTGCGGCCGCCGGGAAAATGATCGTTACGGAAATATCCCGACAGTATCCGCATCGACCCAAGCGGCGTGGCGCCATCGCCTTCGCGCTTGCCGGCCGATATGCCGCCGCGCCCCAGCGCACAGGAAAATACCAGTTTGCCAGCCTGCAGAAGTCCCTGGCTGGGGTGGCCGGGCCTGGCGCGCACGGTGAGAACACGAAGCCCTTTTCGCAAAAATGCGCTCGCCTCATTGCACGCGCGTTTTTTCTTGTATGATCGTGCCACGGAACAAATCATTGTGATCGGCTGTTGTGCCGGTCAGCTTCCGCATAAACAGGCAGCGGTCAACTGAATTTTCTTTTCAAAACAACGGATTGATCCATGACTTCACGCACCATTCTGATCGTCGATGACGATGACGACCTGCGCGGCACGCTCGTCGAGCAATTGTCTCTCTACGAAGAATTCGACGTCCTGCAGGAATCAACAGCCGCCAAAGGCATCGCCACGGCCCGCGGCGGCATCATCGATCTGCTCATCATGGATGTCGGCCTCCCCGACATGGATGGCCGAGAGGCGGTGAAGATACTGCGCAAGGGCGGCTACAAGTCGCCTATCATCATGCTGACGGGACACGACACCGATTCCGACACGATTCTCGGCCTCGAAGCCGGCGCCAACGACTATGTGGTCAAGCCGTTCCGCTTCGCGGTTCTCCTGGCCCGCATCCGTGCCCAGCTTCGCCAGCATGAGCAGAGCGAAGACGCCACCTTTTCGGTCGGCCCCTACACTTTCAAGCCTAGCCAGAAGCTTCTGATCGACCAGCGCGGCGCCAAGGTGCGGCTGACCGAAAAGGAAGCCTCGATCATCAAGTATCTCTATCGCGCCGACCAGAAGGTGGTGACGCGCGACGTGCTGCTCGAGGAAGTCTGGGGCTACAATTCCGGCGTCACCACGCACACCCTGGAAACCCATGTCTATCGGCTGCGCCAGAAGATCGAGCGCGATCCTTCCAACGCAGAAATTCTTGTGACAGAAAGTGGTGGCTACAAGCTGGTTCCTTAAACATTTAATCATTCAATCAGCGGTTAGGGGAGGCGCCGCTTTCGGGTACGATCCTGAGACTGGAGGTGGTTCTGGATCGAGCTCGCTGACGCAACGGCCCAAAAATTGGATTCGTTTTTGGAAAGCCCGGTGCGTCGATTTCAAAGCGTTTAGAGCGTCCTTTGCCGCGTCCAAAGGAACGCTCGGCGCTCCAATGGAGGGATTTGACTGGCCGTTCGGGGACACAGCTAGATGGCGTTGGATGACGACATCCGCATCCTGTCCGCCGTGAGGCTCTTCGAGAGCTTCACGGAGGAACAGCTGCGTCTGCTCGCCTTTGGCGCGGAAACCACCAGGCTGCAGGCCGACCACAAGCTTTACCGCGAGGACGACGAGGCCGATTGCGCCTATATCGTGGTCAGCGGGCGCATCGTGCTGTATCGCGAGCAGGATGGCACCCGCGTCCCGATAGGCACGGCCGGCCCCGGTACGATGCTGAGCGAACTGGCGCTGATCGCCGACACCAACCGGCTGACCAGCGCATCCGCCGAGATCGATTCGGAAGTGCTGCGGCTCAGCCGCAAGATGTTCCACCGCATCCTGGAGGAATATCCCGATATCGCGGTCCACCTGCACCAGCGCATCTCCGAGGATTTTCAGGCAATGATCCGCCGCATCGAGAAGCTGGCGCCGCGTTTCGACGACTGAACTAGCTGACGCCTCGAACGCTCTTGGATCTGTAGAGGCACCAGAGTGGTTTCTTGAATTCAAGTTCACCCTGGCCCAGAAGTCGAAAGCCGCAACGTTGATAGAAACCCAAATTCTTGCGTTCCGCGGTTTCGAGAAACGTCCCCGCTGAGACAGGGTCTCTTTCAGAAAGATCGCAGTAGGCCTCGATGAGAGCGAGGCCAGCCCGCTTTCCCTGAATTGAGGGATGGACCCCCAAAACCCCAAGATAAAAATGCGGCTCCGACGGCTCGTATTTCTCGCTGATCGTCTGAGACTTCTCGAAGCGCGACACCATCAACTCCTGCCGTTGCTGGAGTGAGGCCCATCTCTCCCGGTGATCCGGAAGCCATTCCGGTCGTTGCGTATCATAGCCCATCGCCGCACCCAGGATGCGGCCTTCGCTCTTTAATACCAGCACTGGCATGCCAAGCGCGAGACGCGCCACCATAAGGATCGAGAAGAACTCGGTCACGAGTTCAGGATCCCCTTCGAAGAAGAAGGTCATGTGCGGATCGCCTGCAAAGGCATCTGCCAGGCAGTCGGCCGCCGATGTCACATCCGACGTTTGTGCTGCAACTATCTCCATGTAGCCTAGCCAAACTCCCTCAGGATCTCAGAGGCTATTGAACCTCCAGTGTCTCGTCGAGAGGCACTTGATCATGCTCCGCCCGCTTTGGGACAAATGCTCTAATCCAGGTCGAACCGCGCTATGACCGGCACATGGTCCGACGGCCGTTGCCAGCCGCGCGCCGGCCGCAGGATCTCGTAGCCGGCAAAGCTCGGCACCAGGTTTGGCGACGACCAGACATGGTCGAGCCGCCGGCCGCGATCCGACGCTTGCCAATCCTGCGCGCGATAGCTCCACCAGGTGTAGAGCTTCTGCTCGTAAGGCACGTTGAGCCGCATCAGGTCGACCCAGTCGCCGGCGAGCCGCATCGCCTCGAAATTTTCCGTCTCGACCGGCGTATGGCTGACCACTTTCAGGAGCTGCTTGTGCGACCAGACATCGTGCTCGAGCGGCGCGATGTTGAGGTCACCGACCAGGATCGAGCCGGACACTTCGTCGTGCTCGGCGCGGATGGCGTTCATTTCGGCGACGAAATCCAGCTTGTGCTTGAACTTGCGGTTGATAACGGGGTCGGGCTCGTCGCCGCCGGCCGGAACATAGAAATTGTGCAGCAGGATCGCCTTGCCGCCGGCCCGCACGGTGACCGACAGATGTCGGCAGTCCTCGATCTCGCAGAAGCGGCGCTTTTCGACAATCGCGATCGGCCGGCGCGCCACCGTCGCCACGCCGTGATAGCCCTTCTGGCCGTGGAAGGCGATGTGCTGATAGCCGAACTTGCGAAACGCCTTCTCGGGAAACAGTTCGTCCGGAACTTTAGTTTCCTGCAGGCAGAGCACGTCCGGTGCCTGTTCGACAAGCAGGCGTTCGACGAGCGGCATGCGCAGGCGGACGGAATTGATGTTCCAGGTCGCGATCGAAAAGGGCATGTTTGGGATTCCGGGACAGCGCAAGGTCCGCCAGATGGCTCCGACGGAAAGTCAATCCCGGAAACTACTGCCAGCCGCGCATCGTAAAAACAAGCCGGGGGGGGGGGGGGGGGGGGGGGGGGGGGGGGGCGGGGGGGGGGGGGGGGAGGGGGGGGGGGGGGGGGGGGGGGGGGGGGGGGGGGGGGGCGGGGGGGGCGGCGGGGGGGGGGGGGGGGGGGGGG
>NZ_JBVVQB010000119.1:0-4090 GCF_055811775.1 Mesorhizobium sp. WSM4844 | reverse complement strand
GCATCGAGTCATTGCTCGAAGCGACAGGTTCGCTGAATAGCACGTTGCGGCAGCGCTCCGGCTTAATCCACATGCCGGCTGTTACAATGTCGAAGCGACCAGCCTGCAGGCCGGGCACAAGGGAGCCCCACTCGGTTACGACCGGTTCGGTTTTCGTCGCGCCCATCTTCTTCAGGATATCGAGCGTTATCTCGTTCTCTACGCCGAGCGGCTCGCCGTTGGGGCCTGGATAGGCACCGGGAGGCTCGTTGGTAAAGCCGAGGCGAATGGTTTCTCCATTCTTGATCTTCTCGATCAGTGACTCTGCTGACGCAGAACCGACAAACGAAGCGGATGCCATCGCCGTAATGCCCAGTGTCGCCATTAGCCCTACGATGGCGGCTGTAACTCGGTAGTTCTCATGCTTCCACACGGTAAGTCCTCCCTTGCGTTTCGCCGCTTAGCCCCAATGGATGGTCAGGTATCCAGCGGCTCCTGCTGTCGTGCGGGATTTTTGAACCGCGGCTCGGTAGCAGCTGGAGAGCTTCCATTTTGGCAAGTCTATTCGGCAGCCCGATGAGCATAGCTGCCCCAATCAAAGGATTTTCTGCGAACGTCCCGGTGAAGACGCAGGAAACGAGCGTTTTCGAAGGCCTCAGCAACCTCCGTCGATCTAACAATTCGAACATTTTACGGAACATCTAGGTCGGCTTTCCTTTGTACTGCTTGCCTAATCTCAGGAAGCTAGAGCGACGGAAAACTGATACTCGCGGCAAGTGGAACGGGAACGAGTGAGCCCAGCAGGTTCGGGCGTGGAAGCTGCCTTCATTGTTGAAGAACGAAAAGGCACGGTCCCCCTTCTACAGACAAGCTGAAGTCGCTTTCGTGACCTCTGCCCGGCCTTGGCCAGCAGGTCCGCCATCTTCGATTTGCGTTTTAGACTCGATAAGGGTCTGGCACCTTGCGACGCGACCAAAAGATGTCGATTTAGCGCAGATACTGCTAGGAGGAATGGCCGCCCCTTACCCAATCGCAAGCCACGCGGATATCTTAAGCCACGCACTGAACACCGGAACGCCGCTCGAGTACCAAGCCAATGCCATGCGATCCGCTTCCGGAATCACTCCGAGCAGCGCAGCTTATGTGGGGAGCGCCTCTTCAACGACACGTTCCATGATAATGCTATAGGGAGCGAAACCCATGCTAGACCAGAAGGCCCGCCCACCAGGATTGGTTTCCAGCACCTCTAGAACAATCTTTTTGTCTTTGAGACGAGAAAGAAGGAGCAGGTCGACTGCAGCGCGGCCAAGCCCCGAACGTCGATGCTGGCGACTTATATAGAATTGACGTAAAAAGACGCGTTGCCCGCTTGCCTCCGTATTGTCTGGCTCCAGACGATAGGTGGCGAAGCCTACAACCTCGCCGCCCCGGCTGAACAAGTCTACCATCCAATTTTCGCAATTCACAAACCTGACAAACCGCTCCTTAAGTTCCGGGACGGTCATCGGGTTTCGATGCTTCTCATCTTCTATCAACTGGCGGTTCAAGATCGCCAGAGTGTCAAAATCTTCGGCTGTGGCGCTGCGAATCTCAATGTCTAGTAGCACTGGAATCTTCTCCTCACCGCCCTTCGGATAAGCGCCGGGTTGCAGAATGCGCTCACGCTCGTTGCGCAGCGGGTAGGCCTGTCCTCAGCCAAATCCTGCTACCGAAGTTGTTCTCAAATGACCGTTGAAAGGATACTCTGGCAGCGCCTACATCACTTCCGTGCCGAGATCACCGCATTCTTAATTATCCCAAGGTCGCGCCATCCGTCACGAAAAAGCATTCAATTTCCAGAAACTGGGTGCGAGATTCGAATTCCGATGTTTCTGGTCTGAACGTAGCTATCAAGCGCTTCCTGACCCTTTTCCCTACCGTAGCCAGATTGCTTTACGCCGCCGAACGGAGTTTCAACCCCGCCAACGTACCAACCATTCACATACACTTGTCCGGCCCAAAGCCGCTCGGCGGTCCAAAGCGCACGGTCGATATCCCGGGTAAACACGCCTGCCGCTAAACCGTAGTCCGTGTCGTTGGCGAGATCGACCGCCATTGCCGGATCATCGAAGGTGGTCATGGCAAGAACAGGCCCGAACACTTCTTTCTGGAAGAGACTGCTGTCTCGCGCAACATTGTCAAACACCGTAGCCGCCATGAAATAACCGCTCCGTTCGAGCGCCTTTCCGCCGGTTACAATTCGTGCGCCCTGTGACAGCGCCGTCTTGCAAGCTTCCTGCACCGCCTGTCGTTGCTTTTGGGAAATCAAAGGTGTGATATCGCAGTTCTCGCGTCCTGGACCGACCGACAGACCTTCGACGCAGCGCTTCACCCTTTCCATCAGTTCGTCTGCGATGGAACGTTCCACGATCAGACGAGTGAGATTGTTGCAATTTTGCCCGGCGTTCAAAAAGGTGCCGATGCGCACCGCTTCCACGACGCCATCGAGATCGGCATCTGAATATACGACCGCTGCCGATTTGCCGCCCAACTCCATTATGCAGGGCACAATTCGCTTCGCCGCCGTCTCGAGTACAGTCTGCCCCGTGGTCATCGAGCCCGTGAAGACGATGTGGCGAACGTCGGGATGTTCGATCAAAGCCTGGCCCGCCGTTTGGCCGTATCCAGTGATCACGTTGACCGCACCGGCAGGCAGCCCCGCGGTCTCACAGGCACGTGCAAGCTCGACTCCCGAAAGGGGGGCCAGTTCGGGCGACTTCACCACGACTGAGTTGCCGGTTGCGATGGCGCAAGCCAGGGATCGGGCCGTCAGTTCAAGCGGACCATTCCACGGAACAATCTGGGCCGAGACGCCGAAAGGACTTCTGACCGTATAGTCGACCAGGTTCGCCCCGCGCGGAATAGACCTTCCCTCAAGCTTATCGGCCAAGCCACCATAGTACCGCAGGTATCGTACTGAGGTCTGAACCTCGCCGCTGGCAAGTTCCAATGCCTTGCCGGTCTCGGCGCAATTGATGGCCGCGACCTCATCGGCGCGGGACTCAAGTGCATCGGCAACGCGAAACAACATGCGTCCCCGATCATAGGGATGCATATCGATCAGAACGCGGTCGCGAAAAATGCGGTGAGCAGCAGCAACGGCCAGTGCGACGTCTTTGGGTCCTGCTTCAGCCACGACCGCAATCGTCTCGGCGCTCGCCGGGTCATCTACCTCGATGCGGGCGCCGGCCACAGAATCCCGCCATTCGCCATCGATATAATTTTTGATTACGTCGTTGCTAGCCATACCAGTCCTCTTTCTAAGCGAATGAATCTTCTTTCAACCATCGATCTGCTACGGCGACCGTGATCGCCGGGGCAGGGGGAACGCCACCGCCTGCAGTCGGAGCGGCAGGGAGGCCCTAGTTTGCCGCTCGACGGCTCCGGTTGCTGTCAGATGCTGGGCGGCAGGCCTTCCCGTGCCGCCGATGCGAACTGCAAACTGCCCGGGACTCGAAAATGCCGTGCCTGCCCCGCCAGCGATCGGTTGCTTAGTTGGCTAGCGAGCCGCGCTTCGACCTTCGAGGGTAGCCGCTACTGCGCCAATGCTGTCGCGAATGATGGACAGACCACGGCGCAGGTCGGTTTCCGTGATGGTGAGGGCAGTCATGAACTTAAGCACCTCACCGTACGAGCCGGCGATCTCGATCACTAAGCCCCGACGAAAAGCCTCCTGGGAGACCAGACCTGGCAAAGAGTGGTGCTTCGGTGAGACGAGTCCGTACATCAGACCGCGGCCTCGCACGCTCAGGCCGAGGGTGGGGAATTCCTCGGTGATCGCCATGAGTTCTTGGACCAAGATCGCAGACTTGCGAGCGATCTCATCCTCGAACTTGGAGTCCGACCAGTAAGCTTCTAGGGCTGCACGAGCAGTGACGAAAGCATGGTTGTTGCCTCTGAAAGTCCCGGTATGCGCACCCGGCGCCCAGACATCAAGTTGAGGCTTGATGAGGATAAGTGCCATTGGGGTTCCGATTGCCGACAGGGACTTGGATAGGGTAACGATGTCCGGCACAATTGCAGCTGCTTCGAAACTGAAGAAACTGCCTGCGCGACCGACTCCTGCCTGGAT
>NZ_JBVVQB010000118.1:0-4120 GCF_055811775.1 Mesorhizobium sp. WSM4844 | reverse complement strand
GGAAAGGAAGAAAGAATGCTGACGAACCCCACCCTCGACCAGATGCAAACCCTCGGTCTGGCCGGCATGGCTGCCGCCTGGCGCGAGATCGCCCGTCGCGACGAGCGGCGCATCTCCATGTCGAGCAAGCTCGCCCAGTTCCCGTTCGTGCGCGAACTCGACGGCTTCGACTTCGATGCCCAGCCTTCACTCGATCAGGCCAGATCAGGGAACTCGCGACCTGCCGCTGGATCGCACACGGCGACACAGTCCTGTTCCTCGGACCGCCCGGAACGGGCAAGACTCATCTTGCCGTGAGCCTCGGCCGCGAGGCGATCCGCCAGAACTACAATGTGCAGTTCGTCACGGCAGCGACGCTGGTGGCGATGCTGGCCAAGGCACATGCCGATGGCTCTCTGGACAAACAGTTGACGACCTTGTCGCGGCCGAAATTATTGATCATCGACGAGCTGGGCTGTTTGCCCTTCGAGGCCAATGCCGCACACTTGTTCTTCCAACTGGTGTCGCGGCGCTACGAGAAGGGATCGATTCTGATCACTTCCAATCGTTCTGTGGGCGAATGGGGAAGTGTTTTTGGCGACCCCGTTGTGGCCACGGCGATCCTGGATCGCCTGCTTCATCACTCAACGGTGATCACCATCCGCGGTGACAGCTATCGGCTCCGCGAAAAGCGCCGGTCCGGCCTTCTGCAGAAGGTCGGACCGGCACTCGAAACCAACGAAACAGCAAACCAATGAAGGGGTCAGTTCTTCACTTCGCCAATGGGGTCAAATCCTCGCTTCGCTTGACATGAGAATGATACCGAACGACGCCAGCTTGTCGGTCACGAATGCGCCGCTTTGTGTACCCGGCACAACTCCAAAAAGCTCCCGCCCTTCAACTATGCACGATAGAGCGTGTGAGGTATGCGACTGAGCACTTCCGCACCCTGCTCGGTCACTAAGACGTGCTCACTGGTTCCAATTAGGTAACCGTTTTCTCCGCATAGAATTATTGGCATGTGCAAGGTCATATTTGGCTCGAGTACGTCTGTGGCACCGGGCTCGAGACTGATGTTACCGCGCTCCACCCAGTTAATACCGGTTTGGTAACCAACCCTGTGGTTTAGAAACTCAGGATGCCCATATCGCTCTAGGACCCCTCTTCCGGCGGCATCAACTTCACCGGCGGTCGCACCAGGCTTTATTGCGGAAATAGCAGCCTCCAGAGCTTCAATCGAGAGGTCGTGCAGCAGTTCAGTTTCGGCATGTCGTCCAAGTAGGGCGCTACGGACCAATCCGCAGGCATAGCCATTCTTTAAACCGCCAAGTTCCATAAAAGCAGGGTCGTTCTTTCTGATCGGATGGCGCTTGGGACTGCCATGCGAAAGCTTCGTCCGCTCGCCAAACAATAGCGTTGCAGAGGTTGCCCGTACCGTGCCCCCGGCTTTCTCGACTTCGTCATCAATATTCTCAGCCACTTCCGCTTCCGTGATACCCTCCCGCAGGGACTCCTGGAAAACTCGAACCGCCACGTCAGTCAGTTGCATAGCGAAGCGCATGACTTCGAGTTCCATCTCCGTCTTTACAGCTGCCACCGTCGCTACTAGACGAGTCGCATCAGCAAATTTGAAATCGGGAAGTTGCGCCTGAAGCGCACTAACATCCGCCGGTGCAAGGTTCCAGCAGCCGAGTTCAAAACCAATTCTGCTCCCCTTCAAGCCGAACCGCCGAATGGCAGCGGCGCAAACTGGCACAAAGTCCGACTGCTCCCTGTAAGGTACTATTTCTTCCACGCAGCTATCCGACCGGACGCCGCCCAATTCATACTCTCGGACCACGAATATGGGCTTTTGTCCCGGTACGAGGATTAACGGGAACGGCATGAAGTATCCACCACGCCCATCATAGCCGCTGAGATACTGCAGGTGGCCGTGAGCGGTTACTACCAGAGCGTCGAGGTTGGCCCGTTCCATTGCCTCGAACACTTTTTGCTGACGGCGCTCATACTCGGTTTTTGGAAATGGGAGATCCGTCAGCGGAACTGCTGAAGTTATACTGATCATTAGATCACCATTGTTGGCTTGTCTGTTCCGCTACCCGGACATTGGAAAACATTCAAATGCGCGACCAATTCACGCCTCCGTCTAATTGGACAATCACCCGCAACAGCGGCCTGCGTCAAATCCAGTTTTCATATTGTATTCATCTGGCCACGTGATGTACTCAAAGCGGCTAATTGAACCTTCGGCTGACGGTCGAGTAACTCAGCTACTGCGGCCTTTCCGTCAAAGATCCGGGCGGGTGACTTGTCCCGCGCGACCCGCATGATATCAGGGCCTGTGCCCAAGTGCGAGTGATGAGCGGAGTTGGGAGGTGGAAGCATGCCGTCAAGGACTCGGGCCGCGGAAGAGCGCAGTCATAGCGCTTGATAAGCAGAATTGGGGTCTTCTTGCCATTAGCTGTTAACCTTCCTACGTCTGCGTGCTGGTCTGAGCGTAAATCAGCATCAGTTCTTTCAGCGTGCCCGACCGGAGACTTATGGTGAGCGTATCATTGTTAGCGGTCTGCGATCACAGAGATTCCGTGAATTTATTTGTAGACGATCCTCCGCGCCCCTTGCGAAGGCAAGGAAGGAAACGATCTGATCCCAATTGCGTCGTCCAACTCTGCGCTGGTATTTGACGTCGGCTCCAGATCGAAGGTGCCGGCGCGGTCCCGAGGGATGAGGCGCGTTAAGTACTTCTTTGATAAGCCGTTGCGGTGATTGCCGTTCCCCCAGCCGTTCGTCATCGAGATGCTCCTCCGCCCCGGATTCAGAATCCGCTAGGAATGCGCCTTCTTCAGATCGTCTAAAAATCGTCGGCCAAAAACCTCAGACGGAAACTGCCAAAAAGCCATGTGATGGTTCTCTCCTTTCCTTCAAAGATGGCCTCGCGATCAAAAATTCCGACAGTCCCGCAAGCACTAGGCTGCCGCTCACAACCGCTGGCTGACGGCGCATAAGTTCGACCATCCGGCGCAGCAGATCGCCTTCCAGGATCAGTTCGATGCCATTGCCAATGCGCAGAACCGGTTGGAGCGCCTCGATGGGCAGCTTGTCGAGCGGGTACCTTGTTGGACGATGGCACCGGTGACGGCGGCCTATCAGGGATTGGACGGGCGAGTACGCTACTGACCGCGGCCTTCATCGCCTATTTAATCAAACCCCGTGAGGTATCACCGATTGGCCTGACTCGGGATCTTTAGGCGTTACCGCCAGGAGAGCCCTCGCGAATCGCGAACGCCTTCGTTCCATCATCGTTAATCCAACCATCGTAGAACATGCGGTCGCGGACAGAATTGTCCCGGTGGAACGTCAGCACTCGCGGTTTGATCTCTACCATCTGATGCTCCTCGATGTATGCGGAGGAGCAAACGATTATCTCATCCCCGACCTGGCAGGTGCGAGCAGCGGCTCCGTTCAGCACACAGCAACGAGAACCCCGCTCGCCGTAAATGACGTACGTACTGATTCGCGCGCCTGAAGCCTTATTCCAGATCTCAACGAATTCCATTGGAAGAATACCCGCCTCGTCACAATGATCTGGGTCCAGAGTTATTGAACCGTGATAGTTCAAATTTGCGTCGGTTACAGTGATGCAATGAAGCTTTGCGGCAACAAACTTTCTCATCTACAGATTTCCTCTTCGGCGATGGATCCCTGCGCCCGACCAGCGACTGCAGTGTTTCGGTCCCAGGGACGGGGGCGCAAGTTGGTCGGTATGAGTCGGAGGCATTGCAGGTCTGCTGTACCCGTTCTCGAATGAGATCCGATGCAGTCCTGATATGTTCCTTTCCTTCGATTGATTTCCACCGGCTCGCAACCAACGTGGCAAACCTCGTGCCAATTGGGCTGGTCGGGCCAGAAACAGCATTTTGCGATCCCTTTCAGCGATTTAGCCTGAGGCCAAACCAGAGATCGGATCAAGAAGCTTGTGTCGCGGACCCGACAGAGCGACGTGAGGTGTCGGACGTGTTACTTGAGACGCTATTGGTGCCCTCGGAGACCGGGAAGAAGTTGAGCGTGCTAGAGCGCGTCCTGTTTAATCTGGGTCGTATCCAGCTGCCTTGAAGTAGTTGGCGCATTCGGCTGGGGTGAA
>NZ_JBVVQB010000117.1:0-4216 GCF_055811775.1 Mesorhizobium sp. WSM4844 | reverse complement strand
TGCCTCATTCCTTCCAGCACCCCTCATCCGTCTCGGCGCAAAAGCGCCGATCCACCTTCTCCCACAAGGGGAGAAGGGGTGCTCCTCACCCTAGCCGCGTCACTAATTTCACGTCACACCCCGAGCAGCACGCGGCGCTGGCCGCTGAGTTCGCTCGGCGACAGATCGGTCTTGACCGTGCCGGCGGTGCCCTGGCGCTGCTCGAGTTCAGCCCGGAGCGCTGCTTCGCGCGCCTGCACGTCCTTGTCGGCAATGGTCGGTGTCGGTGGCAACGGCTTCAGCGCCGGCGGCTTTTGAAAAAGGCACATGGTTCCAGCTTTCTCCATAGTCAGACGACCCAAAGCCAGACGACCCAAAGTCAGACGACCTCGTCCAGTCGTAGAGCAAAAAATCCTCGCCGTTCTTGCCGTAGCCCGGCAGGCGGCAGCGTTGCGTGGCGCCAAGCCGGGCCAGCCAGCGCAGCGCCAATTCATTGGTGGCCAGCGCCCGCGCCTCGACCCGCCAGGCGCCGTGCGCGGCAACCTGCGGACCGAGCACGGCGTGAAAGAACGCCGTAATCCCAGGCACGCAGCGCTTCATGCGGCGCGTGCCCCAGCTCCAGGCGATCCATAAGCCGCCGCGCTGTTCGGCGGCGCCAAAGCCGGCCTCCGGATTGCCGTTCAGCTCGGCGACATGGGCAAATCCCTGCAGCGCCGTCAGCGCCAGCAGCGCCGGCGACCATTCGTCGAACTGGCAGTCGATCTCCATCCGGTCCTCGAGCCGCAGATTGGCGGCGATGTAGCTGAGGTCGCGCAGCGTAGCGCTGACAATGCGAACGGTCATCAGCGGGGTCCCCTCACCGGAACGCCCCCAGCGGATCGCTCTGCCCTGCCTTTCGCCGTGCCGTCTTGAACTCGGCCGGGTCGACCACCGCTTCCCTCAGCATCATCACGCCATAGCGTGTCGCCGCCATCAGATCGTCGCGCAGCTTCACCACCTGGCCGTCTTTGCGGTGGTAGAGCCGAAACTCCTCGAACCAGGGCAGAAGCGTCGAGAACACCTTGAAGCGGCCGCTCTGCATGCGGTCGAGCATCTCCATCAGCCCGGCCTCGACCGACACCGAACCGTCGGCGAATTGCGCATGGCTGGAAAGCATGTTCAGCCCATGCGCGGCATATTGCCGGGCAAGTGCCACGCCCGCACCTTCCAGCGTCTCGCGGCGGCCGTCGCGCGGCCATGCCCAGGGCAGCCATTCGCCCCACGGTTTCAGGGTCAGCGCCTGCATGGCCGGCGTTTGCTGCGAGGCGCGGCAGGCTTTTGCGACATAGACGACGTCGGCTTCGGTATCCCAGGCGAGCTCGACAGCAGCGGAAGGGTGATCCCAGCCGAAATCCAGCGCCCCGAGCCGCGGCCAGTAGCGCGGCAGCCGGAACGGCTCGCAGGCAATCAGTTCCTCCGCCACCGGAAAGATGCGGCCGGAGCCCAGCACCGGAATGCCCCTCGCCCGCGCCTCGCGCTCATGCGCCGGATAGGCCGATACGATCGCGGCGCGCTGCTGCGGCGTGTAATGCTCGGCATCGTCGATGGTCATGAAGGTGACGTGGCGGGTCATTTCTTCGCCCTCGCACTTGAATCATGTTGGCAGGCGCCGGCCGCATGGTGTTGTTTGGCCAAGATTTTTCTGGCCAAGGCGGCCGCTCTGCCTTCTCCCCTTGTGGGAGAAGGTGGCCTCGCCCACGGGTCTTGCCTCCGGCAAGCCCGAGGACAGGCTCCGCGAGGTCGGATGAGGGGTGTTCCAGCTTGGCACCGAAGAACTCCGTCCAGCACCCCTCTTCCGTCTCGGCGCTGCGCGCCGATCCACCATCTCCCACAAGGGGAGAAGGCAAGGCCGCCGCCCCCTCACCCCATTCCCTCCACCGCTTCCGCCGACAGAAACAACAGCACCACATCCGACATGCCGAGGAGCGGCGTAAAAGTGACGATGGTGATGCCGCCTGTCGCGTTGGTGCGGGTCAGGCCTTCGGAATAGATGTCGAGCGGTGGTTCCTCGTCGAACCAGACGCCGTGCAGCGTTTCGCCCTGCCACTTTTCGCGGCCCTTCTCAAAACTCTTGAACGACAGCACCGATTCATAGGCCTGCACATCGCCGCCGCCGCCATGGCGCACCACGACGCTGTCCAGCCCATGCGGCGCGCCGCGCCCCATGATGGTGCTGACAATGGCGTCGGCCGGGATCATGCCGGTGCCCCACGCCGCCGGCTGCTGCGGCGGGCCGACCAAGATGCGCTGCGGGTTGTCGCGCGTGCCCTCGGCGGTGACACCGGCCGCCCACAGCCGCACGGCCGTGTCGAAAACCTTGCCTTGCCACCACTCGGGATAACGCCCGGTGAGATGCATCGCCCATTCGGCGCCGCCGGCCCTTGTCTTGCCGAGCTGGTTGCCGGCCATGAACAGGCGTTCTCGGTTGGCAGCACCGGCCGCATGGAACTCGGCCTGTCGCGGGTAAGGCCGGTAGGCGGCAAGCTGGTTAGTGCGCCGCCTCCGGTCCAATTCCCTGAGCAGGCTCAGATACTCGGTCTTCGCCGTCGCGGCCTGGTTTTGCGAGGCCCGGTCTTGCGACGCCGGACTTTTCGAGAAACGGCCGCAGGACGGCTTCGAGGCCGCGGATGCGCTGCCTGATTTCGTCATCGCTCAGTGCTTCCAGGCTGTTGATGTTGAGATGCAGATCCTTGGGCAGCACCGACAGCACGATCTTCAGATACTGATCGGGCTTTTCGGTACGAACCTCGGCGATGACACCGGCGCCATGCGCCCGGAAATCGGCTCGGATGGCTTCCAGAAAACCATCGGCCAGCGTTTTTTTCGCCCGCTTCGGCCGGCCGGACGGCTTGCGTTCGGTCAAAGGATTCTCGGCCATGCCCTACCTCGATGCTGGTGATTGGCGAAAGCCGGGGTGACATCCGATCTCCCCCCAAGTCGGGGAGATGCCAAATTTTGGCAAAGAGATGGCAGGGCAGAGGGGGGCGCTGTCCCGCCGACATTGATATCGGCAACACAGGCACGAACTTGTGAGAAGGCTTGAATTAAAAAAACCCGCCTCGGCGGGCGGGTCGTTGGCGCAAATCAGCACCATGACTATATTCCTAGCATAGCTGCCGTCACAAAGCAAGCGAAATCTCGCGGGCCGGCCTAAAATTCGGCCGCCCGCCGCGCTATGGTGCAGGGATCGGAACCGGTGTTCGCGCGTTTGCAATTTGCCAATGGGAGCAAAGCCATGAATGTCGCCAATCTGCAACTCGAGGGCCTGCTGATGGCCGTCGCATCGATCAATCAGGTCCTTGTCCGCAAGGGCGTGCTGACGGTCGAGGAGATAGACATCGCCTTGCGCAAGGCCGAAGCCAGCGAGACCAGCGAGGAGCGCTCCGAAGGCATGTCGGCGTCGAGCCGCGATGCCGTCAACTTCCCGATCCGGCTGCTGGAACTGGCGAACCAGTGTCAGCCGGAGGCGGACATGCCGTCCTTCTCCAAGCTGGCGCGCATGGTCGGCCAGATGAAAGAACCCTACAACGACCAGATGTGACGCCGCGATCGCCTCGCCGTCCCGTATCGGAACGCCGCTTGCCAGCCGGGCTACGATCAGCTGGCCGATGCAGGCTTCCAGGTCAGCACACGGCCCGGCCCATGCACGGCGGCAAACAGCAGCCCGGCCAGGAAAGTAAAATGATCGACGAAAAAGCCGAACTCGGCCTGGTTTCCGGCCCAGTGCGACGGCCCGTGGAAGGCAAAGGCGAGGAACAGCACATAGGCGCCGGCGACAAGAGCGGCCTGCGAGAACAAGGCGCCGGTCAGGAAGCACAGGACGAGGATGACTTCGAGCATGGCCGCGCACCAGGCCAGAAACAGCGGGAACGGAAATCCGGCGGCGGCGATGTAGCCCGCGGTGGCGCCCATGTCGATGAATTTGAAGGTCACCGCCATGAGGAAGACGGCTGCGAAGATCAGGCGGCCAATCAGGATTGCCGCGGTCTGCCACGGCGGTTGAGCCGGTGATTGGGTGGTTTCCGATGACATGCCGTCCTCCAGGGTTGCGACCGATTTCGCCCCAAGGACGTTGCACCAGCCGCAAACCCGACATGCGGCGCTTCCCCTTCTCCCCTTGTGAGGGCTTTGCACAGAATCGGATTGGTGATTCCGTGGGCAAGGAAGAGAGGGAGATGATTTGGATGGTCGATCGTGT
>NZ_JBVVQB010000116.1:0-4299 GCF_055811775.1 Mesorhizobium sp. WSM4844 | reverse complement strand
GCGCCCCCCTCTGTCCTGCCGGACATCTCCCCCACAAGGGGGGAGATTGGCCGTCATCTTTGATTTCGCCAATCGCCAACCTCGAAAAAGAGGCGCTGTCGGCGGAACTGCCGATCTCCCCCCAAGTGGGGGAGATGTCCGGCAGGACAGAGGGGGGCGCTGTCCCGCCGGCGTATCAAGTCGCACCGGCGAGCCCCGCCTCGATCACAATATGCTGGCAGACATTGTCGCCTCGTCGCCTGTATTGGCTTCGGCATGCTGCGAACCATCGACTTCGACGACGAGCTTCTTGTCCGGGCAAGCGAAGTCGACGATGTAACCAGCGATCGGAAATTGTCGGCGGAAGCCAAGCCCCATCAGCCGATGCGCGCGAAGCTCGTTCCAAAGCTTCAGTTCGGCGTCGGTCATGGCTTTGCGCATCGATTTGGCATTTGCGCGATTTCGCGGAGGCAGTGGCGTGTGAGGCATTTGGTCAGTGCTCGGTCCGTATTGAGGTTGGCGCTCTACGGCGCCCCCCTCTGTCCTGCCGGACATCTCCCCCACTTGGGGGGAGATCGGCAGCTTCGCTTTGGCCGCCAATCCTGCAACGTTGGTGATTAGAGAAGGAAAAGCGCTTGCGCTACGGCCGCCTAAACCCTGTCGGACCGCCATAGAGATAGCCGATGCGGGCGACGGCTTGCCTGAACCCTTCACGCGAGACCAGCATGGTGTGGCCGTTGGCATGGATCATCGTTTCCGGATCGGTCATGACAGCGACATGGCCTTTCCAGAACACCAGGTCGCCGCGCCGCAGCCCGGCAAGATCCGGGCCCGGGTCGAGCGGCTCGCCGATGGTCGCCGCCTGCATGTCGGAATCGCGCAGCACTTGCCTGCCGGTCATGTACATCGCCAATTGCACGAGGCCGGAGCAATCGATGCCGAAGCCGGAGGCGCCGCCCCACAAATAGGGGGTGCCGAGAAAAGTTTCCGCGACCGCGACATAGTCGGCAGCCGGCTCTCCGACAGGCCTGAGATGGCCTGAGATGACTGCCTCGCCGGACGGCAGCAACGCATAATGCGTGCCGCGCGTTTCTGCCGCGCCGGTCACCGTCAGCGCCGATCCCATCGACAGTTGCCCGCTCAGCGGAAGCCGCAAATCAGGTCCCGGATAGAGGAAGGTGCGCGGCACCGAGACGACATGGGTGGGCGCATGGTCCCGTCCGCCCAGCACGGTGTCGGCGACATAGCCGACATAGCCGACATAGCCGTCGCGCTCCGACTGGATCCAGGCCCAGCCCTCGGCATCTTCGAAGACGAGGACGTCGTCACCGAACAGGGCTTGCGTGTTGACGCCGGCATCCGGCCGCGGCGCCTTGCGGATATCGGCCACTGCGGCTGAAATCCGCGCTGGCCGCCCGGCGACGAAGCGATCGGCGGCGACCTCGCCCTCCAGCCTGGCATCGGCGAGATCGGAACGGAAGGCGTGAAGGCGGGCATCCCTGGCGGTCAAATCGGCAACTCGGTGTCAGAAGGGCGGTTCGGTCAGATGGGCAATTCCTGGGCTCTGGCGATGATAACATCGCCGAAGCGCTCGACAAAGAGAGCACCTTCCACGGTTCGCTTGACCAGCACGTTGCGCTTGTCGAGCTCATCGCGATGGCGCGAAACCAGCTTCATTGCGCCCATCGTGTCGAGCGCCCGGGTGATCACCGGCTTGGTGACATTGAGCCGCGCGGCGAGCCCGCGCACCGTATGCGGCGGTGGATCGAGATAGATCGTGAACAGGATCGCCGTCTGGCGCATGGTGAGGTCCGGCGCATCGTCGCGCACTTGGTGCAGCATCACCTGCTGCCACAGTCGCAAGGCCTGACTCGGGCGCATCGAAATCGACATCCGGCCAGAATGACGGCAAATTGTTTCGGTTCCGTTTCAGTCCTCGTGCTGAACAGGAGCTGTCAGGCGTAGCGTTTCGAAATAACCCTTTCCAGCGCGCGGATGCCTTGCGCCTCGCCGCCGGCCAAGCCCTGCGGACGATCGGACGGGTTCCAGGCAAAAATGTCGAAATGCGCCCAGACGGCGGTCTTCTCGACGAAGCGTTTCAGGAAAAGCGCCGCGGTGATCGAGCCGGCGAAACTGTCTGACGTGACATTGTTGATGTCGGCGATCTTCGACGACAGCTTTGCGCCATAGGGTTTCCACAGCGGCATGCGCCACAGTGGATCCTCGACGGCGACGGATGCCGCAGCCAGGTCGGAGGCCAGCGCTTCATCGCCGGTGTAGAACGGTGGCAGATCGGGACCGAGCGCGACGCGAGCAGCCCCGGTCAAGGTCGCCATGTCGATCAGCAGTTGCGGCTCGTCGTCGTCTGCCAGTGCCAAGGCGTCCGCCAGCACCAGCCGTCCCTCGGCGTCGGTGTTGCCGATCTCGACGGTGATGCCCTTGCGGCTCACCAGCACGTCGCCGGGCCGGAAGGCGTTGCCAGCAATCGAATTTTCGACCGCCGGGATCAGCACACGCAGCCGGACCTTCAGCCCGGCGGCCATGATCATCGAGGCGAGGCCCAACACGTTGGCCGCGCCGCCCATGTCCTTTTTCATCAACAGCATGCCCGAGGACGGCTTGATGTCGAGACCACCGGTGTCGAAGCAGACGCCCTTGCCGACCAGCGTCACCTTCGGGGCGCTCTCCGGTCCCCAGATCATGTCGATCAGCCGCGGTTCGCCTGATGAAGCGCGGCCGACCGCATGGATCATCGGGAAATTGTTCTTGAGCAGGTCGTCGCCCCTGGTCACCGACACTTCGGCGTCGTGCGTCCCGGCCAGCGTCCGAACGGCCTTCTCCAGCTCGTCCGGTCCCATGTCGCTGGTCGGCGTGTTGACCAGATCGCGCGTCAGGAAGACGCCCTCGGCGATGCGGCGAACATAAGCCGCTTCAGCGCCGGGCGGCAGCGAGAAACGCAGCGTCTTGCCAGGCTTTTTGCCGTAGCGGGTGAAGACATAGCCGCCGAGCGCCAATGCGATGGCCGCGATTTCCGGCTCGGCCAGTGTGGAAGCGAAATGCCAGTCGCCTGCGGGCAAGGCTCTCGCCAGCGCGCCGATGGCAAGCGCGCCTTCGCCATCGCCCGTGCCGAACAGGGCGCCGGCAAGCGCGCCGTTTTCGTCGGGCAGGATCAGCGTCCGGCCGGCCTGACCGGAAAAGCCGTTGGCCCTGGCCCAGGCGCGCGAGGAGGAGGCAAGCCCTGCCGCATCCAGTCGATCCTTCGCCACCAGATACACCGGCAAAGTGGTCTTCAGTTTTTCCTCGATGAGTTCGACTGGCATTCGATGATCTCCGGCTTCCGAGTCGGCTTTTAACGATCCGTTAGGGTTAACAGAATATTTCTGCGGGAGGGAAGATGGCCACGTAAAAGCCAATTTGACGAATGGAGGCCCTGGTGCAGATGCCGACCAACCGCATGACCAACGCCACGGCCAAGCGGCTGATCACCACGGCGTTCATAATAGCGCTCGCGGCCAGCGTTGCAGGCTGCGGGACCAGCAAGCTGACGACCGGCTCGATCGGACGCCCCAGCGGCAAACCCTTGGAAACCATGTCAGCCGGCGAGTTGCACAAGGCGACGATCGCGCTGGGTCAGTCCTACGCCAAGAACCCCAACGACAAGCGGATCGCGACGAATTACGCCGCGGCGCTGCAAATGGATGGCGACGCCGACCAGTCGCTCGCCGTGATGCGCAAACTGGCGATCGCGCTGCCGAAGGACCGCGACGTGCTCGCCGCCTATGGCAAGGCACTTGCCGCCAACGGGCAGTTCGAGCCGGCGCTCGATGCGGTGCGCCGCGCGCAGACACCGGAATATCCCGACTGGAAGCTGGTGTCGGCGGAAGCCGCTATTCTCGACCAGCTTGGCCAGAGAGACCCGGCGCGCCAGAATTACCGCAAGGCGCTTGACCTCAAGCCGAACGAACCTTCGATCCTTTCCAATCTCGGCATGTCCTATGTGCTGGAAGGTGACCTGCGCACGGCTGAAACCTATATGCGCTCGGCCGCCCAGCAGCCGAATGCCGACAGCCGCGTCCGCCAGAACCTGGCGCTGGTCGTCGGCCTGCAGGGCCGCTTCGACGAGGCCGAGAAGATCGCCTCGCAGGAGCTGTCGCCCGAACAGGCGCAGGCGAACGTGACTTACCTTCGCCAGATGCTCGCCCAGCAGAACGCCTGGAGCCAGCTCAAGGACCAGGACAAGACAAAGCCCGCCACCAACTGACCGCGGCTCGTCCCGGTGCCGAACCGGCGACATGCAGTTACCTCGGAGCGCTGCTGCGG
>NZ_JBVVQB010000115.1:0-4777 GCF_055811775.1 Mesorhizobium sp. WSM4844 | reverse complement strand
TGCCGCAATGTTCTGTTCAGCGAACCGGTCGCGGTGGAGAACGGCGCGTTGCTGGTGCCGAAGGGGAACCCCGAAGGCCTGCATTCTTTCGAGGATGTGCGCGACAAGGGGCTCACGCTCGTGACTGGTGCTGGTTACACTTCGGTTGAGGCGGCGCAAAAGTTGGGTTTCGCCGCCGATAAGCTAATGCAGGTCGCCGGACCGCCGGAGATATTGCAGGCTGTGAAGGCCGGCCGTGCCGCCGCAGGCTCTCTGGATTTCTTCAACGCGACTGGCCTTATCAAGAAGGACAAAAGCGTTGAGCTGGCCGAACCGTTTGCCTCACCCACCCCCCCGGGGTACGCAGCCATCGCCTTTTCGCTCGACGACCAGCCTATGGTCGACGCGTTCAACGCCGTATTGAAAGATTATGTTGGCTCCGACGAGATGATGGCAATATTCCGCAAATACGACTACGGCAAAGCAAACCTGCCTGACGGCAAAAAGACTGCAGACCTCTGCAAGGACTGACCATGTGGAACTCATCGGATCCCACGCTCTGTGGCGGGAATCCGATGAGCAACCGGAGCCTGAGATGCTCCATTACGGCTGATGGTTGCCGACAGCGTGGTTCGCTCCAAGCGACACACTGACTGTTCATCGGAGCACAGATCTACGCGCTACAGCGCCCGGCAATGACGGCCCGGGCGCGGCCGGGCTCGCGTGCCACCTCGGCAGCGGCGTTACCTTGATATGTGCCGCTGTTACCCCGCGTGTCTGAGCTAATGAACGAGGAGAATTTTGTGAAAATCAGAGCTGTACGGCCAAGCGATCTTTCTCAATTGCGCAAGCTTTGTGACGAACACATTGCCTTGGAAGGATCGAGGATCGCGGACCGAGACCTCAGCCCTTATTGGAACTCAGCCTTCTTTGGACAACCTGCCCAGTTGTACGGTTGGGTTTGCGACGAAGGCGGCGATGGCCATGGAACCCTTCGCGGATACATGACCGCGTCGATCCGACTTTGGACATGGTCTTCAAAACCCCACCTCTATCTCGATTGTATTTACCTTCAACCAAATATGAGACGGTCGGGCATGGGGAGAGAAATGTTCGGGGTATTAACGGAATTTGCCCGCGCAAAGGCATGCGAAGAAATCCAGTGGCGAACACTCTCTTCCAATGAAGCGGGCATGGCGTTCTATCACTCGCTCGGCGCAGTAGCAGTGGCCGACACAACGCGCTGGAGTGAGTGGAGTCTCCGTATCAACTAACGTTTGTGTAGAAGCTTTCCTCTGGATCAGCGAAACGTCATCATCGTTGCGACCATGACGACTCGCAAATTTCAATATGGATCTGGCCAGGAACCTGGCAACGAATGCCTTGGTAAGCACAAATGCAAGCGCTGATACTCCTCGCACATCCCGAGAAACACTCTTTGAATGCTCAACTGGCTCGAAGCGCCAAAGAGAAATTTGAATCGAATGGCAACACTGTAGAACTCGTGGATCTCTATCGAGAGGAATTTGATCCGCTTGAAGGAGGCAGTCACTACACCAAACGCATAAACCAAGCTTTCTTTAGCGCCGAAACGGAACAACGTCACGCTTCAGAATTGGAGGCTTTGCCTCCAGATGTAATGGGTGCGATCGATCAACTCGATAGGGCCGACCTGATTGTTTTCCAGTTTCCTCTTTGGTGGTGGTCGATGCCGGCATATCTTGAAGGGCTGGATTGACCGGGTCTTCGTGTCGAGAAACGTATACACCAGCAATATGCGCTACTGTGACAAAGGACGATTTCGGGGAAGCGCGCGTTCCTTTCCGTCACGACCGGTGCGCCGGCGCCAGCCTTTGGTCCAGATGGCCGAGCTGGAAACATCGACCTAATCCTGTGGCCCATTCACTTCGGCCTTTCATATGTTGGCTTCGAGGTGTTGCCGCCGCATTTGTCCTTTGGCGTCACAAGTGACTCCGCCAATTCCTGTCAGCTCCTTGGAGACGTACCTTCCCGATTGGAAGCGTTGCATAGACACATAGACGAACTTGAAAGCCTTGGGCCAATTCCGTTCAACGGGGCGAAAGATTGGGACAATCAAGGTCGGCTAAAATTGGATGCGGCCAGTTTCAGTCCCTTTATCCGGCACCCAGATCGGGGGATCAACGTTGAGGTATCAAGCAGCCCGTGCGACCGCGATGACTTTCCATTCCTCGTTTTAGACGATTGCGATGCCCGCGCAAAAGCCCGTTAGCGTCCCGAGGCCTTTGAAAGGTCCGCCATCTCATGTTCGTGCAAGAAATTCCGTTCCGGATCGCGAGCACCCGCTGAGCGTTCCTCGCCACGTGTTTCAGTCGGCTTCTCCAACCGCAGCGCCGGCTCGACAAAGCCGGACGTTCATGGCGAAGCCGCTGTAGAACTCTCAATATCCGAGTGCCATCCCGTCTTTGCGCGGATCGGACGCACCTGTCAGCGTTCCCCTCTCCCAATCGATCATCACCGCTTGGCCACCACCGAGCGGATAGTGCGGTTCCGCCACCTGATGACCTCGCCGGCGCAGATCGTCGGCCACGTGTGCCGGAACGTTGCGCTCTGCTTGGATGCGCCCGTCGTTGTAAAAGACGCGGGGCGCATCCAGCGCCTGCTGCGGGTCCATGCCAAAGTCGATCAGGTTCGTAAGCAGATGGACATGGCCGAAGGGCTGGTAACCGCCGCCCGTAACGCCAAACGGCATGACCACGCGACCGTTCTTTGTCATCATGCCAGGCATGATCGTGTGCATCGGACGCCTGCCAGGGGCGATGCAATTGGGGTGCTTGGGATCAAGGCGAAAGCTTGTGCCGCGGTTCTGCAGCACAACACCCGTCTTCGGGCCGACAACACAGCTACCGAACGAGGTAAAGGTCGAGTTGATGAAGCTCACCGCGTTGCGGTCCCGATCGACGACGGAGATATATACCGTGTCGCCGCCAGGCAGTTGGACCTGGGGCAAGTGCGTCATCGCATGCTCACGATCGATCACCGCGCGCAGCCTGTCGGCATAAGCGCCGGATAGAAGCTTCTTGACCGGCACTGCCACATGGTCCTGGTCGCCGATGAGAGTGTCGCGATCGCGGTAGGCCAGCCGCCCCGCCTCGATCTCCAAATGGAGTCGCTCCGCGCCATTGGGATCGAGCGCGCTTAACCCGAAGCCGGAGAGCACGTTCAGCATCAGCAGCGCCGTCAGCCCCTGATGTTCGGTGGCATTTGATGGATTCCATATCCCCCATAGGCAATGCCGACCGGTATCTTGTAGTCGCCTTTGGTTGCGGCAAAGTCATCGAGCGAATGCAAGCCTCCTAGCTCACGAAGGCGTCCAACGATATCTTCGGCCACTGGGCCTTCATAGAAAGCGCGGCCGCCCCGCTCGGCAATGATGCGCAGCGTCTGGGCAAGTTCCGGCTGGCGATGGACGTCTCCGGGTCTCGGTGCCTTGCCGCCGGGCAGGAAAATGCGCGCGGCCGCCTCATCGCGCAAAAGATCGGTCTGCGTTTCTTTCCAGTCGAAGGCAACGCGGTCGTGCACGACATAGCCGTTTTCGGCATAATGGAGGGCGGGCGCCAGCGCTTCGGCTATTCCTTTGCGGCCATGGTCCTCAAGGAGCCGGCACCAGGCGTCGACAGCACCAGGAACGGTAACCGCGTGCGGACCTTGCTCCGGGATTTCGCTGAAGCCGTTCTCCAAATACCAATTCACGGTTGCCGCCACCGGCGCACGGCCAGAACCGTTAAAGGCCAGGACCTCGCCCTGGCCCTTTGGGCAGTAGAGAACAAAACAGTCGCCGCCGATCCCGGTCGATTGCGGCTCGACAACGGCCTGCACGGCGGCGGCGCAGACCACCGCGTCCATGGCATTGCCGCCAGAGCGCAGCATTTCGATAGCGGCAAGCGTCGACAACGGATGCGAGGTCGCGGCCATCGCCTCTGTGGCACGGACCGGGGAGCGGCCTGGAAACTGGAAGGCACGCATGCTTTTCGATATCCCTGCTTAGCGCAAGCGCCGACGAATTTGGGTGGCGGACAACGGAACGATCGATAGGTCGGTCAGGCAAGTCGAATGGCGCAATGTTCGGCGTGCAGTTTGACCATGCGGCGTGTCAACGTCTTGCCACCCCGCAGCAGCGTGAAACCCAGAAACCACAACCGATTGCAGTCGGCCGACTTGAAGCAAAAAGGCATCCCCAGTCGGTGCTGGGTGTGCCTTCAGGCACGTGGTTCAGGAATGGCCGTCAATCCTTGCAAGCCTCGGCGGTTGTGGTACCGTCCGGCAGGTTGCCCTTGCTGTAGCCGTATTTGCGAAATACTGCCATCATCTCGTCAGAGCCGATATAGTCTTTCAACACAGCGTTGAACGCGTCAACCGCTGCATGCTCCTTGAGCGAGAAAGCGATGGCTGGATGTTCGTTGGGGCCCGGCGGGGTGTAGGGGTCAGCCACCTCGATGCTGGGATCCTGCTCCGCCAAGGTCGTCGCGTTCTGCTGTAGAGCACACCGGCGGCGGCGCGGCCAGCCTTCAAAGCCTGTACGACCTCCGGCGGCCCAGCCACCTGCATGACCTTGTCGTCTGCGATGCCAAGCTTTTGCGCCAGCTCGACCGCGGTGGTGCCTGTCACAATCGCCAGGGTGAGCCTCTTCTCACGCACATCCTCAAAAGAATGCAGTCCTTCCGGGTTGCCCTTGGCCACAAGCATCGAGTCATTGCTCGAAGCGACAGGTTCGCTGAATAGCACGTTGCGGCAGCGCTCCGGCTTAATCCACATGCCG
>NZ_JBVVQB010000114.1:0-5257 GCF_055811775.1 Mesorhizobium sp. WSM4844 | reverse complement strand
ACGCTTCACCCCAGCCGAATGCGCCAACTACTTCAAGGCAGCTGGATACGACCCAGATTAAACAGGACGCGCTCTAGAAGAAAATCTGTACTCTGCAACAGCAAAAAAACATCTATCGCCTGACGGCGAACACCTAGATGCAGTGGTGGGCCGGCGTGAACCCCGCCGGGTTTTCCGGAGGCCGTTTTGTTTGAGTCACGCGCCATGGCTGGCGCTTCGAGCTGGCGTAGTACTATCAATGACCGTGGAATCGAGGCCCCAAGTTTCCGCGCAAAAGGGGCTCTGACGCACTCTCGCTGCGGCAACAGCCTAAGTTGCACCGATGGGGCTCACCTGGAGTAGATCAATCTTGGCGCGGCCGTACATTTGGCGCTTGATGAGTTTGAGCTTGGTGATCTGGCCTTCGGTCTGGCCATCCGACGACAGAGAAATAATGGCGTTGAGGACTGCGGCGATGTCCTTTTGGACCCCGGTTGGAAAGGAGCCGACGAGGCTTGCCTTCGCGCCCTCGAGCCAAGCGTCCAGTTCTGCGACCGTCTTTGATCGGATCATCTGCTGAAAGTCGTAGATCAGCGCGCCGTTGCTCTCAGATCGACTTGCTGACGATTGAGGCTGTGGGGCACGGAATAAAAGAAGATCTTGAACTCAAGGTGATAATCCGTCGAGACGGGGGCCAAACGCCATTCGGCAAACTCGTAATTCTCCAGTGGAAGACTGGCCAAAGCCGGGCGCGGCGCTCGCGGTCTCGAAGAGCTGTCGGCGACTGACGCCCCAGCCGGCGCATCATGCGATCGAGCTCCTGGGCAATGGCGGCGTTGGGTCTCAGCCAGCGAGGGGAAAGTCTGGTTGCGCAGGCGCCCCAGAATGCAGGAGTGGGCGAAACGCACTCCATTCTCCACTTGCTTTCCAGGCCGTGCCGGAAGAACGCCGACGCCGTAGGGGAAGCCATCATGCCGTAGCTGCGGTTGATCTCGTGATCGTAGAAGCTGGCGCGACTGACGCCAGAGTTCAGATTGTCGGGAATGACGAGTCTGGGAACGCCGTGAAAAAACGAAACATCCGGACATGGGAGCCAATCCAGTCGGAGAGCGTTTGCGTCCAGGTGGCCTCGGCAAAGGTGTAGCTGGACGCACCCAGCACCGCCACGAAGATCTCCGCCTCGCGGATCTCACCGGTCTTGCGATCGACAATCGGGATCTTCTTGCCGGAATAATCCACGAAGACCTTGTCGGCGGCCGCATGCTCCTGGCGCATCGTCGGTGACAGTCGCTGCTTAAATCCCCGTAGAAGTTCACAAAAGCGACTGTAGCCATAACCGTCGGGATGCGACCCACGATACTCCTCCCACAGGATGAGCAAACCGGGCTTCTTCAGCTGAAGAGCTTGTGCTCAAGCGCATCGTCGGTCAGCTCGCCCGGCAAGGGCCAGCTCACTGCGCGCTATCTCAAATTCGACCGCAATCTCGCGGGAGCTCGTCCCGCTTCGGGCAAGCCGCAGCCTTTGTCTCAGTTGTCTCATGGTCAGCCTTCTCTTTGCCGGCATCAAAATGGTCCCGTTCATCGCGCGGTGATTGATGCCAAAGTTGCTGACCCAGGAGGTAATGTTCAGTGCCGAAATTGGCCGGCCCGGTCTTTGATCGGAACGGCGGCCGGCTTCACGTCGGAACCCGCAATCCGTGCCTTCGCCTCGTGCATGCGTCGATCTTGCCGTTGTCGCACGGCTTGTGGCTGCGGGCGACAGGTTCGTCCTCTCGTCACGTTTCGGCCATGCGAGGAAGGCTGGGTTGCGCATTTCGCAAAAGTCGGACAGGGGTTCCGCTAATTCCCGGACAGTGGTTTCGCTAATGTCGGGACAGTCTGGCGGCGTCGGTCCTCGGGTGCCTTGTTGCGTTCATGGATGATTGATTTCGCCGTTTTCGGTGCCGGTCAAGAGGGGCGCAGCCTTTTGCTTTCGCATACTGTCGCCCTGAAGCACGATGCGGTGGGCGTTGTGCACGATCCGGTCGAGAATGGCGTCGGCGACGGTGGAGTCTGCGATCAGGTCATGCCATCTGGCCACCGGGACCTGGGCGGTGATCAGGGTGGATTTGCGGCGATAGCGTTCATCGACGATTTCGAACAGATGGAAGCGCTGTTGGTCGGTGAGGGAGTGGGTTCCGAAGTCATCGAGGATGAGCAGTTGTGCGCGGGTGAGTTTGTCGATGAGGCGTGAGAAGCGGCCATCGAGACGGGCGAGCCCCAAATCCTCGAACAGGCGCGGCACGCGCACATAGAGCACGGAATGATCAAGCCGTGCTGCTTGCCGGCCGAAGGCGCAGGCTAGCCACGACTTGCCGGTTCCGGTCGGACTGGGCTCATAATGCCCGTTATCAGGATGGCGAGGCAAAGAAGATTGTCCGTTACGCCTTTCATCCGCGTTCGGGCGGGGAGATTTTCGTTACAGGCCGTCAGCGTTATTGCGGTGAGCCGGCCTATGTCGGGCGACAACCGGATGGCAGCCTGGCGCTGATTCCGATCTGGATGACGGAAGAGATCGCCCTGACGATGGCGGTTCGCGAGGCGCCCCGTTTTCCCCTTTCATGCCTGCGCGACCTGCGCCGCGAGGTGGATGCAGGTCTTCGTTTTCTGCAGAGCGACTCACGCCAGCCAGGAGACGACCATGCAGCGCAGGCAATGCCGAACCGACCAACCAGACCTGTTTTCCACGAAAGCTCCGCCATCGAGTCTTCCAGGCGAAGTCCGGGAACGCACCCTCCCGCTGATCGAGACCTTGCTGAGGGAAGCGGTGGTGAGCCAGACGGGACGGGAGGCAGATCATGAAGATCACCGCTGAACATCTCGCGCGCGGCGCCTATGTCTATGTCCGGCAGTCGACGGCCGATCAACTCGTCAACAATCCCGAGAGCCGGCGACGCCAATATGGCCTTGCCGAGCGAGCGCGGTCCCTTGGCTGGAAAGACGCCATCGTCATCGATGAAGATCTCGGTCGTTCAGGGTCTGGCATCAGTCGTCCGGGCTTTGAGAAGCTTCTGGCGGCGATCTGCGAAGGTCGGGTTGGTGCGGTCCTCGCCATTGAAGCCTCCCGGCTGGCCCGCAATGGCCGGGACTGGCATACGCTCATCGAGTTTTGCGGCCTTGTCGGAACGCTCATCATCGATGAGGACGGCATCTACGAACCGCGTCATCCCAACGACAGGTTGCTGCTCGGCATGAAGGGCACGATGAGCGAACTGGAGCTTTCGATCCTGCGGGCCCGCTCGATCGAAGCCCTGAAGCAGAAGGCACGACGGGGCGAACTCTTCCTGACGGTGGCGATCGGTTACGTCAAGTCGGGCCGGAACCGGATCGAGAAAGACCCGGACCTGCGGATCCGCGAGGCGATCGATCTTGTATTCCGGCGTTTCGACGAACTGCAGAGCACGGCAGGTGCATCTGTGGCTGCGCAGCGAGGGCATTATGCTCCCTGCCGTAAATTACACGCGCGCGGCGGACAGGGCGATCGTCTGGAAGCTGCCCGTCTACAATACGGTGCACCACATTCTTACCAACCCGATCTACGCCGGCGCCTATGCGTTCGGGCGAACCTGCAGCAAAGTCACCATAGAGGCCGGACGCAAACGGATTTTGCGCGGGATCAGGCGCGATCGCGCCGACTGGGAGGTCTTGCTCATCGACCATCACGAAGGTTACCTGAGCTGGCACGATTTTGAGAGGAATCAGCGCCTGATCACGGACAATGCCACAAGCAAAGGCTTGGTGCCGCGCGGTGATCTTCGCCGGGGCGAGTTGCTGCTCGGCGGTCTCTTGCGCTGCGGCCATTGCGGCCGCAAGCTGCATGTCTCCTATTCCGGCAGCAACGGCAATACGGGGCGCTATCATTGCCGCGGAGCGCAGGTCAACCACGGAACCGACCCGTGCATTGGCTTCGGATCGTTGCGGATCGATCAGGCGGTCAGCGCGGAGGTTCTTCAACGCCTTCAACCGCTCGGCATCGAAGCGGCGATCAAGGCCATCGAGACCTCCACCGTGCAGGCTGGAGAGAAGCGGCGCCATGTGGAGCTCGCACTCGAGCAAGCACGTTATGAAGCCGCCCATCCACGCCGCCAGTATGACGCCGTCGACCCGGACAACCGGCTTGTAGCAGGCGAACTGGAGCGACGCTGGAATGCCGCGCTCGTAGAACGTCCGCGAGCGTCAGGACGAGCTTGACGCGCTCGACCGCCACAAGCCTGAGGCTCTGGGAGACGAGGAACGGCGGAGCCTGCTGCGCATGGGCGCCGATCTCGAACTGGCATGGCATCATGCCAACGCCACCGCCACCACGCGCAAGCGGATCATCCGTGCCGTGATCCGCGAGATTGTCGTCGCCATCGAAGACGACCACATCAAAATGCTGGTGCATTGGCAGGGCGGCGACCATACCGCGCTTTCGGTCAGGAAGAACAAGGCAGGCCATCACCGTTGGGGCGCCCCGCCGGACATCGAGGAACTGATCCGTGCCCTGGCACGCCAATTGCCGGATAGAGCGATCGCATCGCTTCTCAACCGGCTCGGCAAAACCACGGGTCGTCAGAACGGATGGACACAGTCCCGTGTCTGCACTTTCCGCAACCAGCACGACATCGCCGTCTACAAAAAGGACGAATGGTCGGAGCGCGGCGAGTATACATTGCAGGAAACGGCTGCGAAGCTCGGGCTGCGGCCAATGACCGTGCTGCGCATGATCCGCGCCGGCGATCTGAAGGCCGAGCAGTATTGCAAGGGTACGCCCTGGATCATCCGTCATGAAGATATCGAGCAACTCGATATCCAGCACCATTCCGGCAGGAGCGGACACAGTCCATTATCACAATCACAGGATCAGCAGATCCAGCTTTTTCAATAACATAGCGAGGTGTGCATTATGTCGTGGGATCGGTCTGGCCGGTGACGATCAGGTTCTCATGCGCTTTCAGCCATTCGCCCTGGGCGAGCGCCATGGTGCTGCGCCGGTCGAGCCCGCGTGGCGCGGCAAAGTCGATGTCCTCGATGCAGGCTTCGGGAAAGCGCAGCCTGGCTGAGGCGAGCCGGTTCCGGACGCGCTTGTCGGCCCGGATAGCGACCTCGCGGTCGAGCATCAGGCCGAGCCACTCGTCACGGCTGAGCTCGTTGGCGTTGTTCCGTTCGGCCAGTTCGCGCCAAGCGGCAGCCATGCCGGCCAGACCGAGGGTTTGCATCTGGTCGAGGGTGGGGTTCGTCAGCATTCTTTCTTCCTTTCC
>NZ_JBVVQB010000113.1:0-5647 GCF_055811775.1 Mesorhizobium sp. WSM4844 | reverse complement strand
TCAAGGTGGATGTTGAATCACCGGAGAAGCTCGTCGTCACATCACAATCGATTCATCGATCACGGGACGTGCTCTAGGCAGCAAGTCCGGGGACTCCGATCGGGAGACCGCCAAACGGACGTTTGTGTATGCATACTGTGAATCGCTCCAGTCAGCCATTCATCTGGTTCTGCACATGCGTTGATTGACGTTCACGGTCGGTTCTACTTGCCCGGTCGATATCGCTCGCCTTTGGCGCCATGGGTCGCGACCGCCTGATTCGATTTCGAGACGATGGGCCAGGATCAGCCCAGACGATCGCGAAGTCGGTATCATCCAGCGGGTACGCCGAGGTAATGGTGCCACGGGTTCCAACGGAAGCCATTCAAAGCGCGGCTGATGGATGGAAATGTGGTGCAGCTTGGCGGTGCAGGCTCTCACGGGCAACGTTATCGTCAGACCCGCGCCTGTTGGTTCATTCGCTAATCAATTAAAGCATCCGAGCCATTTTATCGCGGAGAGCTCGGCCTCAGTCTGACGAGTCCAACGTCGTTCTCGATGATGATCTCGGCCCCAAATGGTTTCGACAGCGTCAACAACGCTCTTGCAATAGCCGGGGACGGAGAGCGCTTCTACAAATCCTTCTGCCGGCCGGTATCCTGTTGCCTCCTCGTCGCCGTCGCCCCTGGCGTCCCTGTCAACCCTTTGATCCTTAGCATAAGCGTCAAACATGTCAGTTCCCACCGGCATCCGAAGATCGTCGCAGGAAAATTCTCCAAGCTATAAAGATGGGTCGTCCTTATTAGATCTCGATGCCTCCCAACTGATGTGGCCTGTGGCCGATGTATAGCCGCGGCAAGCGCTTCGTAAAACGCCGGGGACCGCGTCGGCCTTGTAGCTGTAACCGAGGTTTCGCCTGCTTCATATTTCGTTCCGCGATTACGACGATGTTGGAATCTTCTGGAACGCATCACATATCCGCACCCGGCGCCAGCTCCTCCGACCACACCAGCTGCCGCTCACCGATTGCACTGCGTCCGCCTCTCGTCCTGCATACCGCCATATACTGGTTGGGCTCGCACTACGGGAGGTGGTGCCCACGACCTATCATCTCCGTACCGAGTTCGCCCGTTGCGGCTCAGGCTTCTCAAGCTCGGCGCCCGCGTTACTGAACCGTCTCGCGCATCCGTGAACTTCGCCACCGCCTGTCCCGAGGCAAATCTGTTCCGAGCGATTTCCATCGCGATGCAGCCCGAAAGGCGATGAGGGCCGGGCAGCAAAGCCCCGCCGAACCCGATATGTTGACTATGGAGCGCGTTCTAAAGTCCAGTTTCAGCCGCGGTGAAAAAGACGCCTCACACCTCTATCATCGAACGTCCAGCAGCAAGAAACCAGGCCGCTGGTGTATAGAGTCCGCTCTTGGGATTCCGTTTTTCGGTTTGGCGTGCGAGTTTGATGCATGCGCAATGGCATCTCCTTCACCGTTTCGGCCAGCGACCGTCGGCGCTTGCAAGCGATCGTCGCGGCGTATTGTCCTTCTGAGCAGCGACGGCACCTCGGCAATCATGGCTGAGACCGACAAGTTCAAGACCTTGTCTGGCGCTGGCAGGAGCGGTGCATGTATGAAGGCGTCGATGGACTGCTTCGCGACCGGTCCCGTCCGCCTGGAAAGGCGCCGGTGCCGCCGAAGCATGTCGCCGAGATCGTCCGCCCGACACAGGCTCCGCCGCCGCATGAGGCGACCCATTGGATGCTGCGCGCGATGGCCAAGGTCGCCGGCGTAGCAGCGTCGACGGTGCAGGGTATCTGGAAGGCTCACGGTCTCAGCCCGCATCGCTGGCGGCACTTCAAGCTCTCCAACGACCCGGCCTTCGCCGAGAAGCTGACGACCATCGTTGGCTTGTATGTCGATCCGCCGGCCCATGCCGTAGTGCTGTCCGTCGACGAGAAGTCGCAGATCCAGGCCCTCGACTGCACCCGGCCCGGCCTGCCAATGAAGCGCCGCGCCGCGCACGATGACCACGACTACAAGCGGCACGGCACAACGACGCTCTTCGCTGCCCTCAACGTGCTGGACGGCGGTCGTTGCGCAGAAATGCAGCCCCACCGCTATCAGGAGTTCATCCGCTTTCTCAACCGCACGAGCACGAGGTTACGGTCGATAAGGCAATCCATGTGATCCTCGACAATTACGCCGCGCACAAAAAGACAAGGTCCGCACCTGATCCGACCGCCGCCCGCGCAGGACATTCCATTTCACCCCAGCATCCTGCTCCTGGCTCAACGCCGTCGAGGGCTTCTTCGCCAAACTCACCCCGGCGCAGCCTCAAGCACGGCGTCTTCCATTCCGTTGTCGATCTTCAGGCCGCGAATCAACCGCTTCATTCGCGAATACAATGCCGAGAACCCGCAACCATTCATCTGGAAAGCCAACCCTGATGACAGCATCGCCGCCCGAAACCGCGGGTTCCAAACGTTGGAATCAGTCCACTCTCATGTTCGCCGTTTCAAGCCGCAGGTGTGAAAAATCGTTCGCTTGCTGAACATCCAAACCGACGTAAGTGATATGCTCGTCCATGGCCCGTCTCCTGTGCATGAGGCTCGGCGCCGGGCCAGACAACCCTCCATAACCTGCATACTTTGAGACGGGTCGCCATACCTCAGGCGAACATGTGGTCTAAGTCGAGAATCAGGTCTGCTGGTGCGTGAGAATTTTTCACGCCGCGCTCCGCTTTAGCCTATACACCGCCTGTCAGGTTAAACTAGCGTCTTTGAACATTACAATCCTCCAAATTTGTCGAGACGCTGGGGCCACCTCGGGTAATCAAAACGTTGCAATGAATCTTTCAATTAAATTTACCGAATCTTCGTGATCGCAGTTCGCTTAGACTGGTACGCTCACCATAAAGTCTGAGGTCAAGCGCGGCCAAAAAACTGATGCCTATTTCTGCTCAGACCCACACGACACAGCACGCCACGGAGGTCACCAGCCAATGGCAAGAGGAACGCTCATCCTGGTTGAAGGCCATTCAAGGGGTAATGGTCTGCGATACGTCCAAGCGGCCCGGCGTCTTGGTCTTCATCCAATTACCCTGTCGGCTGATCCAGCTCAGTACGACTATCTTGCGGCGGAAACGAGTGAAGCAATCCGTGTCGATACATGCAATCTCGATGCGCTGATCCAGGAATGTTCCCGGCTAAGTGCGACCCATGACATTGCTGGCATTACTGGCTTTGCGGGCGTAGACGAGTCGGTCTATGCGATGGTTGGCAAGCTCTGCCGGCACTTCGATTTGACGGGACCGAATCCCGCATCCATTGAACGATGCTGCGACAAATTTACTCAACGTCAGCTCCTCGCGAGAGCCGGCGTTCCAGGGCCTGCTTATCGCTTGGCAGCGAATGCGACGGAAGTAAAAAGCTCTGCCGCGGAGATTGGACTGCCGGTGATTGTTAAGCCAGCCGTCGGCAGCGGCAGCATGGGGGTCCGATTGTGCCGCAACGACGATGAGTTAGCCGTGCATACCACCTATCTATTGGGCGGGAAACACATTTGGCCGTCTACGCCGAGGATACTTGTCGAAGAATTCGCACAAGGTCCCTTTTATAGCGTCGAGATAATGGGAACTGAAGTTATTGGGATTGTCGCCGTTGACTTCGGTCCTCCACCGCATTTCGTCTTCCATAAGACGACCTTTCCGGCCCCGCTGACTGATGATGAGCATCAGCGTATGGTTGATGTTTCGCTGAGCTGCTTGCAAGCTCTCGGCCTCAGCTGGGGGCCAACGAACATTGAACTCCGGTGGTCGAAGCGTGGCCCAGTCGTCATCGAAGTCAATCCGCGTCTTGCTGGCGCACTCGAGCCTCAATTAGTCCAACTGGCTTGCGGTATCGACCTCATCACCGAGCACATCAAGCTTGTCATCGGCGAGGACTGGGATTTGCGTAGAAGGCATTCGCAGACAGCGGCCGCGCGGTTCCTAGTTCCTGATCGCGATGGCACTCTCGATTGGATCGATGGCAACAGTCGGGCGGCTGCTGTACCAGGTGCCGCCGAGGTCAGATTGTATGTTGAACCCAAGACGCCGATCGTCAGGAAAGGCGATTACCGAGACTGGATCGGACATGTCATAGCCGCTTCACCCAGCCTTGCTCAGACCGAGGCAATACTTCAAAGCGCCGTCGACTTAATCGATTGGTCGATCTCACCACTTCCGGCCCTTGTCGAACAGGAACAATCTGCGGTTCCCTCACTTCTCAGCAACAGCTCGACTTGCCCTCTTGCGGATCGCCGGTGATGCGATGGCCGACTTGGCCGAAGCGGCCGAGCTTCTTGATGTCGATATTGATCATCTCGCCGGGAGGCTCGCACCCGTAGCGGCGGACCGGTTCGGTCGGTTCGGAGTCGCTTAGCCGTGATGCCCGGCACGCTTGAGAACCCGGCTAACGGTGGCGGGCGAGACGCCGGCCTCCCTAGCGATCTGCTTGCCGGTCAGCCGCTAGCGGCGCAAGGCGACGATGCGCTCGGCCATGCCTGTTCCGTCAGGTTCGGCATGACGTTGGGCCGCGATGAGCGATCGACCATGCCTTCGAGGCCTTCGGCACTTAGCGCTCGACCCAGCGCTCCACGATCCTGGCCGACACACTATACTTTCGGGCCGCATCGGCTTTGGAAGAACCGCCTTCTATCACCGCCGGCGCCATCTGCTCGCGACCCACCGCATGAGACGGGCATTGATAATGTCCTGAAGGTTCTGCAAAAAGCTTTGGAGAGAGAACAGCCGTTGCTCTGAGGCGAGGGGCGGCCATGGCACGCTGGTGACGTTGCGATCACCGATTCCCGTGGAAGGGTAAGTGCCATGACCAAGCGAGACGTTAGACTGAGCAGAGGCGAGTTGAAAGCGTTGCTGTTGTCGGATGAGGACGGCTTCCGCAGAGTTTTGCAGACTGTGGTGCAGGAGGCTTTGGAAGCCGAGATGACGGAGGCGATCGGGGCCGAGAAAGGCGAGCGGACGACGGAGCGGGTTGGTTACTGGTCCGGCTATTACGAACGCAAGCTTGTGACGCGGGTTGGCGTGCTGGAGCTTCGGGTTCCGCAGGATCGGGCCGGCCGGTTCTCGACGGAGTTGTTTGAGCGTTATCAGCGCTCGGAGAAGGCACTGGTATCGGCGCTGGTCGAGATGTACGTGCAAGGCGTCTCGACCCGCAAGGTCAAGGCGATCACCGAGGAACTGTGCGGCCATTCCTTCTCGGCCTCGACGGTAAGCCAGGCGACGGCGCGGCTGGATGAAGCCCTGAAGGCGTTCTTTGAGCAGCGGCTTGCCGAACCTTACCCGTACCTCATTCTGGATGCGCGCTATGAGCGGGCGCGCGAGGCCGGCGTGATCGCCAGCCAGGCGGTGCTGGTGGCGATCGGCGTCGACTGGGAGGGCCGGCGCCAGGTGCTCGGTGTCGAGCTGGCCAACCGGGAGAGCCATTCGAGCTGGCGCGCGTTCGTGGCAGGGCTCAAGCAGCGCGGGCTCGCCGGCGTTGAGTTCGTCGTCTCCGACGACCATCCGGGTCTCAGGGCAGCGATCCGGGAAGTCCTGCCCGAGGCAGTCTGGCAGCGCTGTTACGTGCACTTCCTCAGAAACGCGCTCGATTATGTGCCGCGCAAGGTCGATGACGA
>NZ_JBVVQB010000112.1:2500-6087 GCF_055811775.1 Mesorhizobium sp. WSM4844 | reverse complement strand
GCCGCTTGCGCGGCCCGAGTTCCCGATTGGCGGGCCTGTTTTGTAAGGAGAAGACTGGATTTTTGCAACGTGCGTTTTGCAGACCTGGCAGCGACCTACTCTCCCGCGTCTTGAGACGAAGTACCATCAGCGCTGGAGCGTTTCACGGCCGAGTTCGGAATGGGATCGGGTGCAGCCGCTCCGCCATAACCACCAGGTCGGCAAAGCGCACGTTGCTCGAGAAGCTTTTTGAGCGAATAGCGATGAGAGAGTAGCGAATAGGGAACCCTATTTTCCGCTCTCTCCTGAGCTGTTCGCTGGTCTTATGTGTGCCTTTACCGTTCTTTTGGTCGTGGCGCCTTTCGAAGCGAAGCTTCGCAAGGTCGACCGACCGTCGGCGCCGATGCGCCGCACCCACGTAGCGCCGCCCGCAGGGCGGAACAAGCGTGAGTGAGAACAGACCATCTCGGCGCAATCCGAAGGATTGCGCTGGAGATGGGCATAGGGAATGAGAACGATCAAGCCGATCGAACTATTAGTACCGGTAAGCTTCAAGCGTTGCCGCTCTTCCACACCCGGCCTATCAACGTGGTCGTCTTCCACGGTTCTCAGGGAATACTCGTTTTAAGGTGGGTTTCCCGCTTAGATGCCTTCAGCGGTTATCCCGTCCGGATATAGCTACCCTGCTATGCGGCTGGCGCCACAACAGGTCCACCAGAGATCCGTCCATCCCGGTCCTCTCGTACTAGGGACAGATCCTTTCAATATTCCTACACCCACGGCAGATAGGGACCGAACTGTCTCACGACGTTCTGAACCCAACTCACGTACCGCTTTAAATGGCGAACAGCCATACCCTTGGGACCTGCTCCAGCCCCAGGATGCGATGAGTCGACATCGAGGTGCCAAACAACCCCGTCGATATGGACTCTTGGGGGTCATCAGCCTGTTATCCCCGGCGTACCTTTTATCCGTTGAGCGATGGCCCTTCCACGCGGGACCACCGGATCACTATGACCGACTTTCGTCTCTGCTCGACTTGTCAGTCTCGCAGTCAGGCAGGCTTATGCCATTGCACTCAGCGAACGATTTCCGACCGTTCTGAGCCCACCATCGCGCGCCTCCGTTACTCTTTAGGAGGCGACCGCCCCAGTCAAACTACCCACCATACATTGTCCCGGACCCGGATGACGGGCCGCGGTTAGACATCCATAGTGATAAGGGTGGTATTTCAAGGGTGGCTCCACCTGAGCTGGCGCCCAGGTTTCAAAGCCTACCACCTATCCTACACATGCCACTACGAATGCCAATGTAAAGCTATAGTAAAGGTGCACGGGGTCTTTCCGTCTAACCGCAGGAACCCCGCATCTTCACGGGGAATTCAATTTCACTGAGTCTATGCTGGAGACAGCGGGGAAGTCGTTACGCCATTCGTGCAGGTCGGAACTTACCCGACAAGGAATTTCGCTACCTTAGGACCGTTATAGTTACGGCCGCCGTTTACTGGGGCTTCGATTCAGAGCTTGCACCCCTCCTCTTAACCTTCCAGCACCGGGCAGGCGTCAGACCCTATACGTCGTCTTGCGACTTCGCAGAGCCCTGTGTTTTTGATAAACAGTCGCTACCCCCTGGTCTGTGCCACCCTCCTCCACTTGCGTGGAAAAGGGTCACGCTTCTTCCGAAGTTACGCGTGCAATTTGCCGAGTTCCTTCAGCATAGTTCTCTCAAGCGCCTTGGTATACTCTACCAGTCCACCAGTGTCGGTTTCGGGTACGGTCTATAAGGAGGAGCTATTTCCTGGAACCACGCAGCAGCCCGTTCAATCCGATAAGATTGGACTACCTCAATGATCCGTCACTTCCTCCAGGCCCACGAATATTAACGTGGTTCCCATCGTCTACGCATTTCTGCCTCGACTTAGGGGCCGGCTAACCCTGCTCAGATTAGCTTTAAGCAGGAACCCTTGGACTTTCGGCGGGGGAGTCTCTCACTCCCCTTACGTTACTCATGTCAGCATTCGCACTTCTGATACCTCCACCACCCCTCACGGGTATGGCTTCATCAGCTTACAGAACGCTCCGCTACCGCTCGTGATTGCTCACGAACCCTAAGCTTCGGTGTATGGCTTGAGCCCCGTTACATTTTCGGCGCAAAGACCCTTATTTAGACCAGTGAGCTGTTACGCTTTCTTTAAATGATGGCTGCTTCTAAGCCAACATCCTGGTTGTTTTGGGATCCTCACATCCTTTCCCACTTAGCCATAACTTGGGGACCTTAGCTGTAGGTCAGGGTTGTTTCCCTTTTCACGACGGACGTTAGCACCCGCCGTGTGTCTGCCGACTAGTACTCCCAGGTATTCGGAGTTTGGTTAGGTTTGGTAATCCGGTGAGGACCCCTAGCCCATCCAGTGCTCTACCCCCTGGGGTATTCGGTCGACGCTCTACCTAAATAGATTTCGCGGAGAACCAGCTATTTCCGAGTTTGATTGGCCTTTCACCCCTAGCCACAAGTCATCCCGAACTATTGCAACAGTTATGGGTTCGGTCCTCCAGTAAGTGTTACCTTACCTTCAACCTGCTCATGGCTAGATCACTCGGTTTCGGGTCTAATGCGACGAACTGAACGCCCTGTTCAGACTCGCTTTCGCTGCGCCTACACCTAGCGGTTTAAGCTTGCTCGTCACACTAAGTCGCTGACCCATTATACAAAAGGTACGTGGTCACCCAGGACGAACCTTGGACTCCCACTGTTTGTAGGCAATCGGTTTCAGGTACTCTTTCACTCCCCTTGTCGGGGTGCTTTTCACCTTTCCCTCACGGTACTAGTTCGCTATCGGTCATGCACGAGTACTTAGGCTTGGAGGGTGGTCCCCCCAATTTCAGACAGGATTTCACGTGTCCCGCCTTACTCGAGGACGATGATTTGCATTACGCGTACGGGGCTGTCACCCACTATGGCCCTACTTTCCAGAAGGTTCCGCTTGTCTCATCATCGCCACTGGCCTGGTCCGGGTTCGCTCGCCACTACTGCCGGAGTCTCGGTTGATGTCCTTTCCTACGGGTACTTAGATGTTTCAGTTCCCCGCGTTCGCCACTTTATCCCTATGTATTCAGGATAAGTTACCTATAACAGATACTTGGAAACCACAGCAGCCAGTCGGCCTTTCGACCACTGGCTGCTCTGATTTTCCAAGCACCTTAGGTGGGTTTCCCCATTCGGAAATCTACGGATCAAAGGGTATTCGCACCTCCCCGTAGCTTATCGCAGCGTATCACGTCCTTCATCGCCTGTGCATGCCAAGGCATCCACCAATTGCCCTTAAGACACTTGATCGTTCTCATTGCCAATACCCATCGCGCGATCCCGAAGGGATCGTCGCTCGAACCAGATCCTGTGCAGGATCTAGCTTCAATGGAATTGGCACAAAAAGACCAGCTTCTCGAGATCGGTTCGAGGGTGCGGTTAGGCAAACCCATCATATGCGGGAGATTGAGCGTCTCCCGCGACAAATCACATCCCTTGCGGGCTGTGAAGTTCGAACAAATCTTCTCTTTACGATGTCAAACAGAACAGGCGGAGAGCTAGATGCTCGCCGCAAACTCTTAAAA
>NZ_JBVVQB010000111.1:0-6377 GCF_055811775.1 Mesorhizobium sp. WSM4844 | reverse complement strand
CGAAATCGGCAATTCAGGCGGCCGCGTGCCGATGCAGCCCCCCATGCAGCAGTTGGGTGAATTGCCATTGGAAGGGGGACCGGTTCAAGGGACAGGGTCCGAACACATCGGAGGGCTGCATGCGGAGGCCGCGCCCTCCGCAAGGTCTGAGCCCCTCGCTGCCATCGAGAACTCCATAAACGTCTCATTCGCCGTCCCCAAAGGCTTCTCCCATGGGACTCAACGCGTCCCAGACGCGATGCTCTCTTCCTTGGACCGCCATGGCTCCTTGCCGGATGCGGGCCGGGCGCGGCAAGCGGGCTTTGAGCAGCACGTGGCCGAGCCGCGCCGCGCCGAACCTGTCGCGAGTGGCGCCCGTGCTACCGGCTATCCCCATCTGTCCGACGAACACCGGGACCTTATTGATAAAGCGATCGCCCAAGCTGCGGCTCAGAAAAAATATAACGGGGGCACGGTCCGAAAATACACGTCTGCACTTCGCCGATTGGCCAATGATCTCGGCGCTCGTGGCCAAGCGACTGACCTAAAAAATCACCAATCCCTGGTCGATCACGTCGATGCTTTCTTCCCGAAAAACGAGGAAATAAAGAGGGCGTTGAACGTCCTGCGTGCGTATCATGAGCCGAGCTATTCAGCGGCTGTTAGTGCCTCTGCTACCCGCTATCCCCATCTCTCCAACGAACACCGGGACTTGATTGATAAGGCGATCGCCCACGCTGCGGCTCAGCAACACCATAGCGCGCAGACGCTCGGACTATACTCGTCTGCGCTTCGCCGATTGGCAAATGATCTCGGCGCTCGTGGCCAAGCGACTGATCTAAAAGATCACCAATCCCTGCTCGATCACCTCGATACTTTCTTTCCGAAAAACAGGGACATAAAGCCGGCGTTGAACGTCCTGCGTAGGTATCATGAGCCGGGCTATTCAGGGACTGGTCGGTGGCCAGTGACGGCGCCCCCAAAGGCAGACGCGCATGTCTTGGAACAAGTGGCCAGTGACAGCAGCTTGGCCTTAACCACCCGTGTTGTCTATGGTCGTAGTCTTCGCAGATTTTCTGAGGCGCTTGAGAGTCGGGGCCAGACGATCTCTGGGCTGGATCATGATTCGCGGATCGAACTCGCCGAGAGGTTGTTTCCAGGCAATCATTATCTCCGCTTGGCGTTGGGTCGGGTTCGCGATGCGAAACCCGCGTCGGACAGGATCATGGCGGACGTTTTGGCAGCGGCCAGCTCTGGGCACGCCAAAGTTGAGGCCGCCGCCCCGCCAGCGCTAGCTGCCAGCCAACACCGGCCCTGGCCGGATGCGCTTGACCAGGGCAACCTCCTGCCACCCGAGCGGTCCATCATTAACAAAGAACATTCGACGGCGCCGTTGCGGCCAGCGGAGAGGCAGTGGGCCCTGAATACGCCGCAAGCCGCCGCTATTCAGCAGCCGCTGAACGAAGGCGGCCGCGTGCCGATGCAGCCCCCCATGCAGCAGTTGGGTGAATTGCCATTGGCAGGGGTACCCGTTCAAGGCACAGGGTCCGAACACATTGGAAGCCTGCATGCGGAGGCCGCGCCCTTTGCAAGGTCTGAGGCACCCCCCGCTGCGGTCGAGGACTTCATAAACATCTCATTCGCCGTTCGCGGCGGCTTTTCCCATGGGACTCAACCCGTCCCAGATGCGATGCTCTCTTCCTTGTACAATCATGGCCTCTTGCCGGACGCAGACCAGTCGGAATGGAACTATGAGATTAAAGGTCACGGCTACACCGCCCGGAGGCCAGAGGGAGGCAACGACGTTTGGCTTGTCCATCGCGGTGCGATGAGGGAAGCTGCAGCCGCAGCAGTACCGGCAAGGGCTCCAGGACACGCCTTGCCTGCGACCGCCATGCTGTCAGACACCTATCGCGGTGTTCCGTTCGTCGATCTGACCAGCTCTTCCGATGCACGGATCGGAGCTTTTCCGTCAGGCTCGTCCAACCTCCCCGAGGGGGCGGTGCTCGGCGCCGACCTGCTGGGCGACGCCCATATCCACAGGGATTACCGGTTGCTGGAGCAGGACCTGCAGGTGGCCCACCCAGCGCTCGCCGCCCGAACGCGGCTGGTGGATCCCTTGGTCTCCCAGCAACTGCGCCGTCACGACCGGGACGCGCAACTTACATTGCTGTCCATCTATCATCACAGCGACGTCGCAGCCGACTTCGTGTTCCTCCCGGTGAACAGTGGCAATCCTTTGGCTACGGTGGAGAATCAGGGACGCACTGAGCATTGGTCGTTGCTGCTCGTTGATCGCCGCGACCCGGAAAGAGCGGTCGCCTATCACTACGACTCCATCCATCAGCGCGATGGACGGGGATACAATGACGCGCCTGCACGAGAGCTCGCAGCAAGACTGGACGCGACCACCGTGGTGACACCCGACATGGCCCGGCAGAACAATGGGGTTGATTGCGGCGTCTTCGTGGTGGACGGCACGCGCGCGCTGGTTCAGAGATTGGCGAACCAAGAGTGGCCGGAACGGCAGCGGCCGCTGCACCTCGACACCCTCGTCGCCGATCGGCAGGCGCTGCAAAACCGACTGAGGCAGGGCCGCTTGCCGCACGAGCTTGCCGCAATCCCCGCGGAAGCTTTTGGAGCAGCCGGGTCGCAGGTGCAACACGCCGTGTTGCAAGAGCAGGAAGCCCGACAAATCGCGCCAGCGCCGTTCGACCAGTCGCGCGAGGCCCATGACGAGCTGACGCGTACACTTGACAGGAGCAACCACCTGCTACCCGAGTGGGTGATCATCAACGACGAACATTACACAGCGCTGGTGCGGCCAGCCGAGAGGCAGAGGGCCCTGAATACGCCGCAAGCCGCCGCCATTCAGCCGCCGCTGAGCGAAATCGGCAATTCAGGCGGCCGCGTGCCGATGCAGCCCCCCATGCAGCAATTGGGTGAATTGCCATTGGAAGGGGTACCCGTTCAAGGGATAGGGTCCGAACGCACCCGAAGGCTGCATGCGGAGGCCGCGCCGTCCGCATGGTCTGAGAAGCACCTCGCTGCGATCGAGAACTCCATAAACGTCTCATTCGCCGTCCCCAAAGGCTTCTCCCATGGGACTCACCGCGTCCCAGACGCGATGCTCTCTTTCGCGGACCGCCATGACCCCTTGCGGGATGCGGGCCAGGCCCGGCAAGCGGGTTTTGCGCAGTACGTGGCCGAGCCGCGCCGAGCCGAACCTGTCGCGAGTGGCGCCCGTGCTACCGGCTATCCCCATCTTTCCGACGAACACCGGGACCTTATCGATAAGGCGATCGCCCACGCTGCGGCTCAGCAAAAATATAGCGAGAGCACGGTCCAAAAATACAGGTATGCACTTCGGCGATTGGCAAATGATCTCGGCGCTCGTCGCCAAGCGACTGATCTAAAAAATCACCAATCCCTGGTCGATCACGTCGATGCTTTCTTTCCGAAAAACGATGATATGAAGAGGGCCTTGAACGTCCTGCGTGCGTATCATGAGCCGGGCTATTCAGCGACTGCTGGTGCCCCTGCTACCCGCTATCCCTATCTATCCCACGAACACCGGGACCTGATAGATAAGGCGATCGCCCATGCTGCGGCTCAGCAACACCATAGCGCGCCGACGCTCCGAATATACACGTCTGCGCTTCGCCGATTGGCGAATGATCTCGGCGCTCGTGGCCAATCGACTGATCTAAAAAATCACCAGTCCCTGGTCGATCACGTCGATACCTTCTTTCCGAAAGACACTGAAATAAAGGATATAAGGCCGGCTTTGAACGTCCTGCGTGCATATCATGAGCCGGGCTATTCGGCGCCTGGCCGGCCACCAGTGCCATCAAAGGCAGACGCGCCTGTCCTGGAACAAGTGACCAGTGACAGCAGGTTGGCCTCGAGCACCCGTGTTGCCTATGGTCGTAGGCTTCGCAGATTTTCTGAGGCGCTGGAGAGGCAGGGCCAAACGATCTCTGGGCTGGATCATGATTCGCGGATCGAATTCGCCGAGAGGTTGTTTCCAGGCAACCGCAATCTCCTCTCCGCGCTGCAACGGGTTGGCGATGCGAAACCCGCGTCGGACAGGATCATGGCGGACGTTTTGGCAGCGGCCGGCTCTGGACACGCCGGAGTTGAGGCCGCCGACCCGCCAGCGTTAGCGGCCAGCCAACACCGGCCCTGGCCGGGTGCGCTTGACCAGGGCAACCTCCTGCCACCCGAGCGGTTCATCAACAATGAACATTCGACGGCGCCGTTGCGGCCAGCGGAGAGGCAGTGGACTGATAATCCGCAAAGCATCGCCATTCAGCAGCCGCTGAGCGAAGGCGGCCGCGTGCCGATGCAGCCCCCCATGCAGCAGTTTGGTGAATTGCCTTTGCAAGGGCTGCCGTTTCAAGGGACATGGTCCGAACACATCGGAAGGCTGCATGCGGAGGCCGGGTCCTTTGCAAGGTCTGAGGCAGCCCCCGCTGCGATCGAGAACTCCACAAACGTCTCATTCACCGTCCCTGAAGGCTTTTCCCATGGGACTCAACCCGCTCCAGACGCGATGCTCTCTTCCTTGTACCATTATGGCCTCTTGCCGGATGCGGAAAAGCCGGAATGGAGCTACGAGATCAAAGGTCAGGGCTACACCGCCGAGAGGCCAGAAGAGCGCAACGACTTTTGGCTCGTCGATCGCGGCCCGATGAGTGAAGCTGCAGCGGCAGCAGTACCGGCAAGGGCTCCAGCACCCGTCTCGCCAGCGACCGCGAGGCTATCAGACACCTTTCGCGGTGTTCCGTTGGTCGATCTGACCACCTCTTCCGGTGCACGGATCGGAGCGCTTCCGTCAGCCTCGTCCAACCTCCCCCGAGGGGCGGTGCTCGGCCCCGACCTGCTGGATGATGCCCATATCAGCAGGGATTACCAGTTGCTGGAGCAGAGCCTGCAGGCCCACCCAGCGCTCGCCGCCCGAACGCGGCTGGTGGATCCCTTGGTCTCCCAGCAACTGCGCCGTCACGACCGGGACCCGCAACTTACATTGCTGTCCATCTATCATCAAAACGACGTCGCAGCCGACTTCGTGTTCCTGCCGGTGAACAGTGGCAATCCTTTGGCTACGGTGGCGACTGATGGACGCAACGAGCATTGGTCGCTGCTGCTCGTTGATCGCCGCGACCCGGAAAGAGCGGTCGCCTATCACTACGACTCGATCCAGCACAATGGACGGGGATACAACAACGCGCCTGCACTAGAGCTCGCAACAAGACTGGACGCGACCACCATGGTGACACCCGCCATGGCCCGGCAGAACAACCTTGTTGATTGCGGCGTCTTCGTGGTGGACGGCACGCGCGCGCTGGTTCAGAGATTGGCGAACCAAGAGAGGCCGGAACGGCAGCGGCCGCTGCACCTCGACAACCTCGTCGCCGATCGGCAGGCGCTGCAAAACCGACTGAGGCAGGGCCGCTTGGCGCACGAGCTTGCCGCAATCCCCGCGGAAGCTTTTGGAGCAGCCGGGTCGCAGGTGCAACACGCCGTGTTGCAAGAGCAGCAAGCCCGACAAGTCGCGCCAGCGCCGTTTGACCAGCACTTGGGCAAGTCGCGCGAGGCCCACGACGAGCTGACGCGTACACCTGACAGGAGCAACACCGGGGGCGTCATCATCAACACTGAACATTACACAGCGCTGTTGAGACCGGCGAAGAGACAGAGGACTGATAATCCGCAAAGCCTCGCCATGGGGCGGCAGCCGAGCGAAGCAACCACGACGTCCATCAGCCCCTCCGATCAAGCCCGAGCGGACCTGATGGCTTCCTTCAGAAGCAGAGAGCGCTCCGACGCGGGGCGTTGAGCTCCATGGCTGGGGTCAAGCAGAACAGCTCTTTTGACGACAGAGGCGCTGATGCGCTCTCCGGACCGGTAGCTCTCGCCGGAATGAATCAGGCTGGCATTGTTGGAAGGCGATGTAGGCCTGGAACTCGCCGATTGGGGGTCAGGAACCTTCCGGGGATCATGATGGCGGCCGCGCCGCTCGATGTAGTGGGCGAGCGCGTGGAGAGACGATTTGCGACATACCGCGAACAACTTTACACTCGCCTTTCACGTCGGAGACCTCTACGAACATAAACGCGACAACGTTTTCAGCTAGCCGCGCCTACGAGCCGGCGTCCCTCGCCATCCTAGGGCAGCGAGCCTTCGCCCGACTCATCAACTTGGAAGGCCCCGATCTCTCTCCGAGGAACCCGAACGATATTGCGATCATAGCCCACCCCAGACGGGCCATGGGTAACATCTGGAGGTACCTGCCGCATCGACCATCGGTTGGAATAGAAGAACTGCTCGGTTCCAAGAAACAGTGGCGACATAGATATCCATGGAACCGTGATCAGTCCCTCCGCCAATAATTT
>NZ_JBVVQB010000110.1:0-6603 GCF_055811775.1 Mesorhizobium sp. WSM4844 | reverse complement strand
TAACGGCATGGATCCTAGGGTCTCCGCGACGTCGCTTCGCTCCTGCTCCGCCCTAGGATGACGAAGGCGTGTTGGCTTACGGCTAATTGCAGACGTTGGCGATAGGCGCCTAATGGCAACGGCAAACCTGGCGACTACCCGCAAATCGCAAGCTTTCGAGATTGGCGGAAACGATACTCCCTTCGTCATCCTAGGGCGGAGCAGGAGCGAAGCGACGTCGCGGAGACCCTAGGATCCATGCCGTTATATCAGCCGAAGATCGCAACGGTGGTTTGCGAAGCGGCCGGTGAGGGCTGCACCAATCCCTATCCGTTCTAATGCCATGGACTCAACCGCTCCAAACGGCTTTTCTAGGCGCATCCCACGCCCCGGAGAACGGCCATGCACCGCCGCACCCTAATCGCACTCAGTCTTTCCCTCACCTTGACCTTTGCGCCGCTGGCGGCCGCATTGGCCGCCTCGCCGCAGCCGGCGAAGGGCGAGCATGGCATGGTGGTGACCGCCCAGCATCTGGCGTCTGAAGTCGGCGTCGAGGTGCTGAAGAAGGGCGGCAACGCCGTCGATGCCGCGGTCGCCGTCGGCTACGCTCTGGCTGTGGTCTATCCGAACGCCGGCAATATCGGCGGTGGCGGCTTCATGACCATCCGCTTCAAGGACGGTCGCTCGACATTCCTCGATTTCCGCGAGCGCGCGCCGCTCGCCTCGACGAAAACCATGTATCTCGACAAGGACGGCAAGCCGGTGAAAGGCGCCAGCCTCGACGGCTATCTCGCTGTCGGCGTGCCGGGCTCGGTGGCAGGCTTCGAGACCGCACGGGAAAAATACGGCACGCTGACGCGGCAGGACTTGATGGCGCCGGCCATCCGCTATGCCAGGGATGGTTTTGTGCTGGAGCAGGGCGATGTCGCCTCGCTCGAAGGCGGCGCCGCGCGGCTGGCCAAGGACCCGGCCGCGGCCGCCATCTTCCTGAAACCTGACGGCAAACCCCATGCCGTCGGCGAGCGCCTTGTCCAGGCCGATCTCGCCGCCTCGCTCTCGGCCATCTCGGAACGAGGTCGTGATGCCTTCTACAAAGGATCGATCGCCGACGGCATCGTCAAGGCGAGCGCGCAGAAGGGCGGCATTCTGGCCAAGGCGGATTTCGAGACCTACGCGGTCCGCGAGCTCGAGCCGGTGACCTGCAATTACCGCGGCTATGAGATTACCTCCTCGCCGCCGCCGAGCTCGGGCGGCGTCATCATTTGCGAGATACTCAACGTGCTGGAATTCTACCCGCTGTCCTATCTCGGCGCGGGTTCTGCCGAAACCATCAAAGTCATGGTCGAGGCGATGCGCCATGCCTATGTCGACCGCAATTCGGCGCTCGGCGATCCCGACTTCGTCGACAATCCGGTCGAAAAGCTGCTCGACAAGAACTATGCGAAGGAAATCCGCGAAAAGATCGATCCGTTCCGGGCCGGCGTGTCACAGGATCTGATGCCGAAGGGTTTTGGCGAGAGCCAGGAGACGACGCATTATTCGATCGTCGACAATGACGGCAACGCCGTCGCGGTGACCTATACGCTGAACGGCTCGTTCGGCGCCGCCGTCGTCGCCGACGGCACCGGCATCCTGCTCAACAACGAGATGGACGATTTCACCCAGAAACCGGGCGTGCCCAATCTCTACGGCCTCGTCCAGGGCGAGGCGAATGCGATCGCCCCGAGGAAGACGCCGCTGTCGTCGATGAGCCCGACCATCGTCGCCAAGGACGGCAAGCCGTTCATGGTTATCGGCAGCCCCGGCGGCTCGCGCATCATCACCATCACGCTGGCAGCGATCGTCAATGTCGTCGATCACGGCATGAACATCCAGGAGGCGATCGACGCGCCGCGCATCCATCACCAATGGCTGCCCGACACGGTCTATGTCGAACCGTTCGGCCTGTCGCCCGATACCGAAAAACTGCTTGCCGGGATGGGCTACCGCCTCGACGTCACCGATGCGACCTGGGGTCAGGCGGCCGGTATCCTGGTCGGCGGCAAGAGTCTGGCCGAGATCGAAAAGGGCGGCGGCGCCCGCTACAATGGCGCCATCGACAGCCGCGCCGCGTCCGGCGAGGCGATCGGATATTAATTTCTTTCGGTCAGATGACCAGCGTGATGGTGGACGCAATCAGCATCACCGCCGCGATGCCGACGAACAAGGCATAGATACGCGGCCGATCGAGCAGCAGCGCATTTCCCGATATCCACGCCGCGGTGGCGCCGCCAAGCGCGTACAGGAAGCCGTTACGGTGCCCCAGGGCAAGGTTTGCGGCCATCAAGCCGCCAATGATGAGGGCGCCGAACACGATGATCACGGCGACCGCGTATTTCTCGAAATCGTTGCTGGCCACACCCGGACCCATCACGTTCAACGTCGTCAGGTCGTCCGGGTCGAAGGGGCTGGCCGACCCATATTCGTCTTGACCGGCAGGCTCGTGCATCATTCATTCTCCTTGAAGCGGCAACAAATCATCAAGCCTTGCCGAGTGCAACCGGATCGCGACACGTTCAATGCCATCGGCACGGTCTTCAACACTTTCTGGCCGCGGCTTGCTACCGTCTTTTTGGATTTAATGCATGTCGCGCACAAGCTTGCCCTCGGGCCTGACCCGAGGGTGTGCAGCGGTTTTGCGGTAACGACATGCAAAAAAACAACAACCTGAAGCGCGTCGCCGGTCAAACGCGACGCGCTTCAGGTCGGATCGTGCTGCCGCTCCAGGCGATCTGTCGCACTGGAATCGCCAGTCAGGGCGTTTTGACATGAAAGGCCGCCGCTCTGGAGCAGAACCGCTGTCCTGGCTTCGGCCTGACCGCGCGTGAAGTTGCCGGCGGCGAAGATTGGGCCGGCGGCGAAGATTGGGTTGGTGGTGAAGAGTGGCCGGCGCCACTTTGGGGGGGCGTTGGGGTAGATTGCCTGATGGGCGCCGGCCAAGCGGAAATCAGGTCCGCCGCGAGCAAACATAGCAAGGAATGGCGCGGTATGGCAGTGGTGTGATCGCGGAAGATGGTTCGCGCTTTCCCGGTGCAGTGTCCCATTATCGGTCAACCCGTCTGGCACCTGAATTGCACAGTAAGCAATGCCGGGGCAACGGCCCGGAAGTCGTTCCCGAATATCGGGCCTCGCCGCTTCGCAAATGGAGCGGCGGGCCTTTTTTGGCTTAATGCATGTCGCGCAAAAGTGTGCAGCGGTTTTGCGGTAACGACATGCATAAAACAACGACCTAAAGCGCGTCGCATGAGGCCGGTCAAACGCGACGCGCTTTAGAGCATCGGCCCCGAACGTGGCTACCGGTTGCGGCAGCGTTTCGCCGCCCGCCGAGATTTGTCAGGCGGCGGGAGCCGGCGGCAGTTCGAACAGTTGGGCGCCATTCTCCTGGCCCCGCTCGACATAGCCGATTATCCGGAACCATTTTGCGACGTCCGGTCTCTGGAGCCAGCTGCGCGAGTGAATGGGGAGGTTGCCTGCAAGCGCCTGGATATGGCGAATGTGCCGCTTGCAGAAGCGAACGGTCGCGGCGCTGAAGAAATCTTCCTGCGCGGCGAACAGCGTATCGGCAGCGTCGCTATTCTCGTGCCAGGCGATGAGCGCTACGGTTTTTTCGCCCTGCACGAGCGCATGAGCACGGCCTTCCTTCAAGTTCATCATCAGATTGTCGTAGGCGATCTTGCTGTCCTTGCCGGCCGCGACGTACTCGTCCGATATTCGCTTGGACAGATCACGGAAAACACTTTCCAGATCTCCAACCGTTGCTGCGCGTGCTCTCATTTCGCCTCCTGGAGCCCCAACGGGCAGTTTGCCCTAAGGATAGGGGATCACCAAGCAAATCAAATCCGTCATTCGCCCAATGCGAGCAAACGGTTTCGCCAGTGCCGGCCCTGTCGGGCGCGGGAAAAATGATTGGAGGTCGCCGAGAACCGCTACGCAACCTGCCGCTACACGGCGACCTGAATTCCCCCAACCGATTTCAGCCAAGCGGGCGTCATGCGCAACTTGCTGAAATTGCCTTGGAAAAATGGTGCCAGAGGCGGAATCCAAACGATGGAAAACTCTCTCTGTTTCCAAACGGTTAGGACTCACGCTATATCAGGGCTAGCCAACAAAAATACCAACGAAATAATTCTGTGGATTGGTTCGGTTCCCGGATATCGCTCTATCCGCTCAATGCCATCGCGTCCCGACTTTATCTCAAAAGCCCATTGCTATCGTTACTCGAGTTTGGTCCAGATAAGTCCTGGCGATCGCATTCCATGGTGCGTGAGCAAATCGCAGATCCGCTGCCTCCGATTTCCCGACCTCTCATCGCTCCACCAATTGAAGATGGCGGAGCAAAGAGGCAGTTCAGGATACGCCTCGTCCATAACTTTGATGTTTCTATCACACAGATCCGGAACGGTACGGCGGAAAAGTCCCCTTTTGTCCTGGTCGGAAGCCTCATCTGAGGTGAAAGCGAGGTTGGGGGTGTGACGGTGCGAAGAGCATCGTCAGATTGTGCAGATTGCCCCTATCATCGCCCGCATAGGACATGATGGTTGCGCAACGGCACGCAGCAGCAATGCGCCCAGCGAGTCAAGGGTTAGGGTGATCGGACGCAAAGCCTGTTGGTGCTGGGTTCTTGCGAGCGCTGGACCGGTCGCGGCAAGCGGCCGCGCTACGTGCGCATCTTCGAAAGGGCAAACGGCGAGCTCTACGGGGGATCGAGCGCATGCGTTGCGGCTTGCCAAACAGGTCATCAGAGCCCTCGACCAGAAACCGCATGAGCCGATCGTCGCAGCGATGCTGGCGGATGGTCACAAGGCTGCGCTTTCGGCAATGGCCGTGTTGCGAGACAAGCCGAACCTGTTCGAACAGTTACTCGTCCTGTGCGAAGAGGCCGGGCGGTTGAGCGAGCGGACTGCGATCAGCTGGGCGATGCCTATGTCGAAGCAAGGCGTGCCCGTGCCGCTTGATGGGTGACGCCTATATTTACCCGGGCACCACAGTCCTCATCAATCATTTCAACATCAGAGATCAGGCCAAACTCCAAGGGCCGTAGGGAGACCCTGAAGGCGTTCAGCCGCGACCCGATCAGGGCGGCTCGGTCGCAGGATCTTATCGACTCCGGGCCGCGCAGCCCGCAATTTGGCACGCCTTACACCTACGTCACGACCAAGACCTTCCTGTTGCATTGTTCTTTGGGAACACTCTTGGGCGAGGCAATACGAGTCTCACCTTGATTGTCGCCGCTCACTTTCCATTTGGTACGCCATATTGCGCCAAGAGGCGCGAGATCACTCAGTGCGGCCAGGGCGAAAGCGGCCAGCGGTCTAAAGAACGCCAGGATAACGCCCCCCAAAGCCGGGCCGACGCTGCGAACAATGTTATATCCGACAGACATAAGCGTCACCGCAGCCGGAATGCCCCGCTTGTGAAGGATATCGCCGACTGAAGCGTGCCAGGCCGGATCATTCAAAGCGAAGCCGCAGCCAGCCAGGAAGCCCAGTCCTGACCCGGTTACGGCTCTCGGCGTGACCCGGAGAGCTGGGAGAAGCCTCTACGAGACTACAAGTGTAACACCATATTGGTGTAGCAAATCAAGCTTCGGTGGTAACCTCATGGGGTAGAGAAACGACTTTGGAAGCTGAGCAATGGATCGCGATAGCAAACTGACACGTGCAGCTGGAAGTTCATCCCGCGACGGGAGGAGGGCCGAGGAACGCCGTAACCACCTTGACTTTCCAGACGGGCCACTGAACCAATGTTGCAGAACGGTTGGTAATCGCTAACGCGCGCGATACAGCACGTGATCTTGGGAGCTTCAAATCCGCCGAGAGGCAAACGCGACGTGCAGTTCAGGACGTTGCACTTCTTTGTGCTCGATGAATTCAAGCACTTGGGTAAGCTGGAGGCGATCGAGACCGCAATTACGACCATCGCGGACTACAAGGGTCGCTTCATGCTCATCATCCAAAGCCTTTCGGCTCTGACGGGGGGCCTATGGCGAGGCTGGCAAGCAGAATTTTCTCAGCAATACTGGCCTGCAAGTGTTCGTGGCCACTGCCGATGACGAGACTCCAAACTACATTTCCAAAGCTATCGGTGAATACAACGTGTCAAGCCCAATCGATTTCTACAGCCAGGCGCGAACGTTCGATTGGAACATCCAGAATTCGATCAAGGTGCACCGCTGTTGCGTCCCGAACAGGTGCGGCTACTCAATGACGAGTACGAGATCGTTCTCATCAAAGGTCTGCCACCACTGCAATTGAGGAAGGTGCGATATTTTTCGGATCGCATCCTTAAACGCATCTTTGAAAACCAGACAGGCGCTCTCCCGGAGCCGGCGCCCTTGATGAAAGCAGACGAGGGGCTTTCGGCAGAATCTCAACTCAATGAGCCGCTGCGTGGATTAGCGCAGGACTTTGACGATACAGTTTGATGTGAGGCTAGTGTGGACCCGCGAAATAGTAATCCATCCCGAGTAACAGCTTCGTCGCAGGTGCAGGACGCCGACTTGGAAGAGGGGCAAGCGGGCCAGGCCCGGCAAGTGGGCGATGAGCAGCACCTTGCCGAGGCCCGGAGGCTGTTCGATCAAGCTGA
>NZ_JBVVQB010000109.1:0-7231 GCF_055811775.1 Mesorhizobium sp. WSM4844 | reverse complement strand
CCCGCGCGGGGCCGGCGCTGGGCCCGGGGCCGCGTCGCGTTTGCGTGGCGCTGGGCGGGCTGGAGGGCGCCGCCTGCGCGGCGGCGCCCCAGCATCATTATCTGATCCGCAGCGTCGATCCGGTCGAGCCAAGGCTCGCTGTGCCCGACGCGGCCTATCTCCTGGCGCGCGGGCCGTTCCGGGAAGCCGACGAACGTGCACTGCTTCTGGAACACCGCATCGATGTCGTCGTGTCCAAGAACAGCGGCGGCGAGGCGACCTACGGCAAGATCGCCGCAGCGCGGGCGCTCGGCGTCGAGGTGGTCATGATCCGCAGGCCGACGCTGCCGGATGTTGCGTCGGCTGAAACCGTCGAAGCCCTTGCCGCGATGGTCGATCATTTTCTTGGGCCCGCCGCCGAACGCGGCGTGTAGACCAGCGCCGGTCTTTCGCCGCGCTTGATGATCCTGGTTTCCGGCGAGCCGATGATGATGCAGGTCGCCATGTCGGCCTTTTCCGCATCGGCGTCCGCCAGCAGAACAACCTCGATGCGCTCGTCGGGACGGCCGGCAGCGCGGCCGAAGACGACCGGCGTGGTGCCCGGAAGGATCGCGGTCAAGCATTCGAAGGCGCGGCCAAGCTGCCAGGGGCGTGCCTTGCTGATCGGATTGTAGAGCGCGATGACGAAGCCAGCGCCGGCCGCAGCCAGCAGCCGCAATTCGATGAGGTCCCATGGCTTTAGATTGTCGGACAACGAGATGGCGCAGAAATCATGGCCGAGCGGTGCGCCGATGCGGGCCGCAACGGCGAGCATGGCGGTGATGCCCGGCAGCATCGCCACGTCGACGGCACGCCATTCGGCCGGGCCGGCCTCGATCGCCTCGCAGACGGCTGCCGCCATGGCAAAGACGCCGGGGTCGCCGCCCGAGACAACGGCGACATTGTGGCCCTGTGCAGCAATTGCCAGCGCGTCCTTGGCGCGGGACAGCTCCTCGCGATTGTCGGAGGCGACGCGGGTCTGGTCCGGGCGCAGGTCGAGCCGGTCGAGATACGCCTTGTAGCCGTAGAAGAATTTTGCCTCGGCGACGGCGCGGCTTGCTTCCGGCGTCACCTGGTCGGCATTGCCGGGCCCAAGGCCGATAACGGTCAGGCGGCCGCTCATGTTTCGGCTCCCAATGCGGCGGCCCGGCCTGACCAGCCGGCGACCAGCACGATGGCGAAGTAGGGCGCGTTGTCGTCCTGCTTGTCGGCCAGCCGCATCGAAACGCCGCCCGGCATGGTGCCGCGCTCGACATAGACGGCACGCGCCAGCTTGTCGGTCGCCGCCAGCGCGCGCCTGATCTTGGGCAGGTTGCGGCCAACCTTCATGATGACAGCGGCATCGGTGTCGGCGAGGCGGCGGGTCAGCTCGAATTCGCTCATCGTGCCAGGCAGCACGGTCAATACATCGTCGCCCTGGACGATCGGCGTTCCGGTCGCCGACCAGCAGCCGGACATGGCGGTGACGCCGGGAATGACCTCTGTCGGAAAGCGGTGCGCCAGCCTGACATGCAGGTGCATGTAGGAGCCGTAGAACAGCGGGTCGCCTTCCGAAAGCACCGCGACCATCCTGCCGGCGCTGAGATGCTCGGCGACCTTTTCGGCCGACTCCTCGTAGAAATCCGCTATCTGCGACCGGTAATCGCTGTGATCCTTGTCGATTTCGGTGGTCACGGGATAGAGCAGCGGCAACTCGACCAAATCAGGACGAAAATGCGCGCCGACAATGGCGCGCGCATTGCTGTTGTTGCCGCGCTTGGCGAAATGCGCCACGACGTCGGCCTCGGCCAGCGCGCGCACGGCCTTGAGCGTCAGCAGCTCGGGGTCGCCGGGACCGGTGCCGACGCCAACAAGCCGGCCTTTTACAATCGCGTTCACAGGCCCGGCCTCGCCAATGCGTTGAGGGCGGCGGCGGTCATGGCGCTGCCGCCCAGCCTGCCACGCACGATCGCGTAGGGAACGCCGTAGGAATTCTCGGCCAGCGCGTCCTTTGATTCGGCAGCACCGACGAAACCGACCGGCATGCCGATGATAACAGCCGGTTTCGGCGCACCGTCGTGCAGCCTTTCCAGCAGGTAGAAAAGTGCGGTCGGCGCATTGCCGATGGCGACGACCGAACCGGCCATGCGCTCGCCCCACAGGTCGATGGCCGCGGCCGAACGGGTGTTGCCGATCTTTTTCGCCATGTCGGACGTCCGCGGGTCGCGCAACGTGCAGATCACCTCGTTGCCGGCCGGCAACCGGGCGCGCGTGATGCCGTGCGTGACCATCTCGGCGTCGCAGAAGATCGGCGCGCCGGCCGCCAGTGCCGCGCGGGCGGCGGCAACAAAAGCTTGCGAAAAAACAAAGTTCTGCGCGGCCTCGACCTGGCCGCAGGCATGGATCATGCGGATGGCAACATCGGCTTCGGCATCGGAAAACCGCGACAGGTCGGCCTCGGCGCGAATGATGGCGAAGGAGCGCTCATAGATCGCCGTGCCGTCATGGATGTAGTCGTAGGGGGCGGGCATGTTCATTCCTGTCGGTAGGGTTCGGTGACACCGGCCGCGCCAAGCCTTGTCAGGCAGGCGGCGGTGGTCTCGCCTCGAAATCGTGCTTCGCGGATCGCTGCGGCAATGCGGCCAACGCCGCGCGCGGCGTCATAGCCTGGCCTGTATCCGGCAGGAAGGGCCTTTGCCGTCCCGTCCACGACAAGTCCGGCTCCGTTATCGCCGCCGACCAGTGTCAGCGCTGCCGGGCCGGGATGGGCGCAGCCCTTGGCACAGCCGGAGATATGGAGGGTGACGGAGGCATCGAGGAGGTCGCGGTACTCGGCGGCGACGGTCTCGGCGATCTCGCGCGCGGCGATCCGGCCGGAGGCGCAGGCCGGCGCACCGGGGCAAGCGGCGATTTTCGTGCGCGGGTCGGCAGCGTCGGTAACGAAGCCGAGTGTGGCGGCGGCCTGCTGAAGCGAGCGGCAGGCGGTCGGAGAGAGGCCGATGAAAAGCAGCGCGCGGTGTGGCGCCAGGCGAATTTCGGCCGCGCCAAGGGTGAGGGCGTGTTGGGTGAGTGCGATGATCTTCTCCGCCGGCATGCTGCCGAAGGGCAGGCCGATGCCGAGGGCGGCCGTGTTGCTGGCGAGAGGAAAGAGGCCGATCGGCGAAGGTATTGGTTCGGACAATTTGACAGGCAGGCGATCCTGCGCACCCCCCTCTGTCCTGCCGGACATCTCCCCCGCAAGGGGGGAGATCGGCAGTTCCGACGCCGCCGCTCGTCCTGCAAGGCCAGTGATTGGCGAAAGCGGTGATGAGAGCTCAATCTCCCCCCTTGCGGGGGAGATGTCCGGCAGGACAGAGGGGGGTGTGAAGGAATGCCAGCTTGCGAGGGATACTAACTGCCTCTCCGTCAAATCCCTTGCATGGGCATCGCGGCCCTTTTCGGCGACCATCCTCAGCATCGCGATGGCGATATCGCGCGCCGCATCGTCTCCCACCGTCGCGAGCGGCTTCGCATTCTGCCCATCACCCGCAACAGACATCTGCCACCTGATTCCCGCATTGGTGCGCGTTGCAGCCAGCCGCACATCGGCTGTCACCACATCCATAGCCAACTGTCCACCGCCGTCGACGATGACCGAAACCTTCGGGCCAAGGCGCTGTGCCAGCCCGGCTTCAGCAATCGCGGCCCGAATCCGCTCCGCCAATGGGCGCGGATCGGCAACTTCTTGCGGATCCAGCCCGGCCAGCGGTCCGGTCTCGACCGGCACGCCGGTGCGCACTGCGATGCCGAGCGCGTCGACCTCCATTGCCAGCAGCCGGGGGCTTGCCGATGTCAGGCCGCGGATCTGCAGGCTGCCACGCGCGGTCACTTCCATGATGCCGTTGCCATGCCGCAAGGCGGATTCACCGAGCCCGATCAAGGATTTCGGCGAGAGTCCTCCAGCAACCGGGTTGAGCCGCACCAGAAGCCCGTCGCCGGTCTGCATCGGCGCGGACAAAGCAGGGCAGGCGCCGCGTCGGGAGAAGGCGTTCATGCCGCCACCCCCAGCGCGCGGGCTTCGGCGATCAGGGCGGCGAGGTCGTCGTCGACGGAATTGCGCAGCGGGTGCCAGAGACCGCGCCGCCGCGCCGACAAAAAACGCTCGGCGATGATTTTCGCGGCCGCCGGATTTTCGCGCAGGATGAAGGCGCGCACCTCGGGATCGCCGAGATAGGCGTCGTGCACGGCCTCGATCAGCGTGCCCGGTATGGCAAGGGTGGTCTCGGCGAAACCGACGAGACGGTCGACCGTCTCGGCGAATTCCGAAGCGCCGCGCGGCCCGTGCCGCATCTGGCCGGCAATGAAGCGCGGGTTGACCGCGCGGGCGCGAACGACCCGAGATACGGCTTCTCCAAGCGAGCGCGGCTTCGGCTTTTGCGGATCCGTGGTGTCGAGGACGATGACGTCGGCGTTCTTGCCAAGCGCTGCAAGCGCTGCCGAAAAACCGCCGACGAAGGCGACATCGGCGGAGCCTTCCAAAATGTCGCGGCCGGGGTCGTCTCCGGTATGGACGAGGAGGTCGGCCTCGGCGACGCGACCCTCGAACGCGCCGGGCGACGAAATCCCTTCGCCCTCGGCGCCGCCATAGGCATGCGAGGTGGCGTCGAGATAGGCGCGACCGATTTCTTCGCGCGCCGCCCAGTCGCCGCTCGACAGCAACGCCTCGATACCGGCGCCGTAGGTGCCGGGCGAGGTGCCGAAAATGCGCGGGCTGACCTTGCCATCGGCGCGGGTTTTTGCGGCGAGCGGGTTTTCCGTCGCGTCCTCGTCGCGGGCGGCGACGGCGTTGGCGGCCGCATCGATCAGGGCGATCTGGGTCGGGAACATGTCGCGGAACAGGCCTGAGATGCGCCAGGTGACATCGACGCGCGGACGGCCAAGGGTGGCCGGCGGCAGCACTTCGATGCCGGTGACGCGGCCGGTGGCGCCATCCCATTGCGGCCGGCAGCCCATCAGCGCCAGGCCTTGCGCGATCTCTTCGCCGCCGGTGCGCAGCGAGGCCGAGCCCCAGAGGTCGATGATCAGGGAGCGCGGCCAGTCGCCATGCGCCTGCATGTAGCTGCGCAAGACCTCGTCGGACGCCGCCCTGCCGACATCGAAGGATGTCGGCGTCGGCATGGTGCGTGGATCCGATGTGAACAGGTTGCGGCCAGTCGGCAGCACATCGCGCCGGCCACGCGCCGGTGCGCCGGCAGGACCGGCAGCGACATGGCGGCCGTCGAGGGCCGCGATCAATGCTGACTTCTCGGCTGCTGCACTTTGCTGGCGCAGCGGATCGGTCTCGCCCTCGGGCGAGCGGCCGTAGATGTGCAGCCCGTCCTTGATGGCGAAATCCTTGAGGTCGCAGAGCCAGACGTCGATGCGGCGCAGCGCTTCGTCGGGCGCGTCGGTTCCGGCGACGCCGGCCTCGGAGGCGAGATCGGTCTTTTCGGCGGTTTCGACGATCAGCCTCGCCAGGCGGTCGCGGCGGCGGCGGTCGAGCCCGTCGGCCTGGGCATATTCGTCGACCAGCCGCTCGAGCTGCTGCTGGTTCTCGTCCAGACCGGCGCCGGTCAGCGGCGGCGGCAAATGGCCGAGGGTGACGGCGGCAATGCGCCGCTTGGCCTGTGCCGCCTCTCCCGGGTTGGAGACGATGAAGGGATAGATGACGGGCAGGGGCCCGGTGACGATCTCGGGAAAACAGGAATCGCTGAGCGCCACTGTCTTGCCGGGCAGCCATTCCAGTGTGCCGTGGGCGCCGACATGGACGAGGGCATGGACATCGAGCGACTTGCGCAGCCACAGGCCAAAGGCAATCAGCGCATGGCGCGGCGGCAAGGTCGGGTCGTGATAGTCGGCGCGGCGGTCGACCGAGCGCCCGCGGTCGGGGGCAACTGCTACGGTGATGTTGCCGAAGGTGGCGGCGCGGAAGGGGAATTGTTTGCTGTTTGCCAGACTCGAAGGTTGGTGCTCCGTCGCGCCCCCCTCTGTCCTGCCGGACATCTCCCCCACTTGGGGGGAGATTGGCGGCTCCATTGCCGGCTCTCCTCCTGCTGCGTTGGAAATTGGCGAAAGCAGAGATGAGGGCGCAATCTCCCCCCAAGTGGGGGAGATGTCCGGCAGGACAGAGGGGGGCGCCTCGCACAAACCTGTCTCATCTTCTGCATTCCCCCACGCGGCCTCTACCGCAGCGACGGCCGCCGGCGGCAATTCCTTCGAGAAGGTCAGGTACTCCTTCAATGCCAACCCTTGATCGACCGACTCCAACATCTCCAGCAATTCACGCGGCGTTTGCGGAATCCCTTCAACGACGTAGCCCTGTTCGCTCAGGTCGTGCAGCATCGCCAGCACGCTGGACGGCACGTCGAGGCCGACGGCGTAGCCGGTGCGGCCGGGGGCGCTCGGATAGTCGGGGATCAGGATGGCGAGCTTGCGCTTTTCGCGCGGCGTGCGCTGCAGGCGCACGAACGCCTCGACACGGTTCGCCACCTGGGCGACGCGGTCCGGCTCCGGCCGGTTGGCGAAGGCGCGGAAAGCCAATGCGGGATCGACCTCGCTTTCGCCCTTGAAGGAAACGGCGCCGGCAAGGATGCGGCCGTCGAGTTCCGGCAGGACGACATGCATGGCGAGGTCGGCGGGCGCCAGGCCGCGCTGGTTGTCTTGCCAGATATCGCGGCGTGTCGTCGCGACGATGACCTGAAAAACAGGAACGCCGGCGCGGTCGAACAGGGTTTCGATGCCGGGCTCAGCACCCGAGGCGAAGGCGGTCGCGGTGATGATGGCGGCAGGGTGTAGCGTGGCAAGCGCGGTTTCGACAAAGGCGAGCGATGCCGGGTCCTTGAGGCTGGAGACAAAAATGGGGACAGGGATCATGCCACGCTGCCCGAGCGCTTCGAACAATGCTTCGATCGGCGCGACATCGGCGGCGAGCAGCATCGAGCGGTAGAAGAGAATGGGGATGATGGGGGCGCCCACGTAGGTATTGCCGGCGTCGAGCTCCGTCCCACCCACCTCTGTCCTGCCGGACATCTCCCCCGCAAGGGGGGAAATTGTGCCGCCATCGATGCTTTCGCCAATCGCAGATATTGAAGATAGCTCTGACGATGTAGGAAATGCGCCGGTGTTGGTGACGGCAGATCTCCCCCCTTGCGGGGGAGATGTCCGGTAGGACAGAGGGGGGTGTGCCCGAACGCTGACATTCGAAAGGTCCCGCCTC
>NZ_JBVVQB010000108.1:0-7425 GCF_055811775.1 Mesorhizobium sp. WSM4844 | reverse complement strand
TCGAAGGCTTCATCTCGATCGCGCCGCAGCCCAACACCTATGATTTCTCGTTCCTGGCGCCCTGCCCGTCGTCCGGCAATGATTGCCGCGCTCGACACCGCCGCCAACCCATCGTCGGTCCATGCCGAGGGCCGCGCCGCACGGCGGCTGATCGAGAATGCAAGGCGCGACGTGGCGGCGCTGGTCAACGCCGGCGCCGAGCATGTCGTGTTCACCTCCGGCGCGACGGAAGCCGCCTCGACGCTGCTGACGCCGGATTGGCAGATGGGGCGCGGCGCTGTCCGCGTGAGCCGGCTCTATGTCTGCGAAGCCGATCATCCTTGTGTGCTGAACGGCGGGCGCTTTCCGGCAGCCCGGGTAACACGCATCGGCGTCGACGCCGACGGCATTGTCAGGCTGGACGCGCTGGCGGCGGCACTTGGCCGTCATGACAAGGCGGACGGCCTGCCGCTGGTGGCGATTCATTCCGCTAACAACGAGACCGGCGTTATCCAACCGGTCGAGCGCATCGCCGAAATCGTCAAAGCGGCAGGCGGCATCCTGGTCGTCGACGCCGTGCAGGCAGCCGGTCGCATTCCGCTCGATATGTCAGCGGGTTATGCCGATTACTTGATTCTGTCTTCGCACAAGATCGGCGGTCCCAAGGGCGTTGGCGCCATTATCGCCGCCGCGGACCTGATGATGCCCAGGCCCTTGATATCAGGTGGCGGCCAGGAAAAGGGTCATCGTGGCGGGACCGAAAACCTGGCCGCGATCGCCGGCTTTGGCGCAGCGGCGCGCGAAGCCCTGATCGGGATGAAGACCATCGAAGCGGTCGGCAGCCGCCGCGACGAGATCGAGGCCATCGTGAAAACACTGGTGCCGGATGCGGAAATCTTCGGAACCGGCGCGCCAAGGCTTGCCAACACGACGTTCTTTGCTATTGCCGGCATCAAGGCCGAGACGGCGCAGATCGCCTTCGATCTGGCGGGCGTGGCGCTGTCGGCCGGTTCCGCCTGTTCGTCGGGCAAGGTCGGCCCGAGCCATGTGCTGAAAGCCATGGGATACAATGACAGCCTTGGCGCTTTGCGCGTGTCCATCGGCCACGCAACGAGCGCCGAGGACATCGAACTGTTCCGCGCAGCGCTGGCAGGCATTGCCTCACGCCGCGCAGGCAGGGAAGAAGCCGCCTGAGCGCGGCAAACAAACGCAGGCTTTTGGCCTGGTAGAGCCGTGCGTTTCATGGTGGCCGGGTGAATTCCCGGCAGGGACGCACTATATGGAACTTACGCCGCCTCGGTTGCCCAAGGGCACTCGTTTCGCGGTGCCATAGTTTGAAAACTGCCGGGCCTTGACCCCGGCGTGGATGGAGAACGCTGATGCCTGCTGTGCAGGACACGATCGATCGGGTCCGAAAGATCGACGTCGACCAATACAAATACGGATTCCAGACCGAAATCGCGATGGACAAGGCCCCAAAGGGCCTGAGCGAAGACATTATCCGCTTCATTTCGGCGAAGAAGGACGAGCCGTCCTGGATGCTGGAATGGCGTCTGGAAGCCTATCGGCGCTGGGTGACGCTGGACGAGCCGAAATGGGCGCGCGTCCATTATCCGAAGATCGATTTCCAGGACCTCTACTATTACGCGGCGCCCAAGAGCACGCCGGGACCGACATCGCTGAGCGACGTCGATCCCGAACTGTTGAGGGTCTATGAAAAGCTCGGCATCCCGCTGAGGGAACAGGAGATCCTAGCTGGCGTGCAGAAGACCGACGCGTCGGAACTCGAGGAAGCCAGCGACAATGTCTACAAGTCGGGCCGCGTCGCCGTCGACGCGGTGTTCGATTCGGTTTCCGTTGTCACCACCTTCAAGAAGGAACTGGCACAGGCCGGCGTCATCTTCTGCTCGATCTCGGAAGCCATCCGCGAGCACCCGGAACTGGTGAAGAAATATCTCGGTTCGGTGGTGCCGACCTCCGACAATTTCTACGCCACGCTGAATTCGGCGGTGTTCACCGACGGTTCTTTCGTCTTCGTGCCCAAGGGCGTGCGCTGTCCGATGGAACTGTCGACCTATTTCCGCATGAACGAGAAGAACACCGGCCAGTTCGAGCGCACGCTGATCATCGCCGAGGAGGGGGCCTACGTCTCCTATCTCGAAGGCTGCACGGCGCCGCAGCGCGACGAGAACCAGCTTCACGCTGCGGTTGTCGAACTGATCGCGCTTGACGATGCCGAGATCAAATACTCGACGGTGCAGAACTGGTACCCCGGCGACGCCGAAGGCAAGGGCGGCATCTACAATTTCGTCACCAAGCGCGGCGACTGCCGCGGCCACCGTTCGAAGATTTCATGGACGCAGGTCGAGACCGGCTCGGCGATCACTTGGAAATATCCGAGCTGCATCCTGCGCGGTGACGATTCCAGCGGCGAGTTCTATTCGATCGCCGTGTCGAACGGCTACCAGCAGGTCGACAGCGGCACCAAGATGATCCATCTCGGCAAGAACACGTCGAGCCGCATCATCTCCAAGGGCATCGCCGCCGGCTTCTCGCAGAACACCTATCGCGGCCAGGTCTCGGCGCACCGCAAGGCGACCAACGCCCGCAACTTCACCAACTGCGACTCGCTGCTGATCGGCGACCAGTGCGGCGCGCACACCGTGCCCTACATGGAAGCCAAGAACGCGACGGCACAGTTCGAGCATGAGGCGACGACGTCGAAGATTTCCGAGGACCAGAAATTCTACGTCATGCAGCGCGGCATTCCCGAAGAAGAGGCGATCGCGCTGATCGTCAACGGCTTCGTCAAGGACGTCATCCAGCAACTGCCGATGGAATTCGCGGTCGAGGCGCAGAAGCTGATTGGGATCAGCCTCGAGGGCTCGGTCGGCTGACCGGACAGAAAATTTTCAGGAAAAGAAAAAATGCTTGAAATCAGAAATTTGCATGCTCGCATCGTCGACGACGGCACCGAGATCATCCGCGGCCTGAACCTGACGGTGAAAGCCGGCGAGGTCGCCGCCATCATGGGGCCGAACGGCTCGGGAAAATCGACGCTGTCCTACATCCTCGCCGGGCGCGAGGACTACGAAGTCACCGAAGGCGACATCCTCTACAACGGCCAGTCGATCCTCGAAATGGATCCTGCCGAGCGCGCCACATCAGGCATTTTTCTCGCCTTCCAGTATCCGATGGAGATACCCGGTGTGGCGACGATGGAATTCCTGAAGGTGGCGATGAACGAGCAGCGCAAGGCCCGCGGCGAGGAGCCGCTGAAGATCCCCGAATTCCTGAAGCGCGTGAAGGACGCCGCCGCCTTGCTCGACATGGATATGGCGATGCTGAAACGGCCGCTCAATGTCGGCTTTTCCGGCGGCGAGAAGAAGCGCGCCGAGATCCTGCAGATGAAGCTTCTGGAGCCAAAGCTGTGCGTGCTCGACGAGACAGACTCAGGTCTCGACATCGATGCGCTGAAGATCGTTTCGGAAGGCGTCAACGCGTTGCGCGCGCCGGACCGCGCCATCGTCATCATCACCCACTACCAGCGCCTGCTTCAGTACATCGTGCCGGATAGTGTGCACGTGCTGTACAGGGGCCAGGTGGTCAAGTCGGGCGACAAGTCGCTGGCGCTCGACCTCGAGGCCAATGGCTATGCCGGCGTGATCGGCCAAGCTGCGTGAGATGCCAGAAGGCCAAGAAGGCAAGCCAAACAAGGCGAGACCGATGAATATACATACGACACCCCAGCGAACGCCGGCCGAAACGGCGCTGATCGACGCCTTCAGCGACCGGCTGTCGTTGCTGCCCGGCGACGGCACGGTGATGCTGAAGCGCGACGACGCCATCGAGGCGATCAAGAGCGGCCTGCCGACGCGGCGCATCGAATCCTGGCACTACACCGACCTGCGCCGCCTATTGACTTCGGTTCCGGATTTCGATCCCGCAGCCGCCCCAAAAGCCATTGCGCCTGTCGTCGAAGGATCCGCTGTCCTGCCGGTGCTCAACGGCGTGTCGAGTGCGAAAATGCCTGAAATCGAGGGCATCGCTGTGCAGCGCCTGTCGGAGAAGCTGACCGACGGCAGCATCGCACCGGGCCTCGACCTCTATGGCGCCGACGATGCCATCGGCGCGCTGAACACCGCTTTCGTTGCCGACGGCTATTTTGTCGACATTGCCGACGGCACCGAGTTGGACAAGCCGATCGAACTGCAGAACCTGCAGGCCGGCGGCCAGACGCATGTCCGCCTCAGCGTCCGCGTCGGCGCCGGCGCCAAGGCCGTGATCGTCGAGCGCCAGGCGGGCGAGGGCGCCGCACTCGTCAGTTCGGTCAGCCAGCTTCTGCTTGACGAGGGCGCCGAGGTGACCTGGCTGATCGTGCAGGAGCAGTCGGATACAGCGACGCATCTTGCCCAGTTCAAGGCGCATCTCGGCAAAAATGCGAAGCTGACGCTGTTCGTGATGAATGCCGGCGGCAAGCTGGTGCGCCAGGAGATCGTGGTCAGAACGACAGGCGAAGGCGCCGATTTCACGCTGCGCGGCATCAACCTGCTTGCTGGTGATACCCATACCGACGTGACCATGGTGCTCGACCATGCGGTGCCGCACACGGCTTCGACGGAAGTGATCCGCAACGTGGTGACGGGAAGAGCGCGCGGCGTCTTCCAGGGGCGCATCAACGTCCACCAATACGCGCAGAAGACCAACGCCAAGATGGCCTGCAACACGCTGCTCCTGTCGGATGACGGCGAGTTCTCAACCAAGCCTGAGCTCGAAATCTTCGCCGACGACGTCGTCTGCGGCCATGGCGCGACCGTCACCGAGATCGACCACAGCCACCTGTTCTACCTGATGGCGCGCGGCATCGACGAGAAGGCCGCTCGTGGCCTACTGGTCAAGGCGTTCGTCGCCGAGGTGATCGAGGAACTCGACGACGAGGCGATCGTCGAGGCGCTGGAAACGAGGCTCGACGGCTGGTTCGCGGCGCACGGGTGACAGTGGGTGAGGGTTTGGCGCTTCCGCCAACACCCCTCATCCGACCGAGCTCCGCTCGGCCACCTTCTCCCACAAGGGGAGAAGGTAAGGCGCTTTACCTTCTCCCCTTGTGGGAGAAGGTGTCGCCGAAGGCGACGGATGAGGGGTGCTGGAAGGAACGCGGCGCAGCAAGGACTTCGAAATGGACCAGAAAGTCGAAAACATCCCCTATGACGTCGAGGCGATCCGCCGCGACTTTCCGATCCTGTCGCGGCAAGTCTATGGCAAACCGCTGGTCTATCTCGACAATGGCGCCTCGGCGCAGAAGCCGCAGGCCGTACTCGACGCCATCCAGCACGCCTACGCCCAGGAATACGCCAACGTCCATCGCGGGCTGCATTTCCTGTCGAATGCGGCAACCGACGCCTTTGAGAACGCGCGCAAGATTGTGCAAAGATTTCTGAACGCGCCTGATACCGACAACATCGTCTTCACCTCGAACACGACCGCGGCGATCAACACCGTTGCTTATGGTTATGGCATGCCCAATATCGGCGAGGGCGATGAAATAGTCCTGTCGATCATGGAACACCATTCCAACATCGTGCCGTGGCATTTCATCCGCGAGCGGCAGGGCGCGAAGCTGGTCTGGGTGCCGGTCGACGATCTCGGCATCTTCCACATCGAGGAGTTCGAGAAACGGCTGACCGACCGCACAAAACTGGTCGCCATCACGCACATGTCGAATGCGCTGGGCACGGTGACGCCGATCAAGGAGATCGTCCGCATCGCGCATGCGCGCGGCATTCCGGTGCTGGTCGACGGCAGCCAGAGCGCCGTGCACATGCCGATCGACGTGCAGGACCTCGACTGCGATTTCTTCGTCTTCACCGGCCACAAGGTTTATGGGCCCTCGGGCATCGGCGTGCTCTATGGCAAGAAGGACATGCTGGAGCGCATGCGCCCGTTCATGGGCGGCGGCGAGATGATTGAGGAGGTGACGCAAGACATCGTCACCTACAACGATCCGCCGCACCGTTTCGAGGCCGGCACGCCGCCGATCGTCCAGGCGATCGGGCTGGGTGCGGCGCTCGAATATATGGAAAAGATCGGCCGCGAGCGCATCGCCGCCCACGAGGCCGATCTGAGGGACTATGCTCATCAGCGGCTGCGCGCCATCAATTCGCTGCGCATCTTCGGTGATGCGCCGGACAAGGGCGCCATCATCTCCTTCGAGCTGCAGGGCATTCATGCCCACGACGTGTCGATGGTGATCGATAGGCAGGGCGTCGCCGTCCGCGCCGGCACCCATTGCGCCCAGCCGCTGTTGAAACGTTTTGGCGTAACCTCCACATGCAGGGCATCGTTCGGCATGTATAACACCAGGGCCGAAGTCGACGCTTTGGCCGATGCGCTCGAAAAAGCGCGAAAGTTCTTCGGATGACGATCATGGATGATGCAGGCCACACCGCTGAGACCACGTCGGAAACGGTAACCAATGAGGTGGTTTCCGCCTCGGCCATTCCCGCCGACGAACTGGCACGGCTGACCGACGACATCGTTTCGGCGCTGAAGACGGTCTACGACCCGGAAATCCCGGCCGACATCTATGAGCTCGGCCTGATCTACAAGATCGAGATCGAGGACAACCGCTCGGTCAAGATCGACATGACCCTGACCGCGCCGGGCTGCCCGGTGGCCGGCGAAATGCCCGGCTGGGTGGAAAATGCCGTCGGCGCCGTCGAAGGCGTTTCCGGCGTCGAGGTCAACATGACCTTCGATCCACCCTGGTCGCCCGACCGCATGTCGGAAGAGGCGCAGGTCGCGGTGGGCTGGTATTGAGGCGCACTTGCGCCAGGCAGAAAACTTCACCATTTTAGGTGAAGACTCATTCCGCAGGCCTTGAACCTGCGCGAACGCGGAGAAAAAGAATGGGACGCTTCGCCGTCATCACGATGACCGAAAGGGCTGCCGATCGGGTTCGCGAGATCGTCGCGACCCGTGAGAATGCGCATGGCATTCGCCTTGGCATCAAGAAGGGCGGCTGCGCCGGCATGGAATATACGGTCGATCTGGTGACCGAGCCCAACACCAAGGACGATCATATCGAGCGCGACGGCGCCCATGTCTATGTCGCGCCTGAGGCGGCGCTTTTCCTGTTCGGCACCGAGATGGATTTCGAGCAGACGACGCTGCGCACCGGCTTCACCTTCCGCAACCCGAACCAGAGCTCGGCCTGCGGCTGCGGCGAATCGGTGGAGCTCAAGCCGGCCGATCTGAAGGCCCTGGCCGAGGCGCGCGCATCGGCCTGATCTTCCCTTCTCCCCATGTCCCCCTCATCCGGCCCTTCGGGCCACCTTCTCCCCGCTGGGGAGAAGAGGTTGGCATCACCGCTGGCGACCTCCTCTCCCCTCGGGGAGAGGTCGGATTGCCCCGAATTGCCCTTCGCAATTCGGTTGGCAATCCGGGTGA
>NZ_JBVVQB010000107.1:0-7885 GCF_055811775.1 Mesorhizobium sp. WSM4844 | reverse complement strand
TAGGGCAGTAGGGCAGTAGGGCAGTAGGGCAGTAGGGCAGTAGGGCAGTAGGGCAGTAGGGCAGTAGGGCAGTAGGGGCTAATTTCCCTACTTCCCTACTCTCCTACTCCCTTACAGTTCCTTTTCGGCCAGCTCGCGAAACGCATCGGGGACCGATCGCGATTGGCCGAACGCGACAGAGGCATAGCCGACCGCCTCCCAGCCGAAGCGGTCGCGGATCTGGTCGATGGCGCGGTCGGCGGTCCAGCGCGCCGCGCCCTTCCTGGTGCCGGGGCGGCGGCTGTCATCGTCGAGGCCGAGCGGCAATTCCAGCTGCAGGGCCGGTTGGTTCTCCAGATGCGAGACGGCGATCGCCAGCAGCGAGATGGTCTTTTCGTGCGGATGATCGACAAGCACCTTGCGCACCAGCGCCTCGGCGATCTCGGCCAGCATCGCGGTTGCCGAAATCGGCTGGTCGAGCGTGATCGAACGCGTCACCGAGCGCAGATCGGCAAAGCGGACGCGGACCGTCACCGTGCGGCCGGGTCGCGATTTCGCCCGCAGCCTGGTTGCGACCCTGTCGGCCAGATGCAGCAGGGTGGGCACGAAGATTTTTGCCTCGGCCGGTTTCCTGCCGAGTGCCGACTGCGCGCCGGCCGATCGCGCCCGGCGCTGCGTCTCGAGTTTTCGCGGATCGCGGTTCCAGGCCAGCGCGTTGAGTTTTTCACCCGCCGCCGGGCCGAGCAGACGCTCCAGCGACCCACCATTGGTCTTCGCCAGCTCGCCGATGGTGCGCACACCAATGCCGGCCAGCCGCTCCCTGGTGACCGGACCGACGCCCCACATCAGTTCGACCGGCAGCTCGTGCAGAAACTCCAGCTCGTGGCGCGGATCGACCACCACCAGCCCGTCGGGCTTGGCCACCTGCGAGGCGATCTTGGCCAGGTGCTTGGTGCGCGCCACGCCGACCGAGATCGGCAAGCCAAGCTCGGCCCGCACGCGGCGGCGGATGGTTGTCGCGATCTCGACCGGCGGGCCGAACAGATGGGTGCAGCCGGCAACGTCGGCAAAGGCCTCGTCGATGGAAATCCGCTCGACCACCGGGGTGAAATCGCCGAGCACTTGAATAGCCGCATCGCCGAGCCGCTGATAATCCTTGAAATGGCCGCCGACGAAAATCAGCCCGGGGCAGAGTTCACGCGCGCGCCGCCCCGGCATGCCGCCACGCACGCCAAAAGCCTTGGCCTCGTAGGACGCGGCCAAGACGACGCCGCCGCCGACGGCGATCGGCTTGCCGCGCAGGGCGGGGTCGAGCAACTGTTCGACCGAGGCATAGAAGGCGTCCAGATCAGCGTGGAGGATGTTGGCTTCCATCCGGCCCGTTCGCCCGCGGCGGTTCGAACGCCGCATTGTCTTGAGGGTGAGTTTTTGTGGAACATAAAGAGAACAAATAGGGCGGATTGTCAAGGAACGTGGAGGGCAGGTGGAGGGTAATCGCTTCAGGTTTGCGCTGCCCTTCATCGCCCTGCCGGGGAGAAGGTGCCGGCAGCGGGGCGGCGCCGACGTACCTCAACCTCCAGCCTACGCCGCCTGCCGGGACCAGAGGCGGTGGCCGTAGCGGCGGAAGAAGCGCGCCAGCAGAAGCTGCTGCCTGGCGCGGGCGAGGTCGGTGCCGCGCCTTTCCTGGCGCCAGCGCGGCATGTTGCGATAACAGGCAATCAAGCGGGCGACGTCCTCGAGCGCCTCCTCGGCCGACTGCGCCGGGCGGACCGCCGCCAGGAACAGCGCCTCGCCATGCTTCAGCCTTTCGATCAGCGCCTTGCGCTGGTCATGGCCCTGGCGGGCCTTGCCTATGCCGTCGTGGCGGATGGCGGCGAAGGCCGTCAGCATGGCCGGGCTGTCGCCAGTATAGCCGCAATCGCGGGCGAATTGAGCGGAGAGGGCGTCCATCCTCGTTTCCTTGGCTTGCGGCGGCCGCGACGGATGCCCGGCCCTTGCCGCCTGTCCGATCGTCCGCGGCGCTAACTATCCATCGGGTATGCAATATAAGCATAACTCACAAAATGGCACAAGTTAAACTTTTGCAAGCGTTAAGCGGAACCGACTCGACTCTTCGGGAAAAACCCCTAATGATGTGAACAAAACAGGAACTGAGGCATCAGGGACGATGGCATTGCCGGGCAAGGAAGCAACGATAGCCGAGGTCGTCTCGATCGCGGTCGAGTGTATCGATTGCGGTCGAAACAGATGGTGGAAGCCGGCGGAGCTGAGGCGTTTCGGGGTGACCGCGCAGACGCCGCTGGCGGCGTTGTCGGGGCGGCTTCGCTGCTCGGCCTGTCGCGCCGATGGCCTGCCGGGCGCGGCGGTCTCGATCCAGGCGGCGTTCATCGACGAGCGGCAGCAGCGCCGCGCCGAAGCGCGGATGCTTGGCGAGCGCGAGGTTCTGCTGGAGAGATCCAGGCGGGCTTGATGGGGAGTGGCGATTCCTTCTCCACAGGGGGAGAAGGGCGCGCTCCGCCGCCGCCGCCCTAGTAACCCAGCAGTTCCTTGAGCGGGATGACGCGCCAGACGTGTTTTATCGCGTAGCGGTTGAAGCTCAGCGTCTTCGGCGGATTGTACTGCTCGACGACCAGCTCGGCGGCGGTCCGCTTGACCAGCTTTTTGATGAAGGCCTTGCCGTTGCGCTCGTTTTCCTCGGGAAACATCTCGATCACCACGTGGTCGCCGGGCACGGCGTCGCGGCCGCCGCAATAGAGCATCTCGCCGGGCTCGTAGCGCGGCACCATCGAATCGGAGAGCACGTGCAGCGCGAACACCTTGCGCAGATGGGCGATGCCGGGCGGGCGCTGGACATAGCCGGCGACCTCGCCGTTGAAGGTGAAGTCGCCGTCGTCGCCGCCGACCGCGGCACCCAGAAGCTCGATGTCCATCGGGCCGGCGGGCAGGGGGGCGGCGTCGGTGACGATCTCGGCGTCGGCGACATTGTCGGCGTCGTCGAGGAAGACGACCTCGCCCTTGCCGAGCGCCACCGGGTCGACGCGCAGGAAGGCGGCGGTCTTCAAAAGGTTCTCGGTTTTCGGCAGGTTGCGGCCGGTTTCCCAATTCCCGACAGCGGCGACGTCGGTGTCGTTGTGCTCGGCAATATGGCGCATCACCAGGCCGCGCTGCTTGCGCGCCTTGCGGATCGCCGCCCCGACCTTGATCGACAATGAGGTTTTCGCCATGGCGCCATCTGAAACATAAGAATCGATTTCGTCCATGAAAGAATAGCTTGCATAATTTTTTGAGTTATGCTTATATATAGCCATGCACAAGCCACGCTCCATCTCGCTTTCCCATCCGTCCCGGCTGTCCTCCTCCCCGGCCGGGACGAAGCCCGAGGCTCGCGCCTCGGATCCGGTCGCCCTGCCGCCCGCGGCGGCGACCGGAACGGCCGGAGCCGTCCCCTCACGGCTCCGGCCCCGAATTTCGGCGCCGCCGCGCCGCCCCTCACCTGCTTGCCGGCATCCTCTCCCCGTCAACGGGCGTCAACGGGGAGAGGGGCGCAGCTTCGGCATTTACGCAACCTTTCAATGGACCGACGCCATGCCCGCCTACACCGATACAGTATCGCAAAGCATCGCCCGCACGCCCGCCAGGCTGGCGCCGCCGGTCTGGCTGCCGCAGCGCCCGTTGGTGCGCGAGATCCAAGGGCCCGACGGCGAGGCCCTCAAGCTGCCGTCGCCGCCCCCCGCTGCCGCCGTCGGGCGCCAGCCGCATGTCGCGGCCATGCGCTTCATCGACTGCCTGTTCAACCGCTGCCGCGCACCGCTCGACCTGACGCTCGAGCAAAACCCCGAAAACGACGCGCCCGGCAGCCGGCCGGCACTGGCGATGCTGTGCTGCGGCTTGCGCACGCGGCCGCTGAAAAGCTACTGCGCCTATCACGCGGCGCGGTTCTGCGACCATCGCCGTACGGCTCTCGCGGACGCAGCGTGAGCGGCATCGGGTCGACGAAATCGCCAGCGTGCGGCGCGACCGCCCCTCTCCGTCTCGGCTTTGCCGAGCCACCTCTCCCCACTCCGTGGGGCGAGGAACCCAGGTTCTGCGACGGCAGCAATCAAACGAGGAGCCACAAATGAGCAAGAAAACCGCGCAAAAGGCCAAGCCGCCCAAATTACCCACCGGCGAGGCCGAGCAGGTGCGTATCCGCAAGCAGGTCGGCCATGATTTCGCGCTGAAGGACGATGCCTTCGGCCGCAAGCGGCTGGCGACCGGCACGCTGGAGGCGAGGCGCGTCTATGAGGTGTCCAATAACGGCCACACCGCGACCGGCGGCATTGTGCGTGTGCGCAATGTCGACCCGCTGACCGGCATCACCTCGCTGTCGCGCCAGCAGCGCGAGGCGGGCATGCGCTACCGCGAGGATTTTCGCGTCTCGGCACAGGACGGCGTCAAGCCGATGGCGCTGACCGAGCGTGTCGACGGCGGACGCATCGGCGGCGGCGTTGCCGACCGCATCCTGTCCGCCGGCCGCGCCTATGCCGACGCCACCAGGGCGCTTGCGCATTGGGAGGTGTCGGTCGTGGTGCAAAAAGTCTGCTGCGCCGGCGAAACGGTGAAGAGCCTCGCCGAACAGACCGGCGAGCCGCGGGATGTGCTGTCGAAACTGCTAAAAATCGGGCTGGACTTGCTGGCGGTGCATTACGGCATGATGCTGATGCGGCGGCCGCGGGGGTAGAGGGCAAACGGGGCTGGCGCTATGAACTTGTCATGCCATCAGAGGCTGCCTACCTGACCAAGAGATGTGAGGGTTGGTAATGCGTTTCATGGGCGTTGTTTTGGGGGCAATCTTAGCGATCATCGGCATTGTTGCCGCAACGGTGGCTGTGTCCGGCACCCATCCGATTTTTAATGTCTCGCTTGTCTTTGCGCTCTTGTTTGCCGCCGCAGTGCTATGGACTCATCTAAAGCCCCAGAAGCGAATGTAGCTAAGCCGCATCCTGATTTTCGGGGCGCGCAGCGAACCTAGATCGGCCAGCGTCCTCCAATTGAAGGGCGCGGGTTTCCCGACGGCCTGTTACGCTGCGCCATTGCTGGTAGATCACAATGCCAAAGATGCCGCAAAACGCTCATTTCGCAGATACGGCGCCGACGTCTTCGGCGCTGACCGCGTATGACGAGCACTGCATGCTGACTTACATCCGGCTGCTCGATGCTTCGGCGGACAGCGCCGATTGGCGTGAGGTCGCCCACACCGTCCTGCACATTGACCCGGAGCAGGAGCCAGAACGGGCATTCCGCGCCTGGGCGACGCATCTGGCGCGTGCCCGCTGGATGACCGGGGTTCGTGTCGATCGGCATGATCGTGGCACGGAATGACGCGGGAGATTTTTCGTGGAACTGCCATCCCGGTCTGACCGTTTAGACAGGAAACCAACTGGGAAGCGCCCGATGAACTCTTGGCAAATCAACACCTTGGAGGCCTGCTGCCTGCTTGCCGTCCCGCTGTCGATGATCCTCACGGTTCTGGTGGCCGGTTTCATCCTTGGCTGAATCTGCACTGTTCAGTGAAGGAGACGGCACGCATCGCGGCACCGGCGTGAGTTGCGCCCTGGCATTCATCGCGCGCGACACCTTCAGCGACGACAAAAATGATCCTGCCTCTCAGTCCTTGGCGCGCTCCACATAGGCGCCATCAGCCGTCATCACCACCACGCGGGTGCCGGCGGTGATGTGCGGCGGAACCAGCGTCCGCACGCCGTTGGACAGCGTCGCCGGCTTGTAGGACGAGGACGCGGTCTGGCCCTTGGTCACCGGCTCGGTGTCGACCACCTCGAAGGTGGCGCGTTGCGGCAGCACCAGCGAGATGGCGATGCCGTTGTACTGCGAAATCTGCACCGCCATGCCTTCCTTGAGATAGGGCGCCATCTCGCCGACCACGCTTTCCGGCACCGCGACCTGGTCGTAGCTTTCCGGGTTCATGAAATGGTAGCCTTCGGCGTCGTGGTAGAGGAAGGTATGCTCGCGCTCCTCGACATAGGCGCGCTCGACCTGCTCGGTGGTGCGGTAGCGCTCCGAAACCTTCACCCCGTCGGAGATGCGGCGCATATCGAGCTGGGTCACCGGCGTGCCCTTGCCCGGATGGATGTTTTCGGCAAAGAGGATCACATAGAGCTTGCCGTCCTTTTCGACGACATTGCCTTTGCGTAGGGAACTGGCGATGACCTTCACGGGCTTTATTCCTAAGAGCGTTGACTGGCCTGGGAGCGCCGAATGGCGCAAATCGGCTGCGGGAGCCGTTCGGTGCGGCCTAGCGCATCTTGGCGGCAATCGCCAGTCCTCGATGCAAATCCTGTCGCCATGACCGCCGCCTCGCCGTGGTGGACGCCTGATGTTCACGCCGACCGGCGGCCGCGGTTGATCCTGCGCAACGCCATCACCGCGGCCGTGCGCGACTGGTTTGCCCGCCGCGACTTCGTCGAAGTCGAGACCGCGGCGCTGCAGGTCTCGCCCGGCAACGAGGCGCATCTGTCGGCCTTCGCCACCGAGGCGCTCGGCCCGGATGGGCGGCACCAGCCGCTCTATCTACACACTTCGCCGGAATTCGCCTGCAAGAAGCTGCTCGCCGCCGGCGAGAAACGTATCTTCAGCCTGAGTGCCGTCTATCGCAACCGCGAGCGCGGCCCATTACACCATCCGTCCTTCACCATGCTCGAATGGTACCGGGCCGATGAGACCTACGACAGTCTGATGCAGGATTGCGCCGGGCTTGTCGCGCTGGCCGCCGAGCGCGCCGGCACGAAACGCTTCGGCTTTCGCGGCCGCGAGGCCGATCCGTTCGCCGAGCCGGAACGGTTGAGCGTCGCCGAGGCTTTTATCCGCTATGCCGGTATCGATCTGCTGGCCACGCTCGCCGCCGACGGCAGCACCGATCGCGAGGCGCTGCATGCGGCTCTGGTCCAGGCGGGCTTGCGCACCGCGCCCGACGACAATTGGGCCGATCTGTTCAGTCGGGTGATGGTGGAAAAGATCGAACCGGGGCTGGGGCAGGGGCGCGCCACGATTCTTTACGGCTATCCGATTTCGGAGGCAGCCCTTGCTCGGCCGGGCGCCGATGACCCGAGGACCGCCGAACGCTTCGAACTCTATTGCTGCGGCGTCGAGCTGGCCAATGCGTTCGGCGAGCTGACCGACGCCGACGAGCAGCGCCGGCGCTTCATCCTCGAAATGGACGAGAAGCAGCGCATCTACGGCGAACGCTATCCGATCGACGAGGATTTCCTCGCCGCACTGGCCATCATGCCGCAGGCAAGCGGCGCCGCGCTCGGCTTCGACCGGCTGGTGATGCTGGCGACGGGGGCGGGCAGGGTCGAGGATGTGATGTGGACGCCGGTGGCGGGGTGAAAGTCAGCGCCTGTCCGCACCGGCCTCGATGATTATGTGCTGGCAGACATTGTCGATGTCGCGAATGACGTCGTCGTTCCAGAAGCGCAGGATGGTCCAGCCGCTGCTCTTCAAATAAGCGCTGCGTGCTGCATCGCGCTCCGCGCGTTCAGTGTTCGCGTGCTGGCTGCCATCGACCTCGACGACTAGGCGGTGTGTCGGACAGGCAAAGTCAACAATGTACGGTCCGATCGGCACCTGCCGGCGAAAACTCAGCTCCATCAATCTATGGGCGCGAAGCTCGTTCCAAAGTTTCAACTCGGCGTCGGTCATCACACGACGCATCGATTTTGCGTTCTTGCGCTGACGCGGCGGAACGAGATCGTGACCCATCAGGCACCCTCGTCTTCGTGATTGGCGAAGGCATCGATGAGGGCCGATCTCCCCCCTTGCGGGGGAGATGCCCGGCAGGGCAGAGGGGGGTGCTGTCCCTCCAACCTGTCAATCGATCGCAGCCACGCCCTCCCACCCCCCTCTGTCC
>NZ_JBVVQB010000106.1:0-7905 GCF_055811775.1 Mesorhizobium sp. WSM4844 | reverse complement strand
TGGTGGGGCTGCTGGCGATCCTGAAGGCGGGCGGCGCCTATGTGCCGCTCGATCCGGCCTATCCGGGCCCACGGCTCAACCAGGTGCTCGCCGATGCCGCGCCGCGGCTGCTGCTTTGCGATGCGGCCGGCCGCGCCGCACTCGGCGCCGAGGCGCTGGCCGATGTGACCGCGGTCGATCTGGAGACGGCGATCCCGGCCTGGGCCGGGCTGCCTGCTTCGGATCCCGAGCCGCGCGCGCTGGGCCTCACCCCCCGCCATCTCGCCTACATCATCTACACCTCGGGCTCCACCGGGACGCCCAAGGGCGTCATGGTCGAGCATGGAAGTCTGGTGAATCTGGGGGTGGCTCAGATCGGACTGTTTGGCGTTGGTTCAAACAGTCGAGTGGTGCAGTTCGCCTCCTTCGGTTTTGATGCCAGTGCCTGGGAAATGATTATGGCGCTTGGCTCCGGCGCCGCCTTGCATTTGCCTGCGGATGAGCTCCGCCAGGCGAGTGCCAGGCTGTCGCATTATCTGCGAAGCCAAGCCATCACCCACGCGACGCTGCCTCCGGCCTTGCTTCTTCAGGAAAGCAGGAGTGCGGAATATTTGGCGTCGCAAGCTCTCATTCTTGCTGGAGAGCTGCCGAAGGCCGAACTCATTCGTCGCCTGCCTGCAGCATCTGTTATCAATGCCTATGGACCGACGGAAACGACAGTCTGTGCAACGACCTGGACTTGCCCCGATGACTTTGACGGGGCGATCGTCCCGATCGGCCGTCCGATCGCGAACACGCGGATCTACCTTCTGGACGCTCATGGTCAGCCGGTGCCGTTCGGGGCGGTGGGCGAGCTTTATATCGGCGGGGCGGGTGTTGCGCGCGGCTACCTGAACCGGCCGGAGCTGACGGCCGAGCGGTTCATCGCCAGCCCGTTTGTGGAGGGCGACCGGCTGTACCGGAGCGGCGACCTGGCGCGCTATCTGGCGGACGGCAATCTGGAGTTTTTGGGCCGCAACGACGAGCAGGTGAAGATCCGCGGCTTCCGCATCGAGCCGGGCGAGATCGCGGCGCGGCTTTGCGAGCACGCCTGGGTGCGCGATGCGGTGGTGGTGGCGCGCCAGGACCGCGCCGGCGACAAGCACCTTGTCGCCTATGTCGTGTGCGGACCCGAGGCCAGCTCGGACGACGACGATGGCGGCGCGCTTGCCGGCGCCTTGCGCGCGCATCTGGGCGGGCGGCTGCCGGACTACATGGTGCCGAGCGCCTTCGTGCGGCTGGATGGGCTGCCGCTGACGCCGAACGGCAAGCTCGACCGCCAGGCGCTGCCGGCCCCCGAGGACGAGGCCTATGCGCGGGCGGCCTATGAAGCGCCGCAGGGCGCGGTCGAGACGGCGCTGGCAGAGATCTGGGCGGAGCTGCTCGGGGTCGAGCGGGTCGGGCGCCACGACAACTTCTTCGAGCTCGGCGGCCACTCGCTGCTGGCAGTGCAAGTGCTCAGTCGAGCATTAGGTGTAGGGCTGAACTTTAGCGCCGCTGACCTCTTCCGAGCCCCTGTTCTGAAGGACCTTGCATCGAAGATTCATTTGGAGCCACAGCCCAGGACTCCGGGAGTGATTTCCGTACAAGCAACCGGATCGCAGCCACCGCTCTTCTTTGTCCCCACAGGTTCTGGCGATTGTTCCTACGTCCTCAGGTTGGTGAAGGAAATGGACGTAGACTGTCCCGTCTATGCTCTGCCATGGCCCCCCTTCAATAACCTTTGTCCACCAACTCTTGCGGCGATAGCCGCGGAGACCATCGTGGCGATTAGAAAGATCCAGCCGCAGGGTCCGTATCGCTTCGCTGGATACTCATCAGGCGGAATCTTGGCTTACGCCATAGCCCAGCTCTTACTGGGTCGCGATGAAGCTATCTCTTTCATGGCGTTGATCGATGTTACGCTACCTGCAAACTTGATAAAGATATCACCCATCCAAATGGTACGAGACGTGGTGCTGGATTCTTTTGAATCCTTGGATGATGAGAGCTTCGAAGTGTTGGAGCAATTTGCTGGACAAAGTTCAATCGCTCAGCTGCTTGAAAAGGCGCAGCAAATCGGGGCGATATCTCTGGATCGTGATCTCCACAATGACATTCTGATGTCGGAAAGAACCGCCCAATTTCATAGGGCATTGCAGTCGTATCAAGTTCCGCCCCTGCCAATCGAGATACATCAGTTTTATGCCATGGAGCCTCTCATCAGCCGTCGGATACCACCTGATAAAGCCTCAATAGGCCCAGAGGCTCGTTCGCCTATGCGCGGCTGGGACCGGGTCTTGAGTCCGCAGGCTATTACTGCCGTACCGATTGTAGGCGACCACGTGACGATGATGAGTGTTATGGAAAACCGCAAGGCTCTGGCCCGAGCCATTTCTACGCCTTTAACCGGGGTTCTTGAAAAAGATCCCTAGCGAACTGCACCGAAATTCTGGCACCCAGACGAGGTTCAGTCTCGGATCGCGACAATCCCCAGATGTCGGAGAGTTCTGGCTCGGCGATCCAAAGATGGGAAGCATATGTGGTCTGCCGCCGCTGCAGATCGACGACCGAGTCGAGCAATTTCGTCGACCGTGAACAATCTTGATCGCTAAGCGGCAAGCTGCTTCGGCCGGTTCAGGAACGCGGCGATCAAGAGCCACAAAAACGCCTTCAGCCACCTGAGCAGGAGGGAGAAGTTGTAACCGGCTGCGGCCAGGATGGCGTTGATCGCATCGCCTTGGGTGTGAGCGAGGTAATTGCGGCCCATTCTGTGTTCGTTCTTGATGTGGCCGATCACCGGCTCGACGGCCGATCGCCGCCGCATCTGGCGCTTGATGGCCGGTGTCACGCGGCGCTTCTGACCAGCGGTGAAGACCCTGAACTTATGACTTTGCGGCGCGTTGTGGCCGCGGTAGCCGGCATCGGCGAGGATGCGGCTGATCTCGTTGCCGATGGTCTTTTCCATGTCAGGGATGATCGCTGCGAGCGTGTGGCCGTCATAGGGATTGCTGGGCAGCGCTTTTACATGCAGGGCGAACTGGCCACCCTTTGAACGCTTCAGCGTGGTGGCCACCGACACCTTCACCCCGAACTCGTAGGGCGCGTGCGCCTTGCCCTTGCCGATGCATTCCACCTCGTGCGCATGCAGGCTGTAGATCTTGCGGCCGCGCTGGCGCTGACGCTGCTCGAGAACGGTGGAGGCCTGGTAGAGCGACCATTTGAAAAGCGCGTCCAGCTCCGCGTCGCCGGCGATCTGACGGGAGATGTCGCGGACGGTGCGCCCCAGATACGTCCTGAGCCTGCGCAGGGCCTTGTTGGCCCGCTTGAACTGCTTGGCGTGGGCGTAGCGCTGATACATGATCAGCGCCTGTTTGCCGACCCGGACATAGGACTGACGCAGGTCGAGCCGCGTCTTCTTCGCCAGCCGCACCAGCCGCTCGCGGGCGCGATGGATGAGCTTGGCGTCGGTCGGGAACATCACGTTCTTGGGTTGAACCGTCGTGTCGACAATGACCCGGCGCGTATCCTGCGGCTTCATCGCCCCGGTCTTGACCGCAATGCTGAGGCTTTCCTGCAAAAGCGCGACGATCCGCTCCTCGCCCATGCGGCTGCGCCAGCGCGTCATCGACGAGCGGTCGAACGGCAGGTCGTGGCGGAAGAACTCCTCGCCGCACAGATACTGGAAATACGGGTTCTCGACCCAGCGTGCGCACAGCGCCTCGTCCGACAGGTTGAAGGTGTGCTTGAGGATGGCGAGCCCCGCCATCAGCCGGGTCGGCAGCGGCGGCATGCCGGGACCCTCCGAATAGACCGCACCGAAGCGCGCCTCCAGCACCGGCCAGTCGATGGTGCGGGCCAGCCGCACCAGCTCGTGGTTCATGTTGAGGATCTGATCAAGGCGAGCGCGGAAAAGATCCTGTTCTCCAGTCTCGCACCGCTCGCGTGGCCTGCCCATCGCCTGGCTCCCGATTCACTGCGATGAAAGCAGTGAATCACCAGGCGGCGAAATCGCAAACTGGAATTGCAAGGAAACTATCCACAGACTGGCCGTTACCTGCAATTCGGAAGCCTGAAAAGTAGACTATTCCTATGCGATATCAGCGGCTTCCGTATTCTTCACGGCCGACAATTTCAAGGCCAAGCTGCATTGGCTGAGCTTCCCATCCGAAAAGCTCAAAGAGACCAGATAGAATGGAGACTATCACCATTGATCAACAGAACATCATCGTCGGCATCCGTCCGATAGAACCGAGCGACGAAACCACCTTGTACGCTTCCGAAGTTACCTCGTTGGGACGCACTGTTACCAAAGTTCGCCGCCAAAGCGGTGCTGCAAGAGTAGTTGCCAGAACACTCCTTGGGCAACTGGGATTCCCACAACTGCCGATCCTAAAGACGCGCTCGGGTGTTCCGATCTGGCCACCCGGCATCGTCGGATCTTTGGCGCACCACGATACCGTAGCAGCCGCCGCCATTGCAGGGACGAAACGGATTGCGACTCTCGGCATCGACATTGAACCTAATGAACCTCTGCCGGAGAACCTGATCGAATTGATTGCCACCCCTAACGAGCAACGCATGTACGATCTACATCTGCTCAAGCGGCGGGACCTCTTCGTTTTGAAGGAGGCGGTATATAAGGCGTATTTTCCACTGTACAATCGTTTCATTGAATTCCAGGACGTGGAAATTGATATCTCTGCGCGGTTAGGACACGTGTCGAAGGCAAATTGCACGTTTTCGCTAGAGTTACTTATTTCCAACAATGTAATCGGGTTGGCGTACATGGCCACATGCGGTGACCTTGCCCCGTGCGCATTTCGCTGATTGTGAGCAGCCATTTCACGCGATGGTGAGCGCTCATTTCATTTGATCGTGAGCAGGTATTTCACGCGATCATGAGCGGCCGCTTCGACCGACCTGTTCATTGATTCAGGTGTTTGAGTCTGCGTCAAGGGCTGAGCGTTGAGCGTTCTGTTTTCGCATGCTTTCTCCGGTGAGTTGAAGCCGGTGAGCATTGTGAACGAGGCGATCGAGAATTGCATCACCGAGGGTGGGATCGCCGATGACGTCGTGCCAGTGCTGCACGGGGATTTGGCTGGCTCACCGCAATAACGCTGACGGCCTGTGACGAAAATCTCCCCGCCCGAACGCGGATGAAAGGCGTAACGGACAATCTTCTTTGCTTCGCCATCCTGATAACGGGCATTATGAGCCCAGTCCGACCGGAACCGGCAAGTCGTGGCTGGCCTGCGCCTTCGGCCGGCAAGCAGCACGGCTCGATCATTCCGTGCTCTATGTGCGCGTGCCGCGCCTGTTCGAGGATTTGGCGCTCGCCCGTCTCGATGGACGCTTCCCACGCCTCATCGACAAACTCACCCGCGCGCAACTGCTCATCCTCGACGACTTCGGAACCCACTCCCTCACCGACCAGCAGCGCTTCCATCTGTTCGAAATCGTCGAGGAACGCTATCGCCGCAAATCCACCCTGATCACCGCCCAGGTCCCGGTGGCCAGATGGCATGACCTGATCGCAGACCCCACCATCGCCGATGCCATTCTTGACAGGATCGTGCACAACGCCCACCGCATCGTGCTCCAGGGCGACAGCATGCGAAAGCAAAAGGCCGCGCCCCTCTTGACCGGCACCGAAAACGACGAAATCAATCATCCATGAACGCAACAAGGCACCCGAGGACCGACGCCGCCAATCTGTCCCGACATTAGCGAAACCACTGTCCGGGAATTAGCGGAACCCCTGTCCGGCTTTTGCGAAATGCGCACTTGAGCAGATGATCCGCAACCTCGCGACGCACGTTGCGTAAGTGGGTGACGGCCAGTTCGATGTAGACCGTGTTCCAGTGTACGATCGCACTGACAACGAGGTTGAGGCCGGAGGCGCGTAACGCCTGGCTTTCGAACGATCGGTCCCGGATCTCACCGCGCTCGTGGAAGAAGACGGCGCGCTTCAGCTTAATAATGTCGGATCAGGCTGCCCTCGTCAGCCGGCACATCGAAGAGCTTCAGTCGTTCTTGAGCTTTGAGAAGCTTCCGTTTACCCAACGCCCTACTCCGCGCACGACTGATGGGCCGGGAGCTTTGTCAAGTCGGGCGCACGAAGAATTCAAATCTGACTCAATGCGACGGCAGCCCACAGGGATCGTATGCGCCGGTTTTCCGCACTACGGCATAGTTCACGCTCTGTTTCCCGTTAGCGTACGATTTCGCACTGCTCTTGTTCTCTTGTCTGCCCCCATTCTGTTGCTCCGAAATGATTTTTCCGCTTGGCATGTTACATGCTTGTGTTCGACAAACGCGCTCACACTGAGCAGAATTGTCCATGACCACGCAAAAACGGGCCATTCCGGTCCGCGAGGCTACTCATGTGTAATCAGGCTGTTAACAGCTTATGGCCTCGATCGTTGAACTGGCTGCGTCCACCTAAACAGAAGGACTCAAAAAATGACTTATCCCGTGGGTTCGCCGTCGGATGGCTCTCTGAAAAAATCAATCGAAGCAAATGGCCATCATAATCCTCGATTTCACGGCATTGATCACATAGCTTTGGCGGTTCACAAACTAGACGACGCTATCCACCTGTTTCAAGATGTCCTTGGTTTCAAGCTTAGGCGGCGATTGCATATAAAAGGTAAGAAGACTGGGATGGTGTGTGCGGACATGGTTCGGAACGACATGTGCTTTGTGCTTTGCCAAGGCACAGAGCCAGAGTCACAGGTGTCTCAACTTGTCCAAAACTACGGGGTTGGTCTAGCTCATGTTGCGTTATCTGTCGACGATGTGTCGGCGGCGGTCAATACGCTTACAGCGCGGGGATTGTCGTTTGACACGACCGTTATTGAAGGACCTGGCCTAACACAAGCATTCTCTTCTCGATGCGCTAATACGGGGATGAGTTTTGAACTCATCCATCGGAACGGAGAGGAAGCATTTCTTGAAGACAACGTACAAGAGCTTTTCGAGCAGCTTGAGCAGTCGGAAAAATACTGATCAAAGAGGTGTGGCCGACCGGGTTTGGCTATCCGACTTCAGGCGTGCCCGCCGGCCTACCAGGGTCCCGCAAGACTGATCGAAGGTGGCATTCCAACTGGACGAACGGAAAGCGTCACCTGATCTGCGCCAGGCACGGTGAGCTGCCACTGAACTTTCATTCAGCGGCGGTCCCGACCTGTTACGCGGTGGGCGCGGGTTGAGCAATCGGCGAGGACTTCGATCAGCGTACCTCCACCGCCCGGATCGCCTCGGTATCACCTTTAAAGCTTTCTGGCCTGATCCTGGCATCGTCCTGTCAGACAACCCGCCCGCGCGCGACAAACCCGAACCTTCCTCAGATGCTTACGTCCAATGTACGACAATGTCGGACACATCTTAGTAGCGCCACGTAATTGTTTTGGCACGAGTTTTCCGTTGGCACGGCACTTGCGTGGACATGTGTATCTGGATCGCGGTTGAGGAGAATTCGTCTCATGACTACCCAAAATCCAGTCAGTTCTAGGTGTGCGTGGACGCAGGTTGCCAGCTTCATAGGGTGCGAGTCCTTTCGCTTTGAGAGGCGGCTCAGCTTCGATGACATGCACTCAGGCGCGCAGGATGGATTCGTCAATCAAACGATGGTGCTTTTTGATCAGCTTGATAATTCTGGCGAATAAACCGTGAAAATGCGTGAGCCCTTGGGCTTCAATAATGTCGTCGCTCTGGGACTGGTGTGGTCCTCAGCTCGCCGATAGTCCTACGCAGGGTTCGATGTTGGATCACAGATCGCAATGTTCAGTCATGAATTTTTTGAACGAAGTCTCGAGTGCGTTTCCCGCGGCAGTCTCGCTGGCGTCTGGCAGGCCGAGTGAGCGGTTCTTCGACAAGCTCGACCCCCAGGTGCTGTTGAATGCG
>NZ_JBVVQB010000105.1:3241-8515 GCF_055811775.1 Mesorhizobium sp. WSM4844 | reverse complement strand
ATAGCCATCGCCCGTGGCCCGCGGGTTCCTTCCTCGGGGACTTTCGTACGCCTGCCGGCGCCCGAAACTCTTCACGATAGCGGACAGTCAAATACCGGCCCCGAATGCGACGTCTGAGTAGTGGCTCACCGATCGCCAGCTCAGCGAAATGCCGCCCGCCGGCTGGCCCCACGGATTGCTACCCTGCCGGAATGCCCCCATTCACACGTTGCTGCCAGTTCACGCCGAACGAACTAGTCAGGCCGCTTCCGCTTAACGAGGCTCTTCTTATTTTACCCCAACACGATCTCCTCGCTACGAAATGGCAACTAGGATGTGGCTTTGTGCTTCGATACCCACCACGCCCGGAATATCAGGACCGAGGCAGCGTCCATGAAGAGTGACGCAATCTCGTATGCCCCACGAGGGCTATCTCGTGAGGAAGCAGCTCGTTACATCGGTGTCGGATCGACGCTTTTTGACGAGATGGTTGCCGATGGGCGCATGCCGAAGCCCAAGCGCATCAACAGCCGCGCTGTCTGGGATCGTGTAGCCCTGGATATCGCTTTCACCTCGTTACCGGACAAAGATAGCGGCCTTCAAGAGCTGTTGCAACGAAGCAAACGGGACGTAGAATAAAGATAAGCAACTACGCTGGTTGCGTATGCGCTGCAGGCGTAGTATGATGATGGCCGGCGCGGAAGGGATGACGTGAACGAGAATGAGAAACTTGCGCAAGACGTGAAAGCATGGCGGGCCAAGGAAGGGTTCACTGCCGAAGCCGCGGCCAAGGTTCTGGGAATACCGAAGCGCACCTTTGAAGGTATAGAGCAAGGCAGAGGCTTTCCATATCCAGTCCTGCTGCGCGTTGCCATGAAAAGTGAGGACTTGTTGCAGAAGCCCCTACGCGAGGACTTGCAGCGCGGAGAGTAATTCAATGGCCAAACATCCTAACTACCCTGGAGCTTCTTCGCGCCTGATCAATGGCAAGGAGTACTGGCGCTTCCGAGCTAATCGCCGTGCTCGACAAATAACCTTACCCGGCCAGCCCGGCGACGAAGCGTTTGAGATCGCCTACCGGCGTGCCGTTGAAGGTCGCGCTGGCAGCGCGGAAATTATCAACATGCCCGGGCGCGCCTTGCCGCGTACTTTTGGGCATGCAGCACGGCGACTCGAGACTACCATGGAATGGCTGGACTTTGACGAGGCAACGCAGCGGAAGAACCTGCGGCTCATTGAACGCTTCCTTGAGATGCAGGTCGATCCTGACTATCCACTGACGTGGCGCGATACGCCGGTGGAACATCTTGATGCCGATCGTCTGCGCGCGATAATCGAGGGCATCTTTCTTGCCAACCGGACGGTTGCCAAGCACCTTCTCGTCGCGATCAAAAAACTGCTGTGGGTGGCAATTCAAGTCGAGAAATGGATCAAGCCGCAGGAGGACCCATCGCTGTCCATTCGTGTACGCGTGCCCAGGTCCACCAAGAACCCGGCCTGGCCAATCGGGATCAGAGAAAAGTACGAAGAGCGGCATCCAATTGGTACCCCTGCTCGGACCTGCTACGCACTCGGTTTCTGGCTCGGCAATCGGCGCGCCGATATCGCTGCTCTTGAATGGTGCGATATGGTGAGCGAGGAGATCGAGCTGTTCGACGGCTCGCTGGTGTTGATCGAAGCCTTTGACTTTCGGCAGAAGAAAAACCGCAATCGCCACGGGGGTCGAGAGATGTTCATTCCGGTCGTAGACAAGCTGGCAGCCGCACTTGAACCTCTCGACCGATCGAAAGGCGGCACCGTCTTAAAGACTGCTTATGGCAGGACTTTCTCGGAAAAGAGCCTAACCGGCATGATGCGGCATTGGACCCGACAGGCTGGAATACCCGATGGCTATACGCTTCATGGACTGCGCCGCACATTCGGTACCTACCTGGCCGAGTGCAACATCCAAGCGCGTGCCATAATGGAGGCTATGGGGCATTCCTCGATGACTGTGACCGATGAGTATGTGCGCGAGGCCAACAAGAAGCGAATTGCCGTCGACATTGCACGAGCAATCAACCAGCGCGAAGAAAAGCGCGATGAGATGAAGCGGCGTACGAATTTGCGGATCGTCCGGTGATCAGAAATCGCGAACGGATTGAAGGAGGCGCTTTCGGGCGCTTTTTTTCTGCCTGCACGAGCCGTGGGCAAAGTGCGGGCAAGACGTGGGCAAAGGCCAATTTTTATCAATTAAATCAAAGGTTTTGGTGGGCCCGGAGGGACTCGAACCCCCAACCAAGCGGTTATGAGCCGCCGGCTCTAACCATTGAGCTACAGGCCCCACACGCGGCTGGATTAATGTTTTTCCCCGAACCGCACAAGGCTTTCCGGATGGGCTGGCCGAAATCGTCCAAATCAGCCCATATTCAGACATTAGAGCGAGGTGCGTCCACTTAGACGCGCAAAATACAAAATACGCTCTAACGCTTTGAATCTACGCATCGAGCTTCCCGAAAATCGATTCCGATTTTTATGCCGATGCGGTAGTCGACAAGCGCGACTGGATCGCAGACCGAGGAGACTTTTATGACCAGACATCTTTTGCCCTTGGCGCTCGCCGCCGCAATCGCTTTTCCGGCGATGGCCGGCGCGGCCGATTCGCCGCCGCCGCCCCGCATCGTCGTCACTGGCGAAGGCGAAGCGACCGCGGCCCCCGATCTGGCGCTGCTGACGCTCAGCGTCATGCGCGACGCCAAGACCGCGCGTGCCGCGCTCGATGCCAACAACGACGCCATGGCCTCGGTGATCGCCGCAATGAAGTCGGCCGGCATCAAGGAGCGCGACCTGCAGACAGCCGGCATCCAGATCAGCCCGCGCTACAATTATACCAACAAGCCGGACGGCAGCCAGGAAGCCGAACTCATCGCCTACCAGGTGACCAACACGCTTTCGGTGCGCATCCGCGACATCGACAAGACAGGCGAGATTCTCGACAAGGCGGTATCGCTCGGAGTTAACCAGGGCGGCGGCATCTCGTTCTCCAACGAGGATCCAACGGCAACTGTCACCGAAGCCCGCAAGAAGGCGGTCGCCGACGCAATGGCCAAGGCCAGGACGCTGGCCGAAGCCGCCGGTGTCAGCATCGGGCGGGTGCTGGAAATCACCGACCAGAACGTCGCGCCGCCGCCGATACCGATGACCGCCAAGGCCTTTGATGCGGCCCGCGAATCGGTTCCGGTGCAGGCCGGCGAGAATTCCTACACGGTGCAGGTCACAGTCACTTTCGAGTTGAACTGACCGCCCGCTGAAGCGCGGGTAACCGGCAACATTGACTTTGCTGCATTAAAAAAACCCCCGAGGACTGGTCCTCCGGGGTTTTTCGAGCTGCACCCTTCTATCTCAGGGGGCTCTACTCCAGACCGACCTTCTGCGAAGGTCATGTCCCTAAACCTGACCTTCGCAGAAGGTCATACTGCCAGGCAGGCCGTGCCGGTAGGCAACGTGCGAACACTTACCGGTAGAGGACCGGGCAGCCGCGCTCATTGGCGAACACGACCACGACGCGGTCGCCATACTGGCGGCCCGCTACTTTCACGGTGCGGCGGCCGACGTCGATGATACGGGCACGGCGCAGACCCATGCGCTCTGCCTTGCCGAGAGCACGGTTTGGCGAGCAGGACCGGCGCCAGTCGCGTTCGCGGCGGCGTTCGCGGTAGTAACCATCGTCATCATCACCGGAATAGACGCCGACGCGCGGATCGTCATCGTTGCCGAAGCCGAGGTAGATGCTGTCTGCATGGGCAGTGGCGGGAATGGCGGCAAGCGTGCCGAGGCCGATAAGCGCCGAAAGGGCCGCCGTCTTGATCGTGTTGAACATGTCTTCTCTCCTTGTTCAGAGCTTCCGCCCGCCTTTGATCGAACCAATGTGTCTTACCGATGGCGAGGAGAATGCGCTTGCGTATCTGAACTTTCTACGAACCGGCCGTTCATTTCTGGTTCATGTAGCAACAAGCAATTGCGCAATCTTCTCGGCTTCCGGTTCTGAACAATCCGGTCGGTTCTGAACCATTGGATAGAAAACGCGCTGTCGGACAGCCGGTTCCGGGTCCTGAAGGCCCGTCGCTAGGGCTCGTCGTCCAGCATGTGCTCGAAATAGTCGTCGGGCTCGGCAAGATCGGTCTCGCTGGCGCTGACCCGGCCCCGCATTGAGATGCCGGCCTCATGCACCGTCTCGGCACTGCCTGACACCAGCCTGTGCCACCAGTAGAGATCGTGGCCCTCGGCGACCAGCCGGTAGGCGCAGGTTTTGGGCAGCCAACTGATGGTGCGCACATTCTGCGGCGTCAGACCGACGCAGTCCGGGACGCGCGCCAACCGGTTGGCATAATCGGAACAGCGACAGGTTTCGGCGTCGAACAGCCGGCAGCCGACGCTCGTCCAGTAAATCGCGCCGGTGTCTTCGTCCTCGAGTTTCGACAGGCAGCATTTGCCGCAGCCGTCGCAAAGCGATTCCCACTCGGCCGGGGTCATCGCCTCGAGCGTCTTGGTTTTCCAGAACGGCGTTTCCATCGACGGGATGTGGCCCCTGGCAGGGTGAAGGTCAAGCACCGCAACAGACGCAGACCCGGCCAGCCCCATAGGCCGGCACCATAGGAATAACACGAAGTCGCCTTCAAAACGCCGGCCAATTGCCCTTCGTAGCCGTTAATGCCCGCTAGCCGGAACCAATCCGGTTGATGAACAGTTTGGGCCGGGATGGGACGCCAAAGGAGGATTTTTAATGAAACGCCAACCACGGATTCTGGCAGGCACGGCACTTGGCCTGCTGATGGCGTCCGCGCCGTTGGGCGCATTCCCGTTGCAGGGCAGCGCCGCGTTCGACCCACCGCAGAGTACCGCCACGCCGTTGATCCCCGTGCAATCGAATTGCCCCGAAGGCGAGTCGGCGGAAGGCTGCGCACCGCAGGCGGAACCGGAGCAGAAGCCTCGCAAGAAGCGCGAGGAACAGGCCGCGCCTTCCGGCGAGGAGCAGCAGGGCAGTCAGCGCAGGAAGAAGCGCGAGCAGCAACAGCAAGAGGAAGCCGCACCCGCCGAGCGGGCCGCACCTGCGAGCGACGAACAGCCCGAGCCGCGCAGAAAGAAGCGTGACCGGCAACAGCAGGAGGAAGCCGCACCGGCCGAACGGCCCGCCGAGCAGGCCGCACCTGCCAGCGACGAACAGCCCGAGCCGCGCAGGAAGAAGCGTGACCGGCAACAGCAGGAGGAAGCCGCACCGGCCGAACGGCCCGCCGAGCAGGCCGCACCTGCCAGCGA
>NZ_JBVVQB010000105.1:0-3141 GCF_055811775.1 Mesorhizobium sp. WSM4844 | reverse complement strand
CGAACAGCCGCGCAGGAAGAAGCGCGACCGGCAACAGCAGGAGGAAGCCGCACCAGCCGAAAAGCCCGCCGAGCAGGCGGCGCCTGCCAGCGACGAACAGCCCGAACCGCGCAGAAAGAAGCGCGACCGGCAACAGCAGGAGGAAGCCGAGCAGGCTGCGCCTCGCGAAAACGCCACACCTGCAAATGACAACGAGCAGGTCACGCCGCGCAGGAAGAAGCGGGAGCAGGATCAGCAGATCGAAGCCGCACCATCCGAACAGCCAGCCAGGAAGGAAGCCGGCGAGCAGGCCGAACCGCTTCCGACCGACCAGCAAACGGCTCCCGCCGAGGGCGAACAGCCCCGGGATCAGGCTAAGGACCGCCGCAAGAAGCCTATCGGCGAACAGCCGGTGACAGGCGAGCAGCCCTCAACCGGCGAGCAGCCCGCCGAGCGCGAACAGGCCGCGCCCGCCGAAGGTGAAGGTCCGGCCCAGGGCGAGGCTCCCGTGTTCGACAGCCAGAAGGATGCCGTGCGCAAGCGCAGGGGCGGCAGGGACAACGCGCAAGAGACCGGCGGCCAGGACGCTGGTGGTCAACCCACCCAGCAGGACGGCGAGCAGGCGGAAGCCCCGAGGCCGGCTCCGGTCGATCAGGGACCGCCGCCTACCGATGACAGGGCGGCCCAGCAGGCGATCAAGCTTGAGAGGATGGTTCGGGCGACGGAGGAAAAGGGCAGACGCGTTGAGCGTGCGCCCGACGAGGAAAACGTTCGCCGCCGTAGGGAACGCCCGCGCGGGGTCGACGTCGTCAGGGAACTCGGCGACCGCGTTATCCTCCAGTTCAACAACCAGACGATCGTGGAAAGCGACGATGCGCCGCGCATGCGGCGTGGCGCGCGGAACGTCTACTATGAGGAGTTGTCGAGCAATCGCACTCGGGAAATCGTCGAGCGTGACAATGGTATCCAGATCGTCACCATCCGCAACCGCTACGGCGACGTCGTCCAGCGTTCACGCATCGCGCCCGACGGACGCGAATATGTGCTGAGCTATGTCGACGAGCGGCACTATGAGGACGATGGCGACTGGCGCGATCCAGGCGACGACCTGCCGCCGATTCGGATCGACATTCCGCGCGAGGAGTACATTCTGGATTCCGAGGAGGTCGAGGATCCGGACGACTACTATGCCTTCCTTGAACAGCCGCCGGTGGAGAGGGTGCAGCGCCTCTACTCGATCGACGAGGTCAAGCGCTCGGCCCGCGTGCGCGACATCGCCCGCCGCATCGACCTCGACACGCTGAACTTCGAATTCGGTTCAGCCTCGATCCCCGAAACCGAGGTGCAGAAACTGGAAGGCGTCGCCAGCGCCATGGAGAAGCTGCTGGAGAAGAACCCGGCGGAAACCTTCCTGATCGAAGGCCATACCGATGCCGTCGGCAAGCCGGAGGCGAACCTCGCTTTGTCCGACCGTCGCGTGGAGGCGGTCGCCGAAGCCCTGAGCAATGCCTTCAGCATCCCGCCGGAGAACCTGACGACACAGGGCTATGGCGAGGAGTATCTCAAGGTCGATACGTCGGAGCCGGAGCGCGAGAACCGTCGCGTCGCCATCCGCCGCATCACCTCGCTGGTGGCGCCGGTCGCCAGCGCGAATTAACTCGCAGTTTCAGAAACCTGAACTGGTTTCTGGAATCTATGCGGGAAGACATAGCCCACCCCGGTTTCTCCGGGTTGGGCTATTTCCGGCAATCAGCCGAGGTTGAAGGAGAATGTAAGTCGCGATTTAACCAGGCATTGAATCGCGAGGTCGTCCACCCCAGATTCTGGTTAGGGCTTCCCTGCCCTGTCCCGACTCCAGCGGGACACATGAGCCCCGCCGGTACCCCCTCGCCGGCGGGGTTTTTGTTTCCGGCTTCGGTTGGGAAACGAGGGCTATGCCGGTGCCAGTCAGTAGATATTTTTCACGTTGGTTTTCGAATCCGCAAACACCTCGTCCGGCACGAAGAAATCGCCGGCAAGCGGACCTGTCGCGTCAGGCGCATAGATCGAAAAATCGCTGACGCCCTCGGCGCGCAGCACCTCCTCGTCGATGTAGAAATTGCCGGTCGCTTCGCGCGACGGCCTGAGCAGGATCGCATGCGCGGCATCGGCCATGATATCGGGCGAACGGCTCATCGCCGCCACTGTCGCCCCGCCCAGAAGATTGCGCACCGCTGCCGTATCGATCGTCGAGATCGGCCACAGCGAATTGACGGCGATGCCGTCCCTGGCGAACTCCGCGCTCATGCCCAGCGTGCACATCGACATGCCGAATTTGGCCATCGTATAGGCGACATGGTTCTTGAACCATTTGGCCTTCATGTCGAGTGGCGGCGCCAGATTCAAGATGTGAGGATTGTCGGCCAACTTCAGTTGCGGAATGCACATTTTGGAAACCAGGAACGTGCCGCGTGTGTTGATCTGGTGCATCAGGTCGTAGCGCTTCATGTCGGTTTCCAGCGTGCCGGTGAGTTGGATGGCGCTGGCATTGTTGATGCAGATGTCGAGGCCGCCGAATTTTTCGACGGTTCTGGCGACCGCCTCGGCCACCTGCCCCTCCTCGCGTATGTCGCACAGCATCGGCAACGCCTTGCCGCCGGCCTGCTCGATCTCCTCAGCCGCCGTATAGATCGTGCCCGGCAGCTTCGGGTGGGGCTCGGCGGTCTTGGCCGCGATGGTCACATTGGCGCCGTCGCGCGCGGCGCGCAGCGCGATCGCCAGCCCGATGCCGCGCGACCCGCCGGAGATGAACAGCGTCTTTCCCTTGAGCGACATGTCTTGCGCCTCCGTTGCAAATCGGTTGGTCGCGATCCTTGCCCCGTGCCGTCGCCGGATACAAGAGCGGGGAGCACCGAGGGGTGGTGACGCTGCGGAGGATTTTCGCAGCGTCGCGCTGCCCCTCATCGCCCTGCCGGGCACTTCTCCCTGTATAGAGACGGGGAGAAGGACGCCTTCATCACAGCTTTCGCCAACTGGCAACGTCGCAAGTATTGAGCCGTGGCTGCGTTCAGCTTCCTTCTCCCCGTCACTATACGGGGAGAAGGTGCCGGCAGGCGGATGAGGGGCGGCGCAAACTTTGACAATGGTCGCCCGACATCCTGCCTTGGGACGTCATTCACTAAA
>NZ_JBVVQB010000104.1:0-8984 GCF_055811775.1 Mesorhizobium sp. WSM4844 | reverse complement strand
TCGGCAGCATCGGCGCAAATTGACGCAAGGGTACTTGGGAAATCCGCAACGGCCATCCTGCGGTTCAGGGTCTTCGAGGCCGTGGCGGCGTCCACCTGGTTCGGCACCATTTGCATGGCATTCTGCCACATACTAGGATCCAAGTTCAGAATTGAGCCTTCGGACAGTTTCTGGATCAAGCCTGAGCAAATCCTCTCCGCTTCGAGGGGGCCGCTGCTATGGGCGCCGATTACCAGGAAGAGGCCCGCAGTTGTTTCTGCGATGGGGTTCATAGTTGGTTTCTTATAGAAGCGGGGCCGGAGTTCGTCGGCACCGCTGTCAGCCGGACCTGATCTATGACGCCGGCGAGGTTTCTTCGAATTGACACCGTCGGTTGGTGCGCTGCTGCTTTCGAGACCAATCATGAGGATTAGACCTGGGGCGTGATGTCTTGTTGTGGGGTCGAGCCCCCGTTAAAGAAGTTCGTGGCATTCATAAACCGCTCGGTGGCATTCTTATTCACGATCTCCTGGAAGTTTTTGTAATCGGGGCCGCCGTTGCGGATCCGGCGAGTCTGAACGATATTGGTAACCTCGTTATAACTTATGTCGACGTTGACGTATCGTGTCGACGAGCACGAAGATTTTAGATCAAGGAAGTACTCATTGAACGTGACTTCTCGCAGAACAATTGCTCCGTAGTCGTAATATCCGCCTGCCCCGTTATCGAGAAGGTAGCTTTGGTAGGTGCATGTCAGAGCCTTGTACTGCTGAGACTTGCTGTTGGCGCTGAAGGTCAGGTTGCCCATCTCAGTGAGGAAGGACTCGAAATCCGTTAGCAGAGACGCCCCGTCAGTGACAATCGCCTTCGCGATCAAGGAGAGGAACGTGGCTGAAACGGAGGTGCCAGCAAATTTGTTTGAGTAACCTTTCTGTTTTTGCCCTCCCATCGAAAGGTCGGGAATGTTGCCCACAACGTTCGTCCATGTGTTGATGTCAAGTTTTTCCGAATCAACCTTAGGATAATGGGTATGCATGTAGTCGTGAATGAGTCCTCCTATAGCCAGAAGGTTGTCCTGATTTTCTTTCATGATGCCGCTGTACGCCGGGTCATCGGTCTTCTGACCAATGAGGTGAAACTGTACTGTTCCTTGATCGTTGGCGATGGTGTCGTCACTGGGGCGCGCAGCACCTGGCTGGGCCAAAAGAAGGGACTTGGCGCCGAAAAACGTGCTCGCCGCCTCATAGTTCTTGTCCGAATAGCTCTGTTCATGCCCTTGAAAATGCGCTGCGACCGCGTTCAACATGCTTATCTTCCTTTTCTGAGCGTTGCTGTAAAAGCCGCAAAGTGCCTGGAGTGGGTAAACGCTTGAGTATCAGGTGATCTTTGCGTGTCTTCATTGGCTGTATACCAGTTTGTTCCGATCCCCACCTTTGCGTCAGGCAGACCTTTCTCTGCGCGCAGCCATTTTGCGATAGCGCAGCGGCGAGAGCCCATGGATCGCCTTGAACGCCGTGGAGAAATTGTTGCTGTTTTCGTAGCCTAAGGATTCAGCGACCTCGGCCACGCTTTCATGCCCGCTTCGCAAGCGGGCGGCAGCCTCCATCATCCGGTAGTGCCGTAACCAGGTCATAGGCCCGCAGCCAAAGGCAGCCTCGAAGCGGTTGACGAGCGTTGTCTTGTTGGTCCCGGCTATGCGCGCCAATTCGCTGAGGGCGATCTGCTGATCGACTCGCTGTGCCAGCAGATCGCAAGCCTTCTGAACGAGGGGGTCGGCTGAAAAGAATAGCGGTGCAGAACGCCGCGCGATCTGAGCGACGCAGGCGGTCAGTCTGCTCACAACTTCCTGCTCGATCAGTGGCCACAACAGGTAATCGGAATACCCGTCGGAGAAAACCGCCTCTCGGTCCAGCCTGTCTTCGGAAACCAGGGCTAGTTGCACCAGTCCGGAAGAGAGCTCCGCATGACCGTACCCATGTTGCTCCCATTCGCGGCAATCGATGATGACGATTTGCGCGAAGCGCCCCGGCCGCAACAAACGGTGCTCAAGGATATCGATCTGCCGCACATCGTTGGGCAGATTGCCGAAGATCCGAGAACTCGCAATTTGTGCCAAACATTTACCTGCCAAAGGGTCCGGGCCAAGATACGCGGCCAGAATCGATGCATGCACCTCGGTAACACCCTGAGAACATGGCCTGCGAAAGCCCTGACCCGGCCGAACGGCGGTCGAAGAAGGTGGGTCTTGGTTTGTGTAGTTGGCTGTAAGTGTGAATGCCTTCTTCACAGCAGATGCTCGGTCAGCGCGCGTCGGTTTCACTGAGTTGGGACAGCGGAACCAGCATCCCGTCCCGATGGACGAGGGGGTAATGAACTGGCTCGGTCCTGAAGATAGTGCCAGACTTCGATCGCATCACGCTTCTTCCCTTGGCGAAGCATCAGCCGTTTGCCCTCTCATTTTCGATGGATGCGCCAGCTCTGTTCCCGCCGCCGCTGCGGCGGCAATCTTGTGGCGCAGCCAGTGATGCTCTGGGTCGCGATGGCAACGCTCGTGCCAAATCAGCCCAACCTCGTAAGGCGACAGTTCCACCGGCGGATCGACAATCGCTAGGGGGAGCAAGGCGGCGATCCGTGTCGCGACGCGGTGTGGTACAATCAGCACCAGATCGGTCGCCGCGATGGCTACAGCGGCCGTCAGGAGGTTGGAAACCAGCACCGGATCGCGATCTTGGATGTGTAAATTTGCCAGATCGTCATGCACCCTCCCGAAGCCGCCCTTAGAATCCGAGTCGATGGCAGCGTGGCGCAGGGCAGCGAAGGCCTCGATCGTCCATTCCTGCGCCAGGGCTGGGTGTTCGCAACGTAGCAGGCAGGCGAAGCGGTCAGTATAGAGCCTGCGCCGAAAGAAGCCCGGTGGAGTGCCACCGGTCTGCCCAACGGCCAGATCGATCTCGCCTTGCTCAAGCCGCCGGAGCGCGCCGGTTAGAAACGAGCCGGTGACGATGTCGAGATTGGGCGCGTGCTCGCGCAGCAGGGGTAGGAGAGGCGGCAGCAAGATCAGGGCTTGATGGTCGGGTATCGCCATTATCGTCTTTGATCGCCATTCCCCCTGACGGTTCACCATCCCGCGGAGCGCATCCAACACCGGCGGCAGCATTCGGGCCAACCGTTCGGCCTGCGGCGTCGGGACCAAGCCGCTCGAGCCGCGAACCAAAAGATCGTCATTGAAAATGCCACGCAGCCTTGTCAACGCTCGGCTCATCGACGGTTGGCTCAAGCGCACGTGCCGAGCCGCATGCGTGACGTTGCGGTGCTCCAGCAGCGCCTCAAGAGACAACAGTAAATTCAGGTCAAGGGATGCCAGCATATGCTGTTGCCGTGCGGCGCGAGCACCCTCGACAATCAGTCGTGGCCGCTCACGCGTGTTTGAAGAGATCTGCCGACTGCAAGAGAGCTCACCCATGCCTTTTTCCTCTTGTTCTAATATGGAATGTGCTCAAGCTAACGTCTTGAGATCTGGCGTGCGGTGTAGGTCGATGCTGCTTACCACATCAGCGATGTCGCCAACCGGGTGGTCGACATCTTCAATACACGGGGTCTCGATCAGCGAAGCGATAACAGTCGAATGCTCGACACCGACGGATCCGGCGACGAGAGCCCTATTGCGGATCGGCTCAACTAGTTCGATGAGTGGCCGCAGCCGCGAGTTCTTCGCTCCCGTCCCAGCACAATCGGTTACAACCCAACAGGGTAGGTGGTCTGCGGTCGTCGCCATCCGGCTTACCCACAGCACATTAACCACGCCTCGGCGAGGCCCGAATGCTGCCCTGATTCACTTGGTCGCGATCAGCCTCATGCTGGCAAGTCCTCCGCCTGGAGGTTGGCGAGAAAGTCGTGGCACCATCGATACACATCGTGGCCGTTGATACTCTTCTTCATTGCGCCCCAACGCTCTTTCCGTTCGTCTGGCGACATGCGAAATGCCTTTTCCGTGGAGGCCGCCACAGCCTCTGGGTCATAGGGATTGACAAGCACCGCTCCCTCCAATGCGCCAGCGGCGCCAGCAAACTGCGAGAGAACGAGAACGCCCGGATTGCTTGGGTCTTGCGCAGCCACATATTCCTTCGCCACCAGATTCATGCCGTCGCGGAGCGGCGTCACCAGACCAACGCGTGCCAGTCGGTAGAGGCCGGCCAGTTGCAGCGGGCCATGGGAACGATTGGTGTAGTGTACCGGTACCCAATCGATGGTTCCAAGTTCCCCATTGACACTTCCCACCAGTTCGGCGATGTGCTTTTGCAGCGCCAGATAGGCCGGTATTTCCCCGCGGGATTTCGGGGTAATCTGCAGCAGTAGCGTCTTGCGGACGCGATGGCTGTTACGATCAAGGAATTGGCGAAACGCCACGATGCGCCGATCGATGCCCTTGGAATAATCCAATCGGTCGACGCCAATGGCGACGTCACAGCCAGCAGTCCTCTTGTAAACTTCCTGCAGATCCCCGTCGCGCGTCGCCAGCTCTGCGAGGTCCTCGAACTTGGCCGTGTCGATACCGATTGGAAAGACCCCGCAGCGAAACTCCCGCCCTTTGACTAGGTAGCTACCGTCTTTCATGAGACACCCTGGGTTTCGGCGGCGGAGACATTCGGCGAAGTTGCCAAGATCGTCGTCGGTTTGAAAGCCAACAAGGTCATAGAACGAAAGCGCTTCCAGCAATTCTTCGCATTGCGGCACGGTGGCGAGGATGTCCGCCGGCGGCCATGGAATGTGCAGGAAAAAGCCGATGCGGTTGAGGCAGCCGCGCTCGCGCAGTTCTTTCCCTAGAGGGATCAGGTGATAATCCTGCACCCATATGACGTCTTCCTCGCGGTGGAGCGGCATCAAAGACTCTGCGAAGAGTCGGTTAACGCGGTAATATCCTGACTTTCTCGCGTCGTTGTATTCGGCGAGGTCGACACGGCAGTGGAAGACCGGCCAAAGAACCCTGTTGGCGAAGCCGTAGTAATATTCGTCCAAATCCTTCTGCGAGAGATCGGCAAGGGCATAGGTGATGCCGTTGGCCTCCTGCATCGTCGGTGACACCTGGTTCTTCTCGGTTTTCACCTTCCCCGACCAGCCCATCCAAAGGCCGCCCCGTTGCTGGAGCGCTGCGTTCAGCGCAATGGCCATTCCGCCCGGGGGCAGTGCCCCGTGCTCGTCGGGCAGCGCAACCCTGTTTGACACGATGACCAGTCTACCATCTCCACCGTCCCCAACACTCATAATGTTCTTCATGGTCACTCCTGTTGCCTGCCAGCTTTTGGCTTCGATCTCAGCCAAGTTAGGGACGGTGATCAGGTGGGACAATCTCATTAGGCGTATGGCAGAATAGCGCACACAAATAGGCACTAAGCGGGGCAGGAACTGAGCTCCCAAAGCTTCGGTTTTGGATCATGTTTCTCCTGAGTTTTTTAACCGAGAGCGTGGGCCCGATTCCGTACACCACTAGTGTGGCAGACCGGCGCCTCCGGGTTCGCGATGAGCGCATCAACCTCCCAAACTTCCCCAGAGCTTTGTCAGCACGTCCAAGAATTCGCCCGCGCTCTTGTAACGATCGGCTGGGTTGGGTGTCGGCCAAAGCCGAAATTCAACGCCGCGACCCGACCATTGGCCAGAGGCGCTTTCATTGGCTGCGATCGCGCCGAATGCGCCTGGTGCCTCAAACCTGGTGGGCTGACCAACCGGATTGCCTTCCTGCGCAAGCTGGAAATCGACTGCTTCATCTTGCGGCGTCGATCAACACCCGTGCCATTGTGCCCTCGACGATCTTGAAGAAGCTTTCGGCATCACCGAGAGAAGCCAATGGCAAAGCTCTTCGGGAACGGCCTGCGGGTTTGCGACCGCGTTGCACATAACCGTTGCTCTCAGCGCCATCAGGAACGACCGGCCTGACATCCTCGGCGCAATGCCGGACTCGAATACCATTCGATCGTGGAGAGCGACCGCTCGATGCGCCCGCCCTGGTTACATTCGGCTTGAGCAAGCGCCCACTGAGGCGCCCGTATCGGAAGTCGGCGCGCATTCGTCGAGGTCGATCTGCGGCTGACGGAGAGTGGCAAAAATTGTATCGCCGATGTTGTCACAATGCTGAGCGAGTATCGGATTCCGCTGCGGCCGAGGCCGGCGAACGAAGCTAGTTCGAGCGGCGGCTCTCTAGTCTAAGCCGAGGGATGCCTGACTGAACGGCACCCGATCGAGCTGCGCAATCCCGACCAGCTGACGCCCGATCCTATCGAGATAACAGCGCCTCGCGGTAAAGCGGGTTCTGCCTGCCGCATCGACTGCCGCGCCTCCGCCAGATTGAGCGGCGTAGAGCCTCCAACATTGGATTCGCGGTGCCGCTGTCCTACCCAGCGAAGGTCGTGTTCGTCATCTCCGCGGTTCGCGTCCATCCGCGCTGGCCCATCTGATGCGCGCTTCGCCCTGCGGACAGCAGACAGCGAAGCCGCCATGGCCGCGAACATCTCGCAATGGCGGCTCGATTCCAGGTCCCACCCGCCACTTTGGCGAGGTGATCCGTGCAGGTGCCGGGCGTGGGATCATGCCATCCATCCCCTGACCTCATCATTGCCATCGTCCTCCTTCAGCTGGCCGAGCTGCGCCGTCTTACCGAGTGTCAGCCTTTGCCATCGCTTCCTGCCCTCCCTGCCGCGCGTCACTGTGCCCTGCTCGCATCGCCTCACGCGGGAAAGAATGTCGTTAACGTCATCCTGTGCGGCAAATGTCACAGCGATAAGACAGAACGCAGAAACGCTAGGCATCGAGGATGCCGAGGCCTCAGTCATCCATGAGTTCGAGTCCTGCAAGCGGCCGGCTCTTTAACCGGCCTTCCCTGGCGCTCGCGCGCCGGCTGGGGACACATTGTCAGGGCTGCCTTAGCAACCCTATTGCAGAATCAACCGGACCCGTCGCCGACCTAATCAAAGGGGCTCTCGCACACAAAGCGGTGTTTGGTTCATCGGCGATTTGAATCAAATCCGTCTGTGGATATTAACGAATGCGCGACCCTCACCTCGTAGACGGCTAACGCGGGCGGCAACTGAGAGGGTCAATGACAAGCGATTTTTCCGCCGCGCGAGTGCATCTGGATCGAGCGTATCATTATCTGCGAGGTGATGACCCGATGAGCCGGAGGGGGCGCGAAGCCTTGGATTTGCTGATCGAGGCGGTTGCTGTCGAAGAGTTCAAGCAACCGCGCCAAAACGCGGAGGTGCTAACATTTCCGATTAAGCGCCGCTTCTGAGGCTATCTCCATGGTCGCAACCATGAACATGGTGTGCAAACACCCTCAGAATACTGCCCGTCCAGGCATGAGCCGAGCCTGTCCTCACAACCATCCGAATTGAGCTGCCCTTAGTGTAGGTTCCATCATCGATGTCGGCGGCAGCTATTCCGGAATGGCCGCCGCCCTGCAGTTCCGCCGCGTCCGCGCCAGGTTCTAGACTAGTGATCGACGCCGGGCTGCGGCGGACGCTTTTTGCCAGTCATTCGTCTGCTTTCCTGCCCCAGGACGACGTCGATCCGGCCAAAATCGCGAAGGGTCGCCTGAGCAGCTTTCGCGTTGCGAGACGCTCGCCTGGTACGACGGAACGGTCGAACGGGTGAGGGGAGCCGCGACTCTTTCGGCTTCCGACTCGCCGACGGCCCTCGGCAGATGGCCGTTGTAATGGACGCGCATGTTTGCCCGCTGCAAGGCTGCAGAGAACTCTGCCCTGGAGCAGGCGGATCCTTCGCGGACTGTCCCGGCGCGGCGCTGCATTCCATAAGCTTGTTCGTTGGTGGCGACACGCTCCTTGTTGGCCTTGAAGTGCTCCCAGTCGATATAACCCGGATTCAGGTCGGCATGACTAACCGCCACTCGGCCATATTATTCACCTTGATCTGCGAGACGCCGCCGCCCGGCCGGCGCCGACCACGCGTTCGACCGTAGAAGAAGGCGCCGGCATATCTCGGTTATGCAGGACCTGGAGGATGCGGCCGTGCTGTGGCGGCGCCCACATGCGTTCGCTGCGGTTCCTGCGCAGTCGTCGCGGGAACAGGATGCCGTTGTCGAGTGTCACCTGCCGCTGAACGTGACAGGCCAGGATGAAGCGGCGCAGGTTCGCGCCCCAGGCCGCCAACAATCCCCGCCTGCAGCGGCGCCACGAGCCTCTCGCCGCTCGGTGTCACCCAGCACTCCCAGCGATAGCGCATCACCCCGGCCGACAGAACCAGATCGCACACCAGGACCGTCTTGTATCCCTTGAAGCGTGAGCCCGTAGGACCGCTCTCCGTAACCGTCACCTCGTGGCTCACGCGACCGCCGTCGCGCTTTGCGCCGCGACGGCGTCGCTTCGCCTTGCCAGATGCCGGCTGCTTTGCCCATTCCGACGGCTTGGTCGGCTTGTCCGGAGGGCGATCTTGGGGTCTGGATCTCGGCGCGCAGCACCTGGTTCTCGATCTCAAGGCTCTCGACCCGGCCTTGAAGACCGCGCACTAAGCCGATCAGCGCAGCAAACGGCCCGCGGAGCTGAGCAAGCGACAGGCCTTCAAGCGAATCAGTCGGTGGTAGCGTCACGCAAATGGTGAATCACGAACGCGCTCGCCGCAAACCCCCTCCGCCCGGAAAATCTGATCCGGTTACGGCTCTCGGCGTGACCCAGAGAGCTGGGAGAAGCCTATGCAAGACTACAAGTGTAACACCATATTGGTTTAGCGGATCAAGCTTCGGTGGTAACCTCATGGGGTAGAGAAAGGACTTGGAGGCTGAGCAATGGATCGCGACAGCAAACGGACACGCGCAGCTGAAAGTTCATCCCGCGACGGGAGGAGGGCCGAGGAACGCCGCAACCACCTTGACCTTCCAGACGGGCCACTGACCAATGTTGCAGAACGGTTAGTAACCGCTAACCCGCGCGATACAGCACGCGATCTTGGGAGCTTCAAATCCGCCGAGAGGCAAGCGCGACGTGCAGTTCAGGACGTTG
>NZ_JBVVQB010000103.1:0-9380 GCF_055811775.1 Mesorhizobium sp. WSM4844 | reverse complement strand
CGCATTCAACAGCACCTGGGGGTCGAGCTTGTCGAAGAACCGCTCACTCGGCCTGCCAGACGCCAGCGAGACTGCCGAGGGAAACGCACTCGAGACTTCGTTCAAAAAATTCATAACTGAACATTGCGATCTGTGATCCAACATCGAACCCTGCGTAGGACTATCGGCGAGCTGAGGACCACACCAGTGTCAGAGCGACGACATCATTGAGGCCCAAGGGCTCACGCATTTTCGCGGTTTATTCGCCAGAATGATCAAGCTGATCAAAAAGCACCCATCGTTTGATTGATGAATCCATCCTGCGCGCCTGAGTGCATGTCTTCGAAGCTGAGCCGCCTCTCAAAGCGAGAGGACTCGGATCCTATGAAGTTGGCAACCTGTCCACGCACACCTAGAGCTGACTGGATTTTGGGCAGTCATGAGACGATTTCTCCTCAACCGCGACCCAGATACACACATCCGAGCAAGTGCCGTGCCAAAGAAAAACTCATGCCAAAACAATTACGTGGCGCTACTAAGATGACTAGATGTTTGATCCCAGGCTTTGATGGGGCATCCTTCTCCTCCGAATCAAGGGATGCACTATGGGCCAGGTTCTTCATGGGAGCGCCACGACGACAGAGGCGGTCCGTCGAGCGATACAGCATAGTCAAAAGAGCCTGAGGGCGCTGGCCAAACGCTACGGGATCAACCAGAAGACGGTTGCCAAATGGCGGGAGCGGACCTCGGTGGCCGATCTGCCGACAGGGCCAAAGAGCCCCGCATCGACGGTTCTCTCGCCCGAGGAGGAGGCCGTCATCGTCGCCTTCCGGCGCTACACTCTGTTGCCACTCGATGACTGCCTCTATGCCCTACAACCGACGATCCCGCACCTGACGCGCTCGTCACTGCATCGTTGTCTTCAACGTCACGGCATCAGCCGCCTGCCGGACGTTGAAGGCAACAAGCCGGCAAAGAAGAAGTTCAAGAGCTATCCGATCGGCTACTTCCACATCGACGTCGCCGAGGTACGCACCGAACAGGGCAAGCTGCACATGTTCGTCGCCATCGACCGGACATCGAAGTTCGCCTTCGTCGAACTGCACGAGAAGGCCACCACCGCCGTCTCAAGAGACTTCCTGCTGCGCCTGATCGCGGCCGTTCCCTACAAGATCCATACCGTGCTCACCGACAACGGCATCCAGTTCACGACGCCCGGCGCCGGCGGTTCGGCCGTGCCATTGATCAAGGAAGCAATCGCCAACGGCGAACTCTTCCGCGCCCATGCCTTCGAATACGCCTGCGCCAGGAACGACATCGAACACCGGACAACCAAGGCAAGACATCCGTGGACCAACGGCCAGGTCGAGAGGATGAACCGGACCATCAAGGATGCGACGGTCAGGCGCTTCTACTACGAGAGCCACGACCAACTCCGCCAGCACCTTGCCGACTTCATCTCGGCCTACAACTTCGGCCGCAGGCTCAAGACCCTCAAAGGCCTCACACCCTATGAGTTCATCTGCAAGGTTTAGGCCGCACAGCCCGAACGCTTCAACCTTAATCCGCTCCAGCAAATGCCGGGACTAAACATCTAGTGTCCGACATTGTCGGACATTGGACGTAAGCATCTGAGGAAGGCTCGAGTTTGTCGCGCGCGGGCGGGCTGTCGGACAGGACGATGTCAGGTTCAGGCCAGAAGCTCTAAAGGCGATACCGTGGCGATCCAGGCGGTGGAGGTACGCTGATCCAAGTCTTCGCCGATTGCTCAACCCGCGCCCCACGGCGTAACAGGTCGGGGATAATTGCCGTTGGATGACAGTTCAGTGGCAGCTCACCGTGCCTGGCGCAGATCAGGTGACGCTTTCCTTTCGTCCAGTTGGAATGCCACCTTCGATCAGTCTTGCGGGACCCTGGTAGGCCGGCGGGCGCGCCTGAAGTCGGATTGCGAAACCCGGGGGACCACACCTCTTCGATCAGTATTTTCCCGACTGCTCAAGCTGCTCGAAAAGCTCTTGTACGTTGTCTTCAAGAAATGCTTCCTCTCCGTTCCGATGGATGAGTTCAAAACTTATCCCCGTATTAGCGCATCGAGAAGAGAATGCTTGTGCTAGGCCAGGTCCTTCAATAATGGTCGTGTCGAACGACAATCCCCGCGCTGTAAGCGTATTGACCGCCGCCGACACATCGTCGACAGATAATGCAACATGAGCTAGACCAACCCCGTAGTTTTGGACAAGTTGAGACACCTGCGACTCTGGCTCTGTGCCTTGGCAAAGCACAAAGCACATGTCGTTCCGAACCATGTCCGCACACACCATCCCAGTCTTCTTACCTTTTATATGCAATCGCCGCCTAAGCTTAAAACCAAGGACATCTTGAAACAGGTGGATAGCGTCGTCTAGTTTATGAACCGCCAAAGCTATGTGATCAATGCCGTGAAATCGAGGATTATGATGGCCATTTGCTTCGATAGATTCTTGCAGAGAGCCATCCGACGGCGAACCCACGGGATAAGTCATTTTGTGAGTCCTTCTGTTTAGGTGGACGCAGCCAGTTTAACGATCGAGCCATAAGCTGTTAACAGCCTGATTACACATGAGTAGCCTCGCGGACCGGAATGGTCCGTTTTTGCGTGGTCATGGACAATTTCTGCTCAGTGTGAGCGCGTTTGTCGATGAGATGCATGTAACATGCCAAAGCCCTTCAGCCTGGTGGTGGAGACTTACACAGCCGAGGTTGCCACTGGATCTGAAGCCCCGGAGCGGCCCTATCGCTGTAAAGCTTGTCTATTCCATAACTCGAGGCCTTTCTGGGCTGCATGCGCGCAAACCGGCGCGCTTTAGCCGCGCTGGCACACGGAACTGGACGCTCCAGCGAAGCGTTCAAACGCCTTCATTTTGGACAGCGACATTCCGTACGCCATACCTGGATGGACTTTCTTTCGCCACTACAATCGGCTCACGGCAGCGGACAAGGAAGTAGGCCGGCACCTTCTCGCCTTGCATCATGGAGAGCGTCCTCCAAGCACAGTGCTTTCGATCGAGCGAACGACCGAGACAGCTCGTACCCGTGCCCAACTATTAACAGTCTTCTCTCGCTCTCCAAGGTAGGTGACATCAATGATGAAGCTGCCAGGCGATGAAGACGTGCGATTATGCTGTGCTCCCCAAAGCACAAGGTTAATACGTTGCGCCCTCTGCAGGACCCGATCTCGGGCTGACGTTCCACACTGCCCTTTATGCGACTTTTCGAGCACAGACCAGGAACATTTGGCCGTTTTCCATTCATCGCCTAAGGCCAGTTTCGCGCTGAAAAGCCAAAATGCGAGAGTCAAAAGTGGCCGCAACGGGGCCGATAGCGATCAGGCTGCTTTGCCGCTTGGTGCGGCGGCCTGGGCCGCGCGAGCCAAGCCTCATGAAGATGCAAGGCACCCTCGGTGCCTGTCCCCCCAGCGCCTGCCGCTAGACGAAGGGAGCGACGCCTTCGCGTCGCGCCTCTCTCCCGTGTGGTTGGCATATCAACTCCCTGCGTTAGAGAGTGAAAAGGGTCTTCTAAGCCATTGCGGCAATAGCGGCCCACTTGCTTGCCAAGGGCCGCCTCATTAGACAGTCGTCATGGCACGGATTAATCTCAAGAAGTTCATCGCCGAACATTACAAAGGCGGCGTGACGGCGCGGGACGTGATCCGTGAGGGGATCACCAATTCGATCCACGCCGGTGCGAACGAGATTTCTGTCGATCTCTGGTTCGAGAAGCAGTCGGATCTGTTGGGCGATGAGGTGCGCAACGTCCTAGACCGGATTACTGTTTCCGACAATGGCGAGGGGTTCACCCAGGATAATCTCAACTATTTCGATGAGATCTGCACAGGCCACAAGGACGATATCGGTGGTAAGGGTGTCGGCCGTCTTTCCTTTCTGAAATATGCTAACCGCGTCGAGGTTCGCAGCCAACTACCCACACATCTGGTCGAATTCCGTTACACTCCCGACTTTAAGCCGGAAGATGTTAAGCGGACGGCGACTTCGGGAAAGCTGGAGACAACGATAACGATTTCCGAGCTCAGGGAGAAAATTAACACGCAGGTTACCAAGCTCGTCAGTTCGATGTGCGACGACCTGCGTCTATTGCTGTTTCTGAAGAAGCAGGCCGGAAAGACGATCTCGATTACCTTCACCCACAATTCGAAGCAGCCCTTTCCGGATACATTCGTGTTGTCAGGCGAGAAGATCGAGGCGCTGAAGACTCGGTCGTTCGAGGTCAGCGGCGAGACGTTCGACTGCTATCTGTTCCGAGAGGAGGCCCCGCGCAAGGGGATCGTCGCGATGCTCTGTGCCGACCAGCTATGCGTCGAGGAGTATCAGATCAGCAAGCGGTTCGACATCTGCCGCTATCTCATCTCGATCACCTCGACCTATCTGAACCGCAGCTCCAATATTGAGCGCCAGAAGCTCGAAATTCCAAAGACGGCCTCCGACGCCGATCTCGTGTCGCCGATCAGCCGCGACATGCTCATGCCGCGCATCCACGAAGAATGCCTGGCCATGATCAACGAGACGGCGGAAGGCGACATCGATGCGTTCAAGGCCGCCAATATAGAGAAGCTTCAGAAATACTATCCGTTCATCACCGTCGATTCCCTGAACGGAGATGCTGCGATGTTGGACGCTGACGAGATCGTCAAAACCTATCGGGCGCAGCAGGCGCGGCGAGAAGACCAACTCGTGGAAGACATGGTCGAAGGCCGCAAGGTCGACTTCGACGATATCTCTCATCTCGCCAGCGACGATCTGGCCCGCTTCATTGTCCATCGGGCACTAGTCATCGACTCACTAGCCAAGATGCCGCGTGAATCTGCGGAGCACGTCCTTCACGATGCGATCCTGAAAAAACACAGCGATGGCAGTAATATCCGCGAGAACAATGTCTGGCTTGTAGACGACAAATTCCTGTCCTACTCCAGCATCTACAGCGACGAGACCCTAGCGAAGATCGTCCGCGATGTCGGCATCGAGACAGAGTCGAAGCAGCAGCGCAAGCCCGACGTCGCGGCCTTTTTTTCCAAGGATAATGAGGGGCATCCCAACAGGCTAGTCATCATCGAATTCAAGAAGCCCGGCGCCGACATCTTCGACAACAACAAGGCGCTCCTGCAGTGCCGCCTCTATGCCAGCGAGCTCGTCGACCGGATCGAGACGGTGCGAGAAGTGTTCGCCTTCTCGGTCGTCGAGATCGATGACGAATTCTACAAAGACATGAAGCGTACCGGGTTCAAGGACGTGTTCTCGCTAAGCGAACGGGTGGTTTATGACGACTTCGTCATCGGCACAGACGACGATATCCCGCTGCACCTTTATGTAATGCCGGCCGCCTCGCTTATTACCCACGCCAAGGCGCGCAACCGAGTTTTCGAGGAGGTGCTGCGGTTCAACATGGCCCAGGCCTCGACTGCGGTCGTAGTCCCTGCGCCGAATCCTGTGCCAGCCGAATAATACTCAAGACTTCAAGCTCACGATCCGTCGAAGCCGGGAAAAAGCGCAACTTTTGTCCCTGAAGGACTGAGAAATGGTGCTTGTACGGTCGTGCCTCACGAGCGAACAGTCAGCTTACCTCGAGAAAGTTGCTCATCGAAGGACAATCCTCGACCATCTGCTTGACTAAGCCAAATTATGGCTCCGGAAGATTCATGCCGGCTCGGCTACGGCTCTTTCAGACCTCTCGATTTGCGCTTCAATTTTCTCCTGGGTAGTTTTGGTGGCAAGGTACTCAACCAATTCTGCAGCGTGGTTTTCGCAGCCCTTTGCCTGCTTACGAAGAAGCGAGACGTGGTCAAAAAGTTCTTGCGTTGTGCAGAGGCCTATTGGAACCAGGGACCGTTCGCCGTTCCGAAGCACAGGATACGATTTGGCCAAGCGAGTATGGCCGGGAAAAACCATCTGCGGGGACGCAGGATCGTCACTCATGCCCACGCGCTTCAACATGCGTGTAACGACATCCACAAGTTCTTTCTTGGCAAATGCTCTATAGAAGTCGGCATGCGGGCCTGTCAGAGGTTTGTCTTTGAATATCTCCTCAACGATTTCGCTCGGCTTCGCGATCTGGCCGGCCTCCATCCGTTGCCCGATGAGTTTATGCAGCTCGGACAAAAGCGCAGAGTCTTTGGCCATGACTTCTATCCCATCAATTGTTGAGTGATGAAGGTGGTAAAGCCTAAACGGCCGTCAATCCGTTTCGGGGGCCACAGCATCCAAACTAAACGTGAATCACTGGTAAGTTGATCGGGTATCATCTGCCGATTCTAAGATTTGTCAAAGTCGTTGTTCTGATTTTGTTCGAATTTGCAGGGGGCACGACACAGGCGAACGTCGGGCGGCTGCCGGGACAATGCTGCGAAGTCCGACTGATGGATCGCCGGCAATCCTATAGTTAAATGGGTACCGAATTCGAGCGGCGGGGCGCCGGCGAATTGAATGTCCGCTCTTCGTGCGCGGCGGTGAGCGATTGGATGACCGGCATGCGGCGAAAAGCGGTCATCCTTGGCCTTATCTGCGATTGTTTGCTTTGAGCCAAAAGGGGCGACCCGCCATTGGTCTTGAAAGGAGGGCCAAAGCCCCATGACCTTGCCCCTGCGATCTAATCCGGTTTGAAGTTCGTTCTGGCCCATCGAGAGGACCAGGACATGAAACGTAGCCGCTTCTCTGAAGAGCAGATCATCGGAATTTTGAAGGAACACGAGGCCGGGGTATCGGTTGCCGATCTGTGCCGCAAGTACGGGGTCAGCGACGCCTCGATCTACAACTGGAAGGCCCGCTTCGGCGGGATGGATGTGTCCGAGGCTCGGCGGCTGAAGGCGCTGGAGGACGAGAACACGCGGCTGAAGCGGCTTCTGGCCGACGCCATGCTCGACAATGCCGCGTTGAAGGATCTTGTGGGAAAGAATGTATGGTCCGCCCCGTCCGTGCAAGGGTTCGCGACATCGCCGATGACGATTCCAGTTGCATAAATGTATCCGGCCTCTCGCGAGTGAGCTGCTGTTGCAGCCAGGCCATGATGAGATCCGCGCACGCCGTTCCCAATAAATGGTTCGGGCACGAAGCCCGCTTTTTTGCACAGGGCTTACGGCATGCTGATCCACTGTTTCGCATCACTATTCCCGAGCCTTGCAATCGAGCCGGAGCGTCAGGCGAAAGCAGGGTCCCTGCGTTCGTAGAGCGCTCCCGGCTTGGTCAGGACAACCCAGACAATGCGCGCCATCTTGGCGGCAAGTGCGACAACAGCTTTGTTCGGGTGCATACGGCTCTGCAACCCGTCAAGCCAGCTTCCCAGGCGATCCCGGGTTCGATCCAGGTGACGGAAGCATGATCGCGCGCCATGAACGAGCAGCTTGCGAACGTAGCGGTTCCCGCGCTTGCTGATGCCGAGTAGCTTCTGCTTGCCTCCGGTCGAGTATTCTCGAGGGACCAGCCCCAGCCATGCGGCCAGGTCGCGAGCCTTCTGGAACTGGCATCCGGTGCCGACGGCCGCCAGTAGCGCGGTGGCTCCCAACGCGCCGATTCCGGGGATCGTCATGAGCCGGCGGGCAACATCTTCTCGGTCTGCGATCGCTGCGATCTCCCTCGTCACGTCGTTGATGCGCTGCTCCAACTGGCGCAGATCTGCGAACAGGTCCACGAGCAGTTTGCGCATTGCCGGCGTGAGGTCATTCGAAAGGTCATCGAGAACCAGTGGCAAGTCGAGCTTGAACAGTCCGGCGCCCTGTCTCAATGCGATGCCGTATTCCAGGCAGAATGCTCGCATCTGATTGATCAGACGGGTTCGCGTGCCGATCATCTGGTCGCGCACCCGATGCAAAGCTTGGAGGTCGGCTTGCTCCTCGCTCTTGATCGCGGCAAATCGCATCGTCGGCCGCGTGGCTGCTTCGGCGATAGCTTCGGCATCGATGATGTCGCTCTTGTTCGACTTCACGTAGGACTTCACGAACTGCGCTGGGATCAGGCGAACCTTGTGCCCCAGTGCCTGAAGTCTCCTGGCGATCCATTGCGATCCAGCGCACGATTCCATCCCGACGATTGCCGGCGCTGCCCGCTCAAAGAACTTCATCAACGTGTCGCGTCGGAAGCGAACTCGCTGGACGGGCTCGCCGTCGCTGTCCAAGCCGACGACGTGGAAGATGTTCTTGCCGATATCGACACCATAGACGGCCGCAGGGCGCGGCGCATTGCGTGGGGACATTGCAACCTCCTTTGTTGTGACTACCCAGATGATGCTGCGGGAGGACGGGGCGGACCATCCCATTAATGGTGACGCCCGCGGCCAAGCGGAAAGCTGTCGCCCGCCTGAAGGAAGGCTTCGGGATGAGCGAACGGCGGGCGTGTAAAGCCATCGGCTGTTGCCGCATGACGGTTCGCTACGAAACCAGCAGGCCGGACGACCGCGAGGTTCGCGAGCGGATGAAGGCGATCGCGCAGGAGCGTCGTCGGTTCGGCTACCGGCGTCTTCTCGTGATGCTGAGGCGGGAGGGCCTGGTCGTGAACCACAAGAAGCTGTTCCGGCTTTATCGGGAGGAGAAGCTCGCCGTTCGCCGCCGTGGCGGCCGCAAAACGGGCGATCGGGACCAGGGCGCCGATGCTGGTTCCGCTGAGGCCCGACGAGCGCTGGTCGCTTGACTTTGTATCGGACCAGCTCACCGACGGGCGCCGCTTCCGCATCCTGGCCGTCGTCGACGACTGCACGAGAGAGTGCCTGGCACTCATCGTAGATACGTCTCTCTCGGGCATGCGGGTTGCCCGCGAATTGGACCGGCTCATCACCGAGCGGGGCCGGCCGAGAATGATCGTCAGCGACAATGGCAGCGAGTTCACCTCGAACGCCATCCTCTCCTGGGCGGTTCAGAACCGCGTCGAATGGCATTACATTGCGCCCGGCAAGCCGATGCAGAATGGCTTCATCGAGAGCTTCAACGGCCGACTGCGCGATGAACTGCTCAACGAGACGCTGTTCACCTCGCTGGCTCAGGCGCGCGTCGCGATCGCCCTGTGGCACGCCGACTACAACACCGCGCGGCCGCACTCCCAAATCGCCTGGCAGACACCGGCCGAGTTCGCCAGCACCTTCAACCCGCGACGGTCGCTCGCGCTGCGCTATGCCAAAGGCTCTGCGCCAGCGCCGGTCGCTTCACCCGCCCAGCAGGGCACAACCCACGCCGGAAACGAACTCAAAACTGGATAGAAACTGGGGCAACGTCACCCACCAGTTCGTTGTCCGGACGAACGCCGCAGTCCGGCCTCGAGCGAGCGATCAGCGCGGCTCAACGAAACGTGGAAGCTAGAGCACGTCCCGTGATCGATGAATCGATTGTGATGTGACGACGAGCTTCTCCGGTGATTCAACATCCACCT
>NZ_JBVVQB010000102.1:0-9712 GCF_055811775.1 Mesorhizobium sp. WSM4844 | reverse complement strand
ACGCCCTTCGCCAGACCCCTCGACCTTGTCCCAAACCATCACCGGCAGAATGACCAAAACTAACCTCATCTTGCTCTGGGAAGGGTGACGATGCCAAACCCGCTTCTCGACATCAGGATCGGCACCATGGTGCGGGCCAATCTCGATGACCCGGCCGCCTATATCAAGGCGATCCTGCCGCTCGGCTTCGAAAGCATCCAGCCCTTCTTCTGGCAGACGCTGGGCGGCAAGGATCTTCCACGGCTGGCCGGCCAGATCCGCGAGGCGATCGGCGACGCCGACGTCGTCGTCTCCTCGCTCGGCGTCTTCGGCAATCCGCTGGAAAGCGGCGATGTCGATCGCGGCGTGCTTGACGCCTGGGAAACGGCCATCGACCATGCGCATCTGTTCGGCACCGCGATGGTCAGCGGCTTCACCGGCCGCCTCCGCGGCAAGCCGCTGCCCGACAGCCTGCCGCGCTTCCGCGAGGTCTGGGGACCACTGGCCCGGCGCGCCGCCGACAAGGGCGTGCGCATCGCCTTCGAGAATTGCGCGATGGACGGCAACTGGGCCGATGGAGACTGGAACATCGCCCATAATCCGGACGCCTGGGAGCTGATGTTCAATGAATTGCCCGATGACAATCTCGGCCTGGAATGGGAGCCCTGCCACCAACTCGTCTACCTGATCGATCCGATCCCGCAGATCCGCAAATGGGCGCCGCGCATTTTTCATGTCCACGGCAAGGACGCGACGGTGCGCTGGGACGTGATCCGCGAGCATGGCGTGTTCGGCCGGCTGCCGTTCGTGCAAATGCGCACGCCTGGCTTCGGCGACAGCGACTGGACGCGGGTGATCAGCGAATTGCGGCTGGCCGGATACAGGGGCGCCATCGACATCGAGGGCTGGCACGACCCGGTCTATCGCGGCGACCTTGAGATTACCGGGCAAGTGCGGGCGCTGGACTACCTCAAGCAATGCCGGGGAGGTGCGACGTATCTGCCGAACCCGGCGTGAGGCTAATGCATGTCGCGCAAAAGCATGCCCTCGGGCCTGACCCAATGGTGTGCAGCGGTTTTGCGGCAACGACATGCATCAAGCAGGGAGCCGGCCAGCGAAGCATTGCGGCGAGAAGCCGAAGCATTCGTCGAAGACCCCTCGGCTTGCGAGGGAACAAAGGGAGGATAAGTGCATGAGCATCACGATGAGAAGGACAGTTCTGCGCTCGACCGTCATGGCGGTCGCCACGGCGCTCGCCGCCGCAATCTCCACCTTGCCTGCCCAGGCGCTCGATGCCCAGTGGTGCAAGGACGTCCACATCCGCTTCTTCGTCGGCGGCGCCGAGGGCGACGCCTTCGGCACCATCGTCTACAATGGCGCCAAGCAGGCCGAGGCCGATCTTGGGCCGAAGGTCGACTACATCTTCTCCCAGTGGGATGTCGAGAAGATGGTGCAGCAATTGCGCGAGGCCGTCGCGGTCAAGCCCGGCGGCATCGCCATGATGGGCCACCCGGGCGATGCTTCGATCATGCCGCTGGCCGAACAGGCGCACAAGGACGGCATCAGGATGATGTACCAGAACGTGCCGGTGCCGAAGGTCACGGCAGCGTTCGGCGGCGGCTATGTCGGCGCCCAGCAGGAAGAGCAGGGCCGCGCGCTCGGCGCCGAGGCGTTCAAGCTGGCCGGGCTCAAGGCCGGCGACAAGGCGATCATGATCGGCCCGTTCGAGAACGAGAGCCGCGGCGCGCGCGAGCGCGGCACGGTCGCCGCCCTGAAAGAGGCGGGCGTCGAGGTCATCCAGCTCTCTTCGCTGCCGAGCGGCGAATGGGCTTCCGACCCTAATCTGGCCATTCCGGTGATTACCGCAGCACTCCTCAACAATCCCGATGTCAAGGCGGTTGGCTATCCCGGCGGACAGATGCTGGGCAACGTCCCGACCTACATGCAGGCGGCGGGCAGGAAGGCTGGCGATATCTTCAATTTCGGCTTCGACACCAGCCCGCAGATCGTCGAGGGCTTCAAGGGCGGCTGGGTCCAGCTGACGGCCGACCAGCAGCCGTTCCTGCAGGGTTATCTGCCGATCCTCAGCCTCTGCCAGCAGGTGGTGCTGGGCCTGGCGCCAATGAATGTCGACACCGGCGCCGGCTTCGTCACGCCTGACAATTACGAGATCGTCGCCGAGCTCGCCAAGCAGGCGCTGCGCTGACCTTTTGACACGGCTGCCGGTCTTGCGACCGCAGCCGGAACCAAGCGAGGATCGCCATGGCAGAACGCCTTATAGAGCTGCGCGACATCAGCAAGTCCTACGGTCAGGTCTATGCGCTGGGTGGGGTCAATCTCAGCGTCGACCGCGGCGAGGTGGTCGGCCTGATCGGCGACAACGGCGCCGGCAAGTCGACGCTGATCAAGATCCTCTCCGGCGTGGTCAAACCGACCAGCGGCGAGATCCTCATCCGCGGCCAGCCGGTGACCGGCTGGAGCGCCGCGCGCTCGCGCGACGCCGGCATCGAGACGGTATTCCAGGACCGGGCGCTGGCCGTGCAGCAGACGATCGTGCGCAACATCTTCATGGGCCGCGAACTCACCGGCTTTCTCGGCTGGCTGAAGGTCAACAAGGAAATCGAGGAGGCGAGCCGGCTGATGCGCGAGATCGGCTTCACCTCGAAAGTGTTCACGCCGCAATCGATCGTCGGCCAGCTTTCCGGCGGCGAACGCCAGGGCGTGGCGATCGCGCGGGCAATCTACAAGCAGGCCGACCTGATCATCCTCGACGAGCCGACGACGGCGCTGTCGCTGACCGAGACCGCCAAGGTCTTCCATTTCGTGCGCCAGGTGCGGGCGAGCGGACGGTCGATCCTGTTCATCGGCCACAACATCCACCACGTCTTCGACATCGCCGATCGATTCGTCGTGCTGGACCGCGGCAAGGTCGCGCTCACCGCCGACCGCAGCCAGGTCAAGTCGGCCGAAGACCTCATCAACTTCATGGAAGACGTCGCGCATCCGGGTGGATTGCCGGGACTGCACGACGCCGGCGACCCGGAGCAGAGAGCACGATGAGCAAGACGATGGAGCCCGATCTGCACGAGCCGTCCGCAGGCATCTCCCGTCCCGGCAATCCCCGGAAAGAGTGGAAACACCCATCCGATCACTGGATGCGCGGCTTCATCCTCGACAACCGCGCCGCACTCGGCACGCTTGCCGTGTTCGTGGTGATGATGACGGTGTTCATGATCGCCAACCCGACCGTCTTCACCACCTGGTATCTCTACAGTTCCGTGCTCACCACGCTGCCGGTTGCGCTGTTCGTGGTGGTGCCGCTGGTCTTCGTCGTAACCTGCGGCGACATCGACCTGTCGTTTCCGGCGACGATGGGTTTTGCCTCATGGGTGTTCGCGCTGGTCGTGCAGGCCGGCTACGACCCGTTTCTCGGCATCGCCGCCGCCATTGCAACGGGCACGTTGCTCGGCTTCCTGGTCGGGTCGCTGGTCGTCTATGGCGGGCTGTCGTCGCTGATCGCCACCCTCGGCATGAACTTCCTGCTGCGCGGCCTGATCCAGATCATCAACGAAGGCAGGTCGACGGCGCTGACCAGCCTTGTCGACAGCTGGGCGTACAAGATCTTCTCCAGCCAGCTCTACGGCATCCCGGTGCAGATCTTCTGGGCCATCGGCTTCGTCGTGCTGTCGGCGCTGCTCTACAACAGGCATCGCTTCGGCGCGCAGGTGAAGGTGGTCGGCGACAATCCCGACAGCGCCCAGCAGATGGGCATCGACGTCAAGCGCGTGCGGGTGAAAGTGTTCGTCTTCGTCGGCATCGGGGCGGCGATCGCCGGCACCTTCTCGGTGATGATCAACTTCACCTGGTGGCCGACGGCCGGCGACGGCTATTTGCTGCCGGTGCTGGCATCGGTGTTCGTTGGCGGCACGCCGACCTGGGGCGGCGTCGGTACCGTGGTCGGCGGCGCCATCGGCGCCGTCACCGTGTCGTTCATCCAGACCGGCGTCGTCGCGGCAGGCCTGAGCGGCTTCTATGTCCAGTTCTTCAACGGGCTGATCATCATCCTGTCGCTGCTCGGTCACAAATGGAACCAGGCGCGGTATCGGTGAGGGGGAGACTCACACCCCGGTGACAAACCCGTCCAGCACGCGTTTCTGGCCGGCCTTGTCGAAGTCGATGGTCAGCTTGTTGCCGTCGATGGCGGCAATGTTGCCGTTGCCGAATTTCTGGTGGAAGACGCGGTCGCCGACGCTGAAGGCCGACGGCTTGTCGGCAACGGATTTGGCGACCAGTTCGCCGTCGATGGTGCGGCCCTTGATCGAGGTACGGCCGGCGCCATAGCCACTGTCGGTCTCGCCATAGCCGATGCGCTCGACCTGGTGGCCGGAGCGCGAGCCCCAGTTGCGGTCGGTCGCCTCGGTGCGGTTCTGCTGCGCGCGCTGCCAGCCCGGCGTTGCATAGGTGCTGGAGAAGGCGCCGGATTTTTCTGCGCCGACATTGTCGAAGCGCGAAGCGCCGTAAGGATTCTGCCGTCCTGCCGCCTGGCCGCCCCGTCCGGAGGCGAAGGAGCCGCCGCCATAGGCATTGCCGTAGCCGCCATAGGAGTTGCCGCTCTCGGCGACCTCGACATGGGCTTCCGGCAATTCATCGAGGAAGCGCGACGGGATCGTCGATTGCCACAGGCCGTGGATGCGGCGGTTGGAGACGAACCACAAATGCAGGTTCTTCTTGGCGCGGGTCAGCCCGACATAGGCCAGCCGCCGCTCTTCCTCCAGCCCGGAGCGGCCGCCCTCGTCGAGCGCGCGCTGATGCGGGAACAGTCCCTCCTCCCAGCCGGGCAGAAAAACCGTCTCGAATTCGAGGCCCTTGGCCGAATGCAGCGTCATGATGTTGACGGCGTCGAGCTCGGCGTTCTGCTCGGCATCCATCACCAGCGCTACATGTTCGAGGAAGGAGCGCAGCGATTCGTACTCCTCCATGGAGCGGATCAGTTCCTTGAGGTTTTCCAGCCGGCCGGGCGCTTCTACCGAGCGGTCGTTCTTCCACATGTCGGTGTAGCCGCTCTCCTCCAGGATGGTCTCGGCCAGCTCGGTGTGCGGCGTGGTCTCCAGCGCCTTTTGCCAGCGCTCGAAATTGGCGGCAACCTGGCGCAACGCTGCGCGCGGCTTTGGCTTCAGCTCGTCGCTCTCAGCGAGTTTTTCCGCAGCCTCCAGCATCGGGATGCGCAGCGCCCTGGCGGTGTCGTGGATCTGGCGGATGGTGGCTTCGCCCAGCCCGCGCTTCGGCACGTTGACGATGCGCTCGAAGGCGAGGTCGTCTGCGCCTTGCGCGACGACGCGGAAGAAGGCCAGCGCGTCGCGGATTTCGAGGCGCTCGTAAAAGCGCGGGCCGCCGATGACGCGGTAGTTGAGGCCGAGGGTGACGAAGCGGTCCTCGAACTCGCGCATCTGGAAGGACGCGCGGACAAGAATGGCCATGTCGTTGAGATTGTGCTTCTGCCGCTGGTAGGCCTCGATGGTTTCGCCAACAGCGCGGGCCTCTTCCTCGGAATCCCAGGCGGCATGGACATGCACCTTCTCGTCATCCTCGGCGATCTTTTCGGTGAACAGCGTCTTGCCGAAGCGGCTTTCATTGTGGGCGATGAGGTGGGAGGCGGTGCCGAGGATGTGCGCGGTGGAGCGGTAGTTGCGTTCCAGCCGGATGATCGTGGCGCCGGGGAAATCCTTGTCGAAGCGCAGGATGTTGTCGACTTCGGCGCCGCGCCAGCCATAGATCGACTGGTCGTCGTCGCCGACGCAGCAGATGTTTATGGTGGACCTAGCTCGGCCTTCGGATGAAGAGCGCCCAATCTCCCCCCTAGAGGGGGAGATGTCGCCGGAGGCGACAGAGGGGGGCGCTGTCCCTCCAGCCTGTCGGCGCGAGGCACCCCCCTCTGTCCTGCCGGACATCTCCCCCTCAAGGGGGGAGATCGGCTTGGCATTCGGCCGCTGCGCCAGCAGCCGCAGCCACATGTACTGGGCGGTGTTGGTGTCCTGGTACTCGTCGACAAGGATGTAGCGGAAGCGCTTGTGGTATTCCTTCAGCACGTCCGGATTGGCGCGGAAGATACGGATCGGGTGGCACAGGAGATCGCCGAAGTCGCAGGCGTTCAGCGTCTTCAGCCGCTCCTGATAAGCCTTGTAGAGTTCACGCCCCTTGCCGTTGGCGAAGGCGCGGGCGTCGCCCTCGGCAATCTCGGCGGGGCCAAGCCCCTTGTTCTTCCAGCCGTCGATCATCTGGGCGAACTGCTTGGCCGGCCAGCGTTTGTCGTCCAGTCCTTCGGCCTGGATGAGCTGCTTGATCAGGCGCACGACGTCGTCGGTGTCGAGAATGGTGAAGTCGGATCTGAGCCCGGCAAGTTCGGCGTGGCGGCGCAGCAGCTTCACTCCAATCGAGTGGAAGGTGCCGAGCCACGGCATGCCTTCGACATTGCCTTCGCCGATCAGCAGGCCGATGCGCTGCTTCATCTCGCGCGCCGCCTTGTTGGTGAAGGTGACGGCGAGGATCTGCGACGGGAAGGCCTTGCCGGTGGCGAGGATGTGAGCGATGCGGGTGGTCAGCACGCGCGTCTTGCCTGTGCCGGCGCCGGCCAGCACCAGCACCGGACCCTCGGTGGTTTCTACCGCCAGCCGCTGCTCGGGGTTGAGCCCGTTCAGATAATCGGGTGCATCGGCATGGCCGCTGCGGGCAGCCATGGCGCGCGCAGCAATGCCCGACGGGGCCACGGGCCGCGCGTTCGGTTCATCAAAAAAAGGCATATCTTCCGAAAAGCCGGACATCTCCCCCGAATGTAGTGATTCGGCAGCGAAAGGCCAGAAGTGTCTCCGTTTTGTTCTCTGTCCAGGCGGGGGAGTTGCAAATCCTATGGCACGCCAGCCATAGCGCCGGCCTGCTCGACAGGCACGGCGGATCGGAGAAAGTGGGACAGCGCACCAGTCGAACGGTGTCATCCTGGACCAGCCGCCGGTCTGGCGGACCTGCGCTTGCGTCAGCAGCGCCTCACCGATCCGTGACTGGACCGTGCGGGCTTCTACCCTATCTTGCGCGGCGGACATGTTCCCGAAGCCGAGGAGAGCGCCATGACAAAACCGAGCCCTGCCAACCCCGCCGTCAACAGACCCGCCATTACCCAGGCTATGATCGACGCCTATGACGAATACACGCATCTGACGCTCGACCGGCGGCGCTTCATGGAACAATTGACCAGGCTTGCCGGATCAGGTGCGGCGGCCGCCGCAATCGCGCCGCTGCTGGCGGCGAATTCAGCCCGGGCGGCGATTGTTGCCGAGGACGATTCACGCGTGACCGGCGAGGACATCAGCTATCCCGGCAGCGGTGGCGAGATGAAGGGCTATCTGGTCAAGCCGGCCGGCCAGTCCGGCAAGCTCGGCACCGTCATCGTCGTGCATGAGAACAGGGGGCTCAACCCGCATATACGCGATCTGACGCGGCGCGTGGCGCTGGAAGGCTTCGTTGCGCTCGCCCCGGATTTCCTGTCGCCGTTCGGCGGCACGCCGGCCGACGAAGACAAGGCGCGCGAGCAGTTTTCCAAGCTCGATCCGGCGCAAACCACTGCCAATGCGGTCGCAGCGGTCGCTTTCCTCAGGGGCAGCGAGGACGGCAACGGCAAGGTCGGCGCGGTCGGCTTCTGCTGGGGCGGCGCCACGGTGAACACACTGGCTGCCAATGCGCCGGATCTGGCTGCCGCTGTCGCCTATTACGGCATGCAGCCGAAGGCCGAGGATGTGCCGAAGATCAAGGCGGCGCTGCTGCTGCATTATGCCGGGCTCGACACCCGCATCAATGCCGGTATCGACGCCTTCAGGAAGGAGCTCGATGCAGCTGAAGTCGAGTACACGATCCATGTCTATGAAGGCGCCAATCATGCCTTCAACAATGACACGTCGGCGGCTCGCTACGACAAGAACGCGGCGGACCTCGCCTGGGGCCGGACGATCGCCTTTCTCAAGGAGAAGCTTGCCTGATCAGGCATTTGCCGGTTTGTGAAAAGCGACGCCGGCCACCACCAGCGCGATGCCGATGCAATCGGTTGGGCTGGGTATCTGGCGGAGCACAATGACGCCGATCAGCGTGGCGGTGACCGGCAGCAACGACAGCATCAGCGCGAAGCTCGATCGCGGCAGCCGCGACATGGCAAGCTGGTCGCAGATATAGGGGATGACCGAGGAGCAGATGCCGACGCCGATGGCGGCGATGAGCAGTGGCGGCGCCGAGAAAGCCGGCAGCGCATCGGTGAAGCCGATCGGCAGCACGATGAGGCAGGCGACCGCCATGGCAGCGCCCAGGCCGGCGATGCCGTCGCCAGCGCCGGCGCGGGCAACGCGATGGCCAAGCACGATGTAGCCGACGAACAGCGCGCCGTTGAGGAAAGCCCAGAACAGCCCGATCGGGTCGCTTGACCATTTGACGTCGATCAGCAGCAAGGTGCCGGTGACGGCAACGGCAAGCGCTGCGAGGTTGCGCCGGCTTCTGACGCCGATCAGCGCAACGCCGATGGTGCCGACGAATTCGATCGCCGCGACCAGCGAGATCGGCAAGCGGTCGAGTGCCAGGTAGAAGGAGCAATTCATCACGCCGAGGCAGGCGCCGAAGGCGAGAAGCAGCAGCCGTGTCGGCCGGTCGGCGCGGGCGAAGGCCGTCCACGGCCGGGTCAGCGGCGCAAAGACAAGGGCGGCGGTGACGATGCGCAGCCAGGCCATGCCAAGCACGCCGACATGCGGGAAAAGCAGCACGGCGAAAGCCGGCCCGAGATAATGAAACACAGCGCTGACACCGAACCAGACATGCGGCGGCAGCGATGTCGCCAGCTTGCCAAAGGCAGAGCCGGCGAGGGCAGGGATAGCAACTGGGGCTTGCGCTTGATCATCCATAGGCTCATTATCGCAGGCAGATTTACCTGTTTATATGGGCAATGGCCAATCAAAGAGATCGTTTATTCTCCTGAACAAAGGAGTTTTCCCTGAAACGCATTCGAAACGAAAATGCTGATCTGGATGCGGCGGATCTGAAAATCCTGCGCCTGCTGGAAAAGGATGCGCGCACCAGCACCGCCGAACTGGCGCGCTCGGTCGGCCTGTCGGCGCCGAGCGTGGCCGAGCGCATCAAGCGGCTGCAGGAGAGCGGCGTGATCGAGGCCTATACTGTGCGGATCAACCCGGCCGCGCTCGGCATGAAGCTGTCGGCATGGCTGCGGATCAGGCCGGTGCCCGGGCAGTTGGCTGCGGTCGCCGAGATCATCCGCGACTTGCCGGAAATCGCCCAGTGCGATCGGGTGACCGGCGAGGACTGTTTCATCGCGCTGGCGCATGTCGGCTCGGTGGCCGAACTCGAACGGGTGATCGACCGCATCATTCCGTTTGCGATGACCAACACCGCAATCATCCAGTCGTCGCCGGTGGTGGCGCGTTCACCGCTTGCGGCAGTGTTCGTCAATACATCAGCTTAACTGGAAAAAGTCGCGCCGCCCCTCATCGCCCCGCCGGGCACTTCTCCCCGTATAGTGACGGGGAGAAGGACGCTGTCATCAATGGTTTCGCCAATTTGCGGGCGTTGCTGAAAGAGCGCCGAGGCTGCGGCAAGCTCCCTTCTCCCCGTCTCTATACGGGGAGAAGGTGGCGGCAGCCGGATGAGGGGCGGCGCAAACGCCCCCGAAAAATGCGACTGGAGGACGAGA
>NZ_JBVVQB010000101.1:0-10402 GCF_055811775.1 Mesorhizobium sp. WSM4844 | reverse complement strand
AAGGTGGATGTTGAATCACCGGAGAAGCTCGTCGTCACATCACAATCGATTCATCGATCACGGGACGTGCTCTAGCTGCCACAGGAATTGCGTACTTGAATAACCGAGCACTGCGCAATTTGTCAGCTGGCGAACAATTCCTTGTAGCCGGTCGTCACCATCCAGTTCGCGCGGGCGAGATGACTCCGAAGCGCCTTCTTGGCCCGCTCCGGTTCAAGTGCCGGATCAATGCCGAGGATCAGATGGGCCATTTCCTTTTCGGGTGCCTCATCGGCTGAGGCGTCCAGGAGCCTCATATAAATGGTAAAGTGCGCCTTGTCGTAGGCGGTAAGGCCTTCAGACCAAGGAACCTCGTCGGCAATCGGGGTATTCGATCCAGGGTGTACCATCGCTAATTCTATCTCCCGATAACGGTCCCCGAGAAGCCCTCCGTCCTCTAAATGGGGATTACATAATATAGTTGATAAACTCAAGCTGCGCATTCCGCTGGCTTGCATGCATGGACATGCGCAAGTTGGTTGGACGGAATGTGCAGAGGATCAGGCAACGGAAGCGTCTGACGCAGGAACAGCTTGCCGAAATTTCCGGGTTCAGTCAGCAGTACATCAGCGGCTTGGAGAAAGGCCGACGAAATCCAACGATCATCACGATCTATGAACTCGCATTGGCCCTCGGTGTCAGCCACATCGACCTGGTTCGGCCCGACAAGCAGCCTGACCCCACGATTTCCAAATAGTCGCGCAAGGCTGCCCGCCTGACCGTCCGCGTCCGCTCCTCCAACCTGGCTCTAGACTAGCCTCGTAGTCGCTTGTCCCGTGTCTGGCCGTTTCATCAACCTTGTCAGCTCGAACGCCATTCACACACGACGACTTTTCAGGGGGAAGGCCAGGTGGCGCCAAGCCATCTGAAATCGAGATGATACCGGCCGGAACATTATATTAGCGGATTCAACGCTAAGTGGCGCATGACTTGGCAGTCATCGGATCAAACTGCATCCGCCCGTCAACGCTGCCACTGAGTATGGCTCGGCTGCCTGCTCTTCACGCGCTGCCGGTGCGCAACGCACGATGATCGGCGGTGTTTCGGCAGGCGGCGTCAGTGTAAATACCTCAAGGGGGTCTGCAGATGCGCGTATGCGGACGTAAAGCAAAGCGTATCTGTTACAAGAAGGTGGCGAGCAGGCGTTGTCTCGAGATCCTAAGGTTAATGTACGGCAGCGCGATCGGGTCGCTTAGAACTGGTCGATAGTGGGACAATAAGGGGATCACGGCCAGTTAATGCCTTGATCCGGAGGGCTCCTGAACATGTATTCCAGAGGATCTGAATGGCGTGAATGGGACTTACACATACACTCCCCGGCATCATTCCATTGGAACGGCGAACCATTCGGATCTGATAAAGCTCGAAACGATCAGCTCATTGATGAAATGATCTGGGCGCTGAATGACGCTAGTCCGACTGCGTTTGGGCTCATGGACTACTGGACATTCGATGGTTGGTTCGCCCTCAAGGCGCGGCAGGGCCAACCCGCTGCGCCGGTACTTATGAAAACTGTTTTCCCTGGTATTGAACTGCGTTTGGCGGCGCCGATGGAGGGGCGACTAAACGCTCATGTTCTTTTCTCCAATGAGATCAGTGATCAACATCTCAGAGACTTCCTCTCGCGGTTGAAGCTCGAACTGATCAATCAACCGCTGTCTCGCGACGCGCTTATCGAATATGCCCGATATGCTGGTGTAGACAAACTGGCCAAACATGGATTTGAGAAGAGTAAAGTTGCGTCGGACGACGCGGAGGCGTTCATCGCCGGCTGCAAAATCGCAGAAGTGAATGTCGACTCATACAAGGAAGCAATTCGCCTTGTGCCTGGTGCTCGTGCAATCGGCTTTATGCCCTTCTCAACCAACGATGGCCTTAATACTGTCGACTGGGCCAACCACTACGCCTACACACTAGGTCTATTCGAATCCTCTCCAATCTTTGAGACAAGAAGCCCCGATCTCTGGGCAGCCTTTTGTGGTGTTGAGACTGAGAGCAATAAGAAATGGCTTGGCAATTTCCAGGCTGCACTGAAGGGTACCCCTCGACTTGCCGTGTCGGGCAGCGATGCTCACTGCTTCCGAGGAAACGGGACCAATGATAAGCGTGGATACGGCGACTTTCCGTCTGGCAAGCGCACGTGGATCAAGACTGATCCAACCTGGAAGGGATTGTTGCAAGCGCTGAGAGAGCCCGCGAAGCGCTCGTTTCTAGGTGAACGGCCACCGAAACTGGAGCGTATCAACCAGCACAAGACCTTCTACATGGATCGGATTCGCGTAGACAGGGCCCCTGACAGCACGCTTGCCGATACCTGGTTGCATGGAACTGAGATTCCTCTAAACCCTGACCTCATCGCAATCATCGGCAACAAAGGGAGCGGCAAGAGCGCGCTCGCCGATATCTTGGCATTGTTGGGCAACTCCCAACAAAGTGCCCACTTCTCCTTTTTGAAACGCGATCGATTCCGTGGGAAAGCAGGAGAGCCAGCTCGCCAATTCGTTGGCGAGCTCTCTTGGCTAGCTGGCGATCCATGTTTGATGAGCCTTGCCAACGATCCGTCGGCCGAACGGGTCGAACTCGTTCGGTACATACCCCAAGGCCGATTCGAAGCTCTGTGCAATGATCATGTGTCAGGGAAGACTGACGGGTTCGAGAAGGAACTCCGAGAGGTGATTTTTTCTCACGTCCCAATCAACGTGCGCCTTGAGGCTCTGAGCTTCGATCAGCTCATCGACAAGCAAGAAAATGTCTTCCGGGCCCGGGCGAATGAGCTTCGCAAATCGTTGCGGGCGCTCAACGAGCATATTGTGGATATCGAAGATCAGCTTCATCCCAACGCGAAAAAAAACCTTGAGGAGCAGATCCGGCTCAAGGGGAAGCAGATTGAGGAACACGCTGCAATCAAACCGTCTGTAGTCGAGCAGCCCACCGATGAACTCACCGCCGATCAGCAGCAAGCAAGCGCCAGACTGGCGGAGATCGGTGCGGTGCTGGATCGCCTGAAAAATGAGGCCAAAAAGGCTGCCGATGACCGGCAGATCATCGGCAGAAAGCAGCGATCGATCCGCAACATCCGCGAGCGAATTGGACTTATTGAGAAGCAACTCGCAGCCTTCGTGTCCGAGATCGCCGACGACCTTGCCACTACCGGGTTGAAAGCAGAAGACCTGATCACCCTGACCGTCAATCGTAATGTCCTGACAGAGCATCAGCAAACGCTAGCCAGCAGTGACGACACGATCACAAAGAACGTGGAAAGCGCCGCTACGACCGAGACAGCGCTGATAGCGGAGCAGAAGCGGCTTTCGGAGAAATTGAATGAGCCGCAGCAGAAATACCAAGCGTACAAACAAGCCTTGAACGAATGGCAAACCGCACTTGAGGCGATTGAAGGATCGGAAACGGAACCTGAAAGCCTCAAGGGACTGAAGCTAAGGGTCGCTCAGATAAACGAATTGCCAACGAAGCTTGCGCAAAAGCGGGCCTCGCGACGGGAGGTAACAGCTCATATTTTTTCGGTTCTGGAAGAACAGCGAACTGCGCGGGAGGAGTTGTTTACGCCGCTGCAACGTTTGATACAGAGCAATTCTCTGATCCGGGACGAATACAAGCTTCAATTCCAAGCCAAGCTCCTAGGCTCACCTGACGCGATTGCAACTAACCTATTCGGTGCGATCAAGCAGAATATCGGTGAGCTTCGTGGGGAAGATGAGAGCTTCCTCGCAGTCCGAAGCAGGTTCGAGAGATATCGTTTCGAGAGCGCGGCCGAGGCGACGAGCTTTGCCGAGGACATTGCTTCCCTGCTGACGCAGAGCGCTGAGAAGGCGGCGAGCAATATTCCAGGGATCAGGGTTCTCATGCGCAAGGACAAAGAGCCAGCAGAGGTCTACAATTATCTTTTCGGTCTTCAGTATCTGGAGCCGAAGTACACTCTGCTGTTTCAGGATACCCAGATAGAACAGCTGTCGCCCGGGCAGCGAGGCGCCTTACTGCTGATTTTCTATCTGCTGGTTGACAAGGGTCGAAACCCGATAGTGCTCGATCAGCCCGAAGAGAATCTGGACAATGAGACGGTCGTAAGCCTACTAGTGCCAGTCCTCAATGAGGCAAAGAAGGCCCGACAAATCATCATGGTCACGCACAATCCAAACTTGGCAGTGGTTTGCGATGCCGAGCAGATCATATACGCAACATTCGATCGGAAGAACGGCGCGCGAATTTCGTATCAGTCAGGGTCGATCGAAGACGGGATCATAAATAAAGCTGTGGTTGACGTGCTGGAGGGCACAAAGATTGCCTTCGATAACAGAGGTCAGAAGTACCATTGAGAGTTCCGAGCACTATATCGGCTGGATGGGAAGACCGCCTAGCGGATACATCACTTCGACCACCCGGCAGATGTCCCTCTGGACTCCCCGTTGCGGGTCCTCTCGCGCTGCCCAACCCGGAATACGGAACTGATTGGCAATCACCGGCGATCCGGTGGGCACTTCCACGAGCCGCCGAGCGGCACTTCCCTGGCGCTGGCTAGCGCGAGTCAAAAGCAATGAAATTGCTGTCATCGTCGGGAGGTGCGGCAGGGCCATTCCGTTGCACCGAAAAAGCATGGCGCAGTGCGGCCAAAGGCGCAGTGTCGTTTCGTCCGGGGGCAGGCGTCTCAGTGACAAGCGCCTACTCGGCGCGGAGCGGATCTTCCCTCTACTGCCATGACACCTGTCAGAGAAACCTTTCTCCGGACCGGGATATCGTGAGATTACATGTTCTATAGGGCGTAGGGGAACAGCTATGTTGTTTGAGAATCTAAAGGTGAACCGCGTTGCGGTTCACGAGGTCTTTCGTCGCAACGACGACAAATCTATTCAGCCCCCGGCATATGCTAATAACCTGGAGCTACTGAGCGCTGAACCTATGGGTGCCTTTCGACTTCGCATGACTGATGCACTGTCGGGTCAGAGCCAAAGCCTCCAGATGCGAATCGTCAGGTTTGGTGCAGGCACCTTCTTGAAGACGGCAGAAGAGCTTGTCGGCTCTAGCGACGCAACATTCTTGTTGGGATCAAAAGAAATCGCGACCAAACTTGCCGAGTCCCAGCTGGCACGACGTATCCCCGGTGGTATGGTCATCGTGTTCGAAGGAAGCGTGGGGGCAGCGTCTGTTCCGTTTGTCGGCGTCATCAAGGCAGAAATCCAACAGGGCTTCCGGCGCTCCATTGCCGGCACCAACGCTGTGGTCGAGTTCCTTACCAATATTTTCCTCACGCCTGCAATCGCCTCTATAAGATTGGCGTGATGGCGTTTGTCAACACAACAAAGCCGAAGCCTGAGGGCCGGCGGGCTTTCATCTTCGACAGCAATATCTCCGCCAGTAATCGAGAGGCTGCAGCGACGTATTTTTATGATGGCTTTTTTTGGCTGCGCGCTACCCAGTGATGGTCCCTACGAGACCATGAAGTTTTTCGATCTGACGAAGGAGTTCATTCGGGCCTCGGACCTGCAGCCCGAGAAGAAGCGCGACATACCGGTTCGCCTACATGCCCAAATCTCTTCGCTCTCCCCGCCACCAGCGGTTTCTGGACCAGCTGATATCGCTGCGCAAGGCCAAAGGCCTGACCCAGACGCAGGTAGCAACTTGGTCGGCCGCAATCTTTCGTGGCCAAGTCGAGGGTGGAGAGCGGCGTCTCGATGTCATTGAGTTTCTCGACGTAACTGCAGTGCTTGACGCTGACCCGTGCGAGATTCTGTTGAGCCTGCAAACGTAGCTGGCCCAGCGCGCCTCCCGGAGCGCGGACCAGCCCCCGGTTTTCTTAGGCAATCTCAGGCGTCTCAGCCATTCCGCTCCCGCCCTGGCGCGGGCAAGGGCGGGCGCAGCTCTTCTTTTTTGGCCCCTCGGCGGAGCAGGGTAGGCGGCACTCCCTTCTAGTGCCGCCGCGTCATCCCGCAACCCTTCGCTCTCGCTTCGGGTCCTTCTCTTCGTTTCGGTCCTACGGATGCGGTCCGCCTGGACGGCGGCCCTTCCGGTCGCAACTCGCCGCCCACCCCCGCTTCCGTCCCGCTTCCGGGAAAGCCGCGATTGGCGAGCGGAGGCAAAACGAAGCATGCAGGACAGAAGCGTACGGTCATCGACGAGGCAGGCAGAGGCCGGGCGCCCTGTCCTCAATTCCCGCTTTGCGGCCGTCGAGCGTCGGAATCGTTCCTGTTTCCCTCTTGCTAAGGCCCGTTGCGCAGGAATCGGCGCAGGCGCTCGTCCGAGCGGTTCTCCGCTCGCTCGCCGCCTCGATCACAGCCAACAAAATGGGCGCGAGGATTGCTATAGGCAGAAGCTGCCGAAGCATCATCGTGACGATTTGCTCTTTTGCAGCTATGTTCGTTTAGCGTCCCAGTCGGGTGGGGTCTGACCGAGAATGTTGCGAACGAAGAAGTCCAGGAGTTTGCGCTCAGTATAGATGCCTGGCGCGCCGTGATCGGCACCAGGCACATAGACCATGTCGAAATCTTTTCCCGCCTTGATGAGTCGGTCGGCAAGCTGGAGCGAGGAGGACGGGTCGACATTGTGGTCCATTTCGCCGACGACGATCATCAGCTTGCCCCGCAGCCTGTAAGCATTGTCGATGGCGGAGGATTGGGAATATTCAATGCCGACCGGCCACCCCATCCACTGTTCGTTCCACCAGATCTTGTCTATCCGGTTGTCGTAGCAGCCGCTGTTGGCGACCGCGACCTTATAGAATTCGGGATGGAAGAGCAGCGCGCCCACCGCGCTCTGGCCGCCTGCGGACCAGCCGAAAATGCCGACATTGGAGATATCGTACCACGGATACCTTGCGGCGGCCGCCTTGTGCCATAGAATGCGATCGGGAAAGCCTGCGTCCTTCAGATTTTTCCAGGCAACGTCATGAAAGGCGCGCGAGCGGTTGTTGGTACCCATGCCATCGATCTGCACAACGACGAAGCCCAGCTGCGTGAGCGGCTCTGTCCGCGTTGAGAAGGATTTCGGGACGCCGGAGCCCTGGGGCCCGGCATAGATTTTCTCCACCACCGGGTACTTCTTCTTCGGATCGAAATTGGCGGGCAGGTGGATCACGCCCCAAATATCAGTCTTGCCGTCGCGCCCCTTGGCGTGGAAGCTGAGTGGCGGCTGCCAGCCGGCGGCGACGAGCTCGGACAGGTCGGCGGTCTCCACCTCCATGAGTTTGACATCGTCGCTGGCGCGGTAGAGCATCATGCGGGGCGGCAGATCGATGCGTGACCAGAGATCGACATAGTAGCGGCCGTCGGGAGAGAACTCGACATGGTGGTTGGCCGGCTCGGGCGTGAGCTCAGTCAGCCCCGCACCGTCGAAGCCGATGCGGTACGCATGGACGAAATAGGGGTCCTCCCCCGGGTTCCTCCCGCTCGCCTCGAACCAGATCTGGCGCTTGACCGGATCGACATGGTTGACCGCGCGGACCACCCACTCACCGCTGGTGATCTGGTTCTTGAGCGCGCCCGTCTGGCCGTCGAACAGGTACAGGTGCTCGTGCCCGTCGCGCTCGGACGCCCAGATGATCTCCTTCCCGTCGTCGACATCGTAACGAAAGATTTTCCCGGTACGGTACTGGTTCATCACCAGCGGCCGGTAATCAACGAAGGTCGTGCTGGTCTCTTCGATCAGCGAGCGTGCGCGGCCCGTGGCGGCGTCTACCTCGACCAGCCGATAGAGCTGATGCCCGCGCTGGTTATATTCGAAAGTGAAGCCGCGACCGTCTGCCCACCATTGGAGAGCGGAAAGTTTGAAGGGGTTGGAGAACAGGGCGTTGTCGATCACGATCTGGCGCTGGCTGGCAATCTCGAACAGGACCGGCTGGGGCAGCGGAAGGACATCGCCCGGCTTGGGATAGACCATTGCCGAATATTCGCGCTGCAACCGGTCCGTCGACGAATTGAGGTACGGGACCACCCGCTTGTAGCCGGGGCGAACGCGGTAGGCCGCGAGATGGCGCGAGTCCGGCGACCAGCTCAGTGTCGAAAAGACGTAGTAATTGCCCTCTGATCCATCCCGGCTCACCGCAACATCCTGCAATCCGTCATTGCTGCGCAGGAAAACATTGTGGTTCCTTATATAGACGATCCATTTGCCGTCGGGCGAGACGCTCCTCTGGTCGGGGTTATTCTTAGCCGGGGGGGTGTAGTCGTGGCGGAGCTGAAAGTCCGGCGCGTCCACATCCAAGTTTGTGCTGGTGCAAACATAGCTTGCAACGTCGCAGCTCCACCGGACCTGCTCAATCAGGAAGTCGAGCCTGCGACCATCCTCGGTCAGTTCGAAACGCTCGAAGGGAAGATCGCCTGCCTGATAGCTCTTATGGCTCGCTTCATTTAGCGCCGCCGCCAGACGGGCCTGGTCGAAGGCGGGCCGTTTCAAACCCGTGGCAGCATCGACTCGCATGAACTGCTGCTCGCCATGGCTAGTCCGGCGGTATATGAACGCGTTGGCTCCAGTCAGCCAGAACGGCCCCTCGGGGACATTCACGGTGAGCCCGCGATAGCGATCGTTGATCGTCAGTGCCCGCTCCAAATCGCTCGGCGCTAGCGGTGGATGTGCACCGTTTGAACCGTTGGCCAGCGCCCCAGCGGTTGCCGATCCCGATGCCCCTTCAATTAATAACGAGAGCGCCGAAGCGCCGATCTTGACCATATCTGTTCACCTCTTCGGTTTTCGGGAGACGCATTGTTGGATCTGGCTTTTCATCGCCGGTGTGCAGCAGCGTTGAGCGTTGCTCGAAGGAGTCAGCACGCGGGGTGCAGCCGAGACGGCAGTCACCATGACCCGTGCGACTGCGCGGATATCCAGGAACTGGCCGGGTGAAGCAGACTGAAGAGTTGGCGCCGAGCCAGCAGGGTATTTTTTGTCCACAATGATGGAATGTTCAAAGCCCCATGACGCTTGCAATCACACTCCCTTCCTTTTTCTGCACCTGGAAGGGCCGAAATTGGGCCCGGCACAAAGTGTTGGCTATCGACATTCTCTGCATGGCTGTCGTCAGTCCGTTGATCCGTGTCCGGATGAACGATGCAATATGCGCGCCAAAGGAAAATCCCTTTAGATCAAGGCGATCGATCGGACCGGCTGTGTCGGATGACTTTTAACGTCGCATATCCGACAGCTCGGACAACCCCAAGTCACATTGACCTTGGGTGTATGTCGGGTTGACAAGAGTGGACCGTCGGGCCGACGGCAAAGGGCGCACGAGGCGCCCTTCATTCGACTCGGGCTGCGCGTAAGCCGCCTTCGCCTTCCGTTGTCAGAAATGGTACGTGACGCCTGCGCCTATCAGCCAGGGATCGAGCTCCGCCTTTCCCGTCTGCTTCGCGCCGGCCACCGTGACGTCGAAGTCTGGCTTCAGGAAAAGCTTCTTCACGTCGAAGTTGACGCCCCAGTGCTGGTCGACCATGTAGTCGAACCCGACCTGCAGCGCGGTGCCGAACGTGTTCTTGACCTTGAGATCATCGGCGCTGCCGGCTTGCTGATGATAGAAGATCGTATAGTTCACGCCGGCGCCGACATAGGGCTTGAAGGCGCCGAAATCGGTAAAGTGATACTGCAATGTCAGCGTGGGCGGCAGCAGCCAAACCTTGCCGATATTCCCCAGCCCGCCGATCGAGCCTTGGCCTGTGATGTTGGCATAGGTGGTGCCGAGGATAAGCTCGGCTGCGACATTGTCCGTGAAGAAATACGAAATATCGAGTTCCGGCGTTACGGTGTTCGAATAGGAAAGACCGGAGCCGGGCACCGCGTTAACGTAGCCCGAATCCTCAGTGATAACCCCCAACGCGCGCAGGCGGATCTGCCAAGGGCTTGGCCATTCCCTGAACAAGGCACCCTCATCCGGGTCGCACGGTTCTGCAAGGTCTGCCGCGGCCGCCTGCTGTCCTACCAGCAACAGGACGACGGCCGCTGTGAGTCCCCGCAACACGTTCATTCGCTTTGTTGCCATAATGTTGTTTCCTTGCTCGTTAGACTTCACTGTGAATAGTCCTGCTGTGTTGATTGCTATCTACAGAATACTGGCGCGCATTATTCGCAAATTCTGCGCGCATTGTCAGACCTGTACTCACTTCGTCGAAGTTCGCCCTTGTTGACCTGCCGGTCGCCAATGAACGCTATCGGCGTGCGAGCCGATCGCGCTGCCAAGGAAATTGTTGCCCAAGGCAATGATGTCCTTGCAGTAGCTGTGCCCGCCTGCGCTGGTCCGTAGAAGTAAGCGGGATAGGCATCGTATTAACGTAGCCCGAATATGTCCCCGAGGCGGCGCAGGCGGAACTGCCCAGAGCTTGGCTCCTAGATTGGTGTCGTAGACGGGCACGGGTAAGGGGGAGGCGGAGGG
>NZ_JBVVQB010000100.1:0-10681 GCF_055811775.1 Mesorhizobium sp. WSM4844 | reverse complement strand
CCTATGCGCGGGCGGCCTATGCGGCGCCGCAAGGCGAGGTCGAGACGGCGCTGGCCGAGATCTGGGCCGAGCTCCTCGGTGTCGAGCGGGTCGGACGCAACGACAACTTCTTCGAGCTCGGCGGCCACTCGCTCCTGGCGGTGCAGCTCTCGAGCCGAGCATCAGATCTTGGGCTGAAGTTCAGCACCGCCGACCTCTTCCAAGCCCCTGTTCTGACGGACTTTGCAACGAAGATTCACTTGGGACCACAGCTCAGCAATCCGGGAGTGATATCCGTTCAAGCAACCGGCTCGCAGCCGCCGCTGTTCTTTGTTCCCACAGGTTTGGGCGATTGTTCCTATGTCCCCAGTTTGGTAAAGGAAATGGACGTAGACTGTCCCGTCTATGCTTTGCCATGGCCGTCTTTCGATGAAGTTCGTCCACCAACCCTTGAGGCGATAGCCGCAGAGATCATCGTGGCGATTAGAGAGATTCAGCCCCGGGGTCCATATCGATTGGCTGGATACTCATCAGGCGGAATATTGGCTTACGCAATCGCACAGCGATTGCTGAGTCTCGATGACGCTGTGTCGTTCCTCGCTCTCATCGATGTTACGCTACCTGCAAATCCATCAAGCATATCGCCCACCCAAATGATACGAGAAGTAGTACTGGATTCTTTTGAATCCTTGGATGATGAGAGCTTCGAAGTGTTGGAACGCTTTACTAGACAAAGTTCGATCGCACAGCTGCTTGAAAAGGCACAGCAAATCGGGGCGATACCTCTGGATCGTGATCTCCAAAACGTTGTTCTGATGTATGAAAAAAGCGCGCAATTTCATGCGGCGCTACAGCCGTATCGGGTTCCGTCGCTGCCAATTGAGGTACATCAGTTTTATGCCACTGAGCCTCTCATCAGTCGTCGGGTACCACCTGATGAAGCCTCAATAGGTCCAGAGGCAAGCTCACCCATGCGCGGTTGGGACCGGGTTCTAGATGCGGCGGCCATTCATGCTGTGCCGATCCCAGGTAGGCACGATACATTGATGAGCGTTCCACAAAACCGCGTAGTTCTGGCACGCTCCATATCACGAGCCTTAGGTGGTGTGGACTCTAGGCGCACCTGATGCCACTCAGATCTCGGAGTCGATGGCATCTTCTCGCGAATTCAGGCGAAGCTCTTCGTCTGACGGTCGGTCGTCATCGGAAAGCTGTTCGTCGTGCCGGTGTCGCCGCCATGAATGAAATCTCCGCAAGCGGCATGACGACCAAGAACAGCCCTCGTATGTTGGTTTCCACGCAGAACTGAGCCGGTTAGGCGCATAATTTCCATTGAGTGCGTATTCCAATGATTCCGAACAGTGATGGAGTGCACCCCTAGGTCGTGGTGACGAATTAACGGGTTGCGATTCCCATGGCGGTGCAAATCAGATTGAACTAAACCGCTGCCGCGGTAGCTGATGCGCGGGTCTGGCCTGAGGAGGCCCCTGTCTGAGAAGATTTGGTGTCGAGCCAACCTTCCAGACAGGAGAACCCCAGATGGCCCAGATAAGCCCTCTGCGTCAGCGGATGATTGAAGATCTGACGATCCGCAATTTGTCACCGGAGACCCAGCGATCCTACGTGCATCACGTGGCGAAGTTCAGTCGATTTTTTGGACGATCACCCGATCAACTGGGATACGAAGAGGTGCGCGCCTATCAGGCCCACTTGGTGGGCCGAAGGGTCTCGTGGGGCGCGTTGAACCGGACGGTTTGCGCCTTGCGTTTCTTCTACGGCGTGACGCTGGGTCGATCTGATCTGCCTGAGCGGATCGCTTACGCCCGGACGCCGCGCAAGTTGCCGGTCGTGCTGAGCGCCGATGAGGTGGTCGGCTTTCTGCAGGCCGTGAAGGGGACGAGGAACCGGGTCGCTCTGATGACCACCTATGCGGTGGGCTTACGCGCCGCGGAGGCGGCGCGTCTGCAGGTGACGGACATCGATAGCAGCCGGATGATCATTCGCATCGAGCAAGGCAAGGGCGGCAAGGACCGCTATGTGATGCTGTCGCCGCAGCTGCTGGAGATTTTGCGCGTCTATTGGCGGTTGACCAGGCCGGGACGATGGCTGTTTCCCCGGCGCGATGGCCGCGGCCCGATCCATCCACAGACCTTGGGGATCGCCTGTCGAGCAGCCTGCGAGTTCCTGGGCGTTGAGAAGCGGGTGACGGTGCACACCCTTCGCCATAATTCCGAGGCCCAGATTATTCCGAGCTCCCCGTTCGAGTTCGCTTGATACTCGTTGAAGTTCAAAGGCCTGGGCCGAGCCTTAACGGTTTATGCCTCGGTATTATTCGGCTGTCGTCTCCGGGCGGGGATTGTCCCGACTCTGAGGAGGCGAACGATGACGGATCGGAACGGCGGCGCAACGGCGCCAAGCAAGGGCCCCCATGTGAGCCCGTTGGTCATTCACATTGTTGGATTCGGCGCACGTCTTGGCGGTGAGGGTTACACGCCGGGGTCGGTGCACGATAAATGCGAGCTCGTAGCGGATCTCAGTCGCTGGCTCGATGGGTGCAGCCTTTCGCTGGATGTGCTCGATGAGGAGGTTCTCCGCCAATATCATGCAGCCCGCCACCGCCGGGGACATTTGCGGCGTGGCGAGGCGGCCACCGGTCGGCAACTGCTCAGGTACTTACGTGACCTCGGTTGCATTCGAGCCGTCCCGCCAGAGGTTGATCGGAGTCCTCTGGGTGAGCTCACCCGAGATTTCGGGCGCTACCTGAGTGCGGAGCGTGGCCTCTCACCGGCGACCTTGAGCAACTATCTGCCGATTGTTCGATGCTTTCTGATCGGGCGGTTTGAGGACAAGTCGATGCGGCTAGATGAGCTGCGCCCAATCGATGTCCATCGTTTCGTTGTCCGTTACGCAAAGACGGGAAGCCGTCGCCGGGCGCAGCTGATGATCACAGCATTGCGCTCGTTTCTGCGCTTTCTGCAACAGCGGGGCGCAATCGCGACGGATCTCGCTCGCGCAGTGCCTGGGGTGGACAACTGGAGCTTGGTGAACCTACCTAAGTCGCTTCCGCCTGAACAGGTCGAGCAGATGCTCGCGTTTTGCGATCGCGGCACGCCGGTCGGCCAGCGAGATTATGCGATCTTGTTGTTCCTGGCCCGCTTGGGGCTGCGTGCAGGCGAGGTCGTCGCTTTGACCTTGGACGATTTGGATTGGGAACTGGGCGAGATTGTCGTCCGCGGCAAGGGCCAGCGGCTGGGACGACTGCCATTACCGGCGGATGTCGGTGCGGCGCTGGTCGACTATTTGCGGCACGTTCGTCCGATCTGCTCGACGCGGCGGGTCTTCATCCGCATGCGAGCGCCATTGCATGGTCTGGTCGGCTCCAGCGCCGTCGACTGTGTCGTCTATCGCGCGCTCAAGCGCGCCGGACTGAACCCAAAGTTCAAAGGGGCTCACCTGCTACGCCACTCCCTGGCCACCGAGCTGCTGCGCCGAGGCGCTTCGCTTACCGAGATCGGACAACTCCTGCGCCATAGCCAGCCGACCACCACGCAGATCTACGCCAAGGTGGATCGCGGCGCTACGGACCGTTGGGATGGCTTGGCCGGAAGCTGCGTCATGAGCCCGTTGCAGGCTGCGCTCGACGAGTATCTGGCCATGCGTCGTGCCCTCGGGCACGAGCTCCGTCTGGCCGGACACCTGTTGCAACAGTTCCTCGCGTTCGCCGATCAGGCTGGCGCGACCTACGTCACCGCCGATCTCGCATTGGCATGGGCAACCCAGCCTGCCAGCGCGCAGCCCGCCGAGTGGGCGCGACGCTTGGGGATCGCACGTCGTTTTGCAGAGTACTGCGCCGCGCTAGACCCACGCAACACCGTGCCGTCTCGGGGTTGCTTCCCGATCGGTATCAACGTCCGCCGCCTTACATTTATCGCGACGAGGAGATCGCTAGTTTACTCGAGGCGGCGCGGCGACTGCCCTCTGTGACCGGATTACGGCCTCACACCTATTCCACGCTCTTCGGATTATATGCGGTCACCGGCATGCGGTGCAGCGAACCGCTGAAGCTCGATCGCAATGACGTGGACATGGCGAACGGCGTGCTGACCGTCCGCGGCACAAAGTTCGGCAAGTCGCGCTACGTGCCGCTGCACGCCTCCGCTGGGCGTGCTCTGCAAGATTACGCAACACGCCGAGATGATTTGTGCCGCAACCCGGGAAGTCTAAGCTTCTTTGTCTCCGAGGCCGGCGCCCGCCTGACCCATTGGAGCGTCCGATGGACGTTCGTCAAACTGTCTCACCAGATAGGCTTGCGCGGCGCCGGCGACCGCCGGGGCCCACGGCTGCATGATCTTCGCCATCGCATGGCCGTCAATACCCTGCTGCGCTGGTACCGCGACGGGGTCGATGTCGAGCGCCACCTGCCGGTGCTCTCGACTTACCTCGGGCACGCACACGTCACCGACACCTACTGGTATCTCACCGCAACGCCAGAGTTACTGCAGTGCGCCCTACTGCGAGTGGAGCCATCCGAGCGGGGAGAACCGGCATGAAGAGCGCCAGCACATTTCCCACTCTGCTGGAGGGGTTCTTCATGGACCGGCTCATGCGACAGAGACAGGTGAGTCCCCACACGCTCGCGAGCTACCGCGATACCTTTCGTTTGTTGCTGCACTATGCGCAGCGATTTCTGGGCAAGGCGCCTTCGGCGTTGACGCTGCCTGATCTGGACACCCCCTTTCTCGGCGCTTTCCTCGATCATCTCGAACAGGACCGCAATAACAGCGCCCGCAGTCGCAACGTTCGCCTCGCTGCTATCCATTCATTTTTCCGCTACGTGGCCCTGCACGCACCAGAGCACAGCGCCTTGGCCCAGCGCGTGCTCGCGATGCCGAGCAAGCGCTATTTGCGGCGACCAATCGACTTTCTTACGCCGATCGAAGTGGCCGCTCTGCTCGCCGCTCCTGACCTCAATATCTGGAGCGGGCGGCGCGATCGGGCGTTGCTGCTTCTGGCCGTCCAAACCGGACTGCGCGCCTCCGAACTCCTCGGTCTGCGCTGCCAGGACGTCGTGCTCGGCCCCGGCGCCCACGTACGATGTCAAGGCAAGGGGCGCAAAGTCCGCAACACACCCCTGCGCAAAGAGACCATCGCGGTTCTGCGCACTTGGCTTCAAGAGCGCCAGGGCCAGGCCTCAGAACCTGCCTTTCCGACCATCACCGGCACGGTGCTGAGCCATGACGCCCTGCAATACTTGCTCAACAAACATCTTGCCATTGCGCGTCGTCACTGCACCTCATTGTCCGGAAAGCATGTGACGCCTCATGTGCTTCGACACACGCTGGCGATGGACTTGCTTCACCACGGCGTGGACCGTTCCGTGATCGCCCTCTGGCTCGGCCACGAGTCGGTGGAAACGACATCCATTTATTTGCAGGCCGATATGAAGCTCAAGGAAGACGCACTTGCCAAGTCGCCGTCCGCTGATGTTCGCGCCAGCCGGTATCGTCCCGACGATCACCTCATGGCCTTCCTCAGGAGCCTCTGATTATGCCGACACACATGTGAGCATATCCCGAGAAACGCTTGGGATTTTCGCGCCATCTGGGGGCCCACTCGGAATAATCTGGGCCTCGGAATTATGGCGATAATTCCGAGCTCGGAATTAGCGGCACAGCTTCGCCACCCACCTTTTGGAAGCCGGCACGGACATAAGGATCATTCAGGTCCTGCTGGGCCATCGCAGCCTGGCGACGACGACACTATACGCCCAGGTCTCAACGGCTGTGATCGGCCGGACCGCCAGTCCTTTTGACCAACTCCACATGGAGATCACGCCGCCCGGCTGAGCCGCGCGCCATGCGCCCGGATCTGGAAGTGGCGGATGTATTCCACCGTCACGGGGCTGATTATCGCCGCGACCATGCCGGCCATCTCGGGCGTGTCGAGCGGCGGGTCATGGCCGCGGTGGAGGCGTGCCGGACCGCGGCCTTGGGCGGTCACGCCGAACACTGCACCGACTGCGGCCTCGTGCGGCAAGCCTATAACTCCTGCCGCAACCGCCACTGCCCTAAGTGCCAAGGCCTAGCCCGCGCCCAGTGGCTGGCCGAGCGGCAGGCTGAGCTGCTGCCGGTCCCATACTTCCACGTGGTCTTCACCGTCCCGGCCCAGATCGCTGAGATCGCCTTCCAGAACAAGGCGGCGGTCTATGCGATCCTGTTCAAGGCCGCATCCGAAGCCTTGAGGGTGGCGGCGGCCGATCCCAGGCATCTGGGCGCCGAGATCGGCATGGTCGCCGTGCTTCATACCTGGGGTCAAAATCTCCACCATCATCCGCATGTCCACTGCGTCGTGCCGGGCGGTGGCCTGTCGCTCGAGCCTGCCCCGGGGAAGGCCGGGGACCGGCGATGGATCGCCTGCCGGCCGGGATTTTTCCTGCCCGTGCGGGTTCTGTCGCGCCTGTTCAGGCGGCTATTCCTGGAGCGCCTGCGGGACGCCTTCGACGCCGGCCAGCTTCGCTTCTTCAGCGATCTCGCCAGCCTGGCCGACCCTGCCACTTTCTGCGCCCAACTGGCTGGACTGAAGCGGATCGAATGGGTCGTCTACGCCAAGCCCCCGTTCGGCGGTCCCGAACAGGTCCTCGCCTATCTGGGCCGCTACACCCATCGCGTCGCCATCGCCAACAGCCGCCTCGTGAGCCTGGACCACGGAAAGGTCAGCTTCCGCTGGAAGGACTATCGCCACCACGACAAGTCCAAGCACAAGCTCATGACCTTAAGCGCCGACGAGTTCATCCGGCGCTTCCTGCTGCACGCCCTTCCAGACGGATTCCATCGCATCCGCCATTACGGCCTCCTCGCCAACGGCCACCGCGTCGCCAAGCTCGCCCAGTGCCGTCTTCTTCTGGTGGCGCCCATGCCGCTGACGCCGGACCCGACCGCCGACTATCGCCAGCGTTACCGCTGTCTCACAGGGCGCTCCCTGGACATCTGTCCGGGCTGCGGCGGCGCCATGGCCTCGCTCGGCCCGATCCCGCGCAAGGCCCCGATCTGGCCAGACACCTCATGATACGCTGCCTACCGACACGCTCGCCCCGTCCATCCCGGCGTCTGCTACAGTCGCTGCCGGGCCTTTGCGCGCCGCTAGTCAAAGTCGCAGCCTGGTTGTCGCCAGCAACGCTGCACCTCAGCGTCAACGACCCAATGGCGCCGTCTCTCGCGTCGCAGATGGTCCTGCACCGCGACGACGGGCGACTGCCCCAGAGCGATCGGCGAGCCCGCTCCGGCGCCTCGGACACACTGTCGAGCCCTAAATCCCCATAGCCCCGCCCGCCATCCCGCGGTTCAGTTCAATCAGGCTTCAATGTAGTCGCGACCCGTGCGTGCCCACCCAATCGGGCTCGCGACTACACAGAACCCTCCAGATTCACGAGCCGCTAACTGTGCGTCATTCCTCCGCCTCTACCCGGCGACAAGAGCGCCACGATAGGTCGCTTGGAGCCGGAAATAACCAGTAGGACAGTGTGCCAGCGTTGTTGCGTTCATGGGTTCGATGGATGATTGATTTCGCTGTTTTCGGTGTCGGTCAAGGGGGCGCCTGCATTTTTGCTTTCGCAAGCTGTCGCCCATCAGCGAGATGTAATAGCGGAATTTCCTATCTAGGAATCAATGCCCGATCGCACAAACGGGAGTCTGCTTCCGATTTGCTGCCGCCTTCGCCGCGATCTTCGCCACCCGGCTGATTGCCGCCGCAAGCCTGCGCGTGCCATGGCTCGACAGGTCAGAAACTCGGGACGGCTTACGATGATGCTGGGGACACATTGGCAAGGCTTGTGGTAACCCTGTTGCAGAGTCAACCGGGCCAGGGCGACACAATCAGGGGCTCTCGCATACAACCGGTGTTTGGTTACTCCCGGTTCATCTGCGATTTAAATCAAATACGTCTAAGGATATTGACGATTGCGCGACCCTCACCTCGTAGACGGCTAACGCGGGCGGCAACTGAGAGGGTAAAATGACAAGCGATTTTTCCGCCGCGCGAGTGCATCTAGATCGAGCGTATCATTATCTGCGAGGTGATGACCCGATGAGCCGCAGGGGGCGCGAAGCCTTGGATTTGCTGATTGAGGCAGTTGCCGGCGAGGAGTTCAAGCAGCCGAGCCAAAACGCGGAGGTGCTAATGTTTCCGATTGGGCGCCGCTTCTGAGGCGATCCCCATTGTGGCAACCATGAACGTGATGTGCAAACACCCTCAGAATACTGCCCGTCCAGGCATGAGCCGAGTCGGTCAATCGAATGGGAGTCCGAAGCCTGTCGCTCACAGCCTTCCGAATTTCGCTGCGCTTATTGTCATCGGCGGCAGCTAGGCCGCCGCCCGGCAGTTCCGCCGCGCCCGCGCCAGGTTCTGGTGATCGACGCCGGGCTGCGGCGGAACGCTTTTTGCCAGCCATTCGCCTGCCCTGTCCCAGGACGGCGTCGATCCGGCCGAGATCAGGGAACGGTCGCCTGAGCAGCTTTCGCGCTAGAAACGCCCTGGTACGACGGAACGGCCGAACGAGTGAGGGGAGCCGCGACGCTTTCGGGTCCTACTCGCCGACGGGCTCGGCGGAGGCCATCGAGTCTTTTCGCTACTGGCGTTTCAGATACGCTGCCAAGGGCTAATGGGCTGGCGGAAATATGGGGAAACAGCGTTCCACCGACCCTGCTGTATGGCTGTGAACTCCATCGGGACGGCTCGGCATGATTGGTGCCGATCCTGCTCGGTCCACCAGGCACTTCGTCTGCCCGAATGAGGAGGCGCCCGCTGCTTTGCCCTGCGGGACGAATGCCCCATTTTTACATAATCATTGCATATATCAGTGCCAGGAAGGTCCGAATCGGAAACGAAAACAATCGGGCGAGGCTTATGATGTTGAGCTCTAGCCGAGGCAAATCGCCTGCACAGCTTTTCCGCTATCTATCGGCCAAGTGGCCTGCGGCATTCAATCCGAAAGCGCCCAGGCCGCTCAAGATCGGCATCCATCATGACATTCGGGTGCTTGACGGCGAACTGTCTGATGATGAATTGAGGAGAGCTTTGCTGGCATATACCAGGATGGCCAAATACTTGGCGAGACTGGATGCCGGCGCCGCACGGGTCGATCTCGATGGAAAGCCGGCCGGCGTGGTCTCGGATGCGGACGCGGCGACCGCCAAGGCTTTGCTTTGCTCCCGCAAGCACAAGCAAGAGACCAAGCAAACGCCGGAGCCAAGGGTAGAGCCTCAAGCGCCACCCAAACCAAAACCGAAGCGAACCGCCGTGTTCAAGGCGAAGAATACGGCCGACAGCCCGACCGGCATAATCGTTGAGACGAAGCGTCGCCGGTCATTCCGAAAGCCGATGGCTTGATCGCCGCTGAGCGATGGCTTGTGCCGACTGGGACAGCCCTGAGGGTCGGAGCGGCGCCCCGCGCCAATCCGAATTGCCGCGATCGCAATGGAGCTGCCGCATTCGTGCTGGCGAAAAACGGAGTGGTCGGTCATCCCTTCTTCGAGATGAACGAAGGGCGGACGCTCTTCCGATGGTCGTTCTGGCCACCGCTGCGACCGTTATATCGTTCCGGATGGCAGTCAGGTCGATGCCGGCCCAGATTGACTGTGGCCGCTTCACGAGCCCACGCTTCTGTTGATCTCGACGGGGTCGCTGCTGCCTCATGCTCTCGGCGGACTTGAGGGAGGTGCGAATATCATCTAGGCCGATTGCACGTTTTCGCAACCGCTCCCTCATACTCTTGAACGGTATTCGAACACGTTGGTTGTCTTCGAAGCCACGACGCCAGCGGCTCTCCGCCGCATCCGTGCCCGCGCGCTCGTTCTCTTTCTGCTGCTTTCACGACCATCGCTACTACGGCCATACGGCCGGCGTACGCGCCGAACATTTCCGGCCGGATCCGACTTCAAGGAAAAAGGGCGGCATCGCTGCCGCCCTCGAGATTGTTGAGGTGCGTGGACCTTAGAAATCCATACCGCCCATACCACCCATGCCGCCGCCGCCCATGCCGCCAGGCATGCCGCCGCCAGCCGACTCCTTCTTCGGAGCCTCCGCGATCATGGCTTCAGTGGTGACCAGCAGGCCGGCGACCGAGGCCGCGTCCTGGAGAGCCGTGCGCACGACCTTGACCGGATCGACGATACCCATGGCAATCATGTCGCCATATTCGCCGGTCTGGGCGTTGAAGCCGAAGGTCGGGCCCGTGTTCTCGAGGATCTTGCCGGCAACGATCGATGCTTCCGCACCGGCGTTGGCCGCGATCTGGCGAGCCGGAGCCTGCAGCGCGCGACGCACGATGGCAATGCCAGCGGTCTGGTCGGAGTTGGCGCCGCTGACGGTGATGGCCAGCGAAGCGCGCAGAAGTGCGACGCCGCCGCCGGGAACGATGCCTTCTTCGACGGCCGCGCGGGTCGCGTTGAGGGCGTCATCGACCCGGTCCTTCTTTTCCTTGACTTCGATCTCGGTCGCACCGCCGACGCGGATCACCGCAACGCCGCCGGCGAGCTTGGCGAGACGTTCCTGCAGCTTCTCCTTGTCGTAGTCCGACGTGGTCTCTTCGATCTGCTGCTTGATCTGGGCGACGCGGCCCTGGATCTCTTCCTTCTTGCCGGCGCCGTCGACGATGGTGGTGTTCTCCTTGGAGATCGACACCTTCTTGGCGCGGCCGAGCATGTTG
>NZ_JBVVQB010000099.1:0-11065 GCF_055811775.1 Mesorhizobium sp. WSM4844 | reverse complement strand
GCGCGCTCGGCCTTGGCCAAGACCATAGGTCTCGGCCGCAAACCGAAAGAGTCGGAAACGCCGGCGCCGGCGAAGCGGACCGGCAAGAAGGTCGCAGCCTGACTTTATCTCTCGAGGGTCGCTGGAGCGCGCAGCTGCTATCGGCATGATCTGCGCAGCATAGGAAAAGACGGGGGACCAAACCACGCCTTACCTCGCGCTCATTCGCTCTTGCCGGGACGCCGGAGAAAATTTCAGCCAGTCTTCGCACAACCCACGCATCTACAAGGATCGCATCGTTGGCGACTAGGCAGTCAATGGCACGCCACCACCATATCAGTGGCGGATCGGCCGCAGCCCGGCATGAAGCTGCAAGCAAGGCTAATCGGTTCCGTCACCGCGTACTCCAGCTGAACATCGACATCATGTGCGCCAACAGCCCGCAGGCCAAGGGCTGCCTCGAACGCGCCAACCTGACGCTGCCGTCTTGTGAAGAACCTACGCCTGGCGATATCAGCACGATCGACGCGGCGAAACGCCTACGCGGCCGAGTTCGCTATCACTTCGTCTCCGCGCCATGGCGTCCGCTGCATCTCGGCCGAAGCCGCAATCGTCAGCGGCCTCTCGCGCGAAAGGCCCGAGGAGCTTCTTGTTCGCGTCGGGCTTAGCTGCAGTGCGGCCGATCGATGCCCGCACGCTTTTTCGGGAGCGGCCTGGCACGCGCGCCGCTCATGCTGCAGCCGGATCTGCTTGTCGCTGACGAGCGCCGGCGCTCGACGTTTCGATCCAGGCGCAGATCTGCCCTCCTTGCGACAACGCAAAGGAGAGCAAAAATGACCAGCACCATTAACCTCTACAGCGGCCAGCTAGGGCAACAATTTTGGTGGGTGGGTCTTTCGAGACAATGTCGATGCATACACCCAGGTAACGCCTTCGCACATGCGACATGCAATTTGTGCATTGCAATATCTGCGGCGATCGATATGATCCTGTTGTCGGGCCATCTACTCCTCCCAGATGCGATGCCCGGCGCTGAATGCGGTGCACCTCCTCCCGCGCTGCATTTCAAATCGAGCCCGCTGCCACCTCTTCCCGGCAGCGGGCTTTTTCTTTGTATGAGCGGCAATTTTGGGCCATGGCCAGTGTATTGGCTTCTAGTACCTTTCCACAGTGGTTCTGACTCTTTGACCACTTCCGGATAGGCCCGACCCATTTTGGCTCGGGCTTTGTCGGTTGTGAACATCCAATCGATACGAGCTCCGGCAGCGTTTCGCTGGCGCTCCCATGCGGCGATCTCGCTGGTGAGACGCTCGGCATTGTCGATACGTCGATCCAGGCACTGGCCGTTGAGGACGCCGATCTCGATCTCGACCATGTTGAGCCAACTGGCGTGCTTGGGCGTGTAGTGGAATTCCAGACGGCGCAGGATGCGGCGGGCTTCGGCCGGCGGGAAGGCTTCGTAGAGGGCGCCCGCCGTGTGGGTCGACAAATTGTCCTGCACGACGCGAATGCAGCTTGCGTCGGGATAATGGACATCGACGAGGTCGCGCATGCAGTGGGCATAATCTCGTGCGGTGCGCCGCGCGGTGACCTTGACCTTTCGCCAAGGCCGGTTCACGTCAAGAAAGACGAACAGATTGACGGTGCCGTTGCGGCGGTACTCATAGTCGTAGCGCTCCAACTGGCTAGGCTCGGCGGGGATGGGCTGACGAACCTCGCCGATGAGCTGCACCGGGGTCTCGTCGAAGCAGACTACCGGGCGCTTTGGATCGGGCGCTTCGGCATAGAGATCGAGCACGTCTTCCATGCGTGCCACATACTCGCCATTGATCTGGGGAATGCACCACATGTCCCTGCGCCACGGCTTGAGGTGGTTCTCGGCCAGCCGGCGGCGCACCGTCTCGTGCGACAGACTATCGTGATCGGTCAGCTTGACCATGGCGTCGGCAAGCAGTTCCAGCGTCCAGCGGCGTCGGCCCGCAGGCGGGTTCGCGCACGCCGTCGCCACCAGCAAGGCTTCCTCCTTGCCGGTCAGCTTGCGCTCGGCCCCCGGACGCGGCAGTTCGCTCATTGCGTATTCCAGATTGCCCTCCACAAAACGGCGCTTGGTGCGATAGACGGTCGAGCCGCCCACCGCCGCCACCCGGGCAATCTCCTCGTCGCTGCTTCCGGCATTCGCGGCAAGCAGGATTTGGGCTCGCTTGAGCTTACGGGCAGCATGCCTGCCTCCCTTCAGCATGGTGTTCAACTCGTCGCGTTCGGCTTGGCTCAGTTCCACTCGATAACGTATGTTCATTGCGGCCTCCTCGTCGGAGGCACCGGACGAATCCAAAGATGAGTCAAAAATCAGACGCTGCACAGCGGCCCGCCGACAAGGGCTTCACCGAAAAGCAGGGGCAGTACCTGGCCTTCATCTACACCTATTCGCACATGTTTCGGTGCTCGCCCGCCGAAGCCGACATCCAACGCCATTTCCAGGTCAGTCCGCCGTCGGTCCATCAGATGATCGTCACCCTCGAACGCAACGGCCTCATTCGCCGTCAACCCCGCGTCCCAAGAAGCATCGAGATCCTTGTTCCTCCGCAACGCCTGCCCATCCTCGAATGGCTGGAAATCAACCAGTCAACATCACTGTGAAAAGGTACTAGGCGAGGCGAACGCTCCGGACTTCCAGGCCTTTCTTGCCTGCCCATATTCGACGAACACTTTCTGTCCCTCCACAGCGCGCTGAGCCCTGAGCGGGTCAGCTCGGTGGCATGAACGAAGACATCCTTCTCACCGTTATCGGGTGCAAGAAGCCTGGAATGCTTCACGGCCTCATGCTTGGCAAAACTCTCGCCTATGGCCATGTATGCCTTCGCCTCATCACTCATCAAATACGATCGCGACGACCAACGGCTGCACGCCTTTCAGGCATAGTGCGATGCCGCCATTGGCCCCTTGAACGGTCAAGTCGGACACGCGTAACATCGCCATCTGAATTGAGTCTGCTTCATTCGTCCGGGCTAATGTCCGGATTGGTCTGGGTATTTCCCTTGCGTACGGATGCAACCAGCGGCGCGGCGAAGCGCGGTAAATCGTTTGTCCATGTGGCGGAAGCCTCCTGGGGCAAAGGCCTCAGCACCCTGCTGCGTATCGTGCGAATGACGCTGCGCCATCCCTGGCAAGTCGCCATCACCATCGGTTCGACCTTCATTGCCGCGACGCTGCAGCTTTTCATTCCGAGCTTGCTGGGACGCGCCATCGATCAGGCGCAGGGCGTCTTGACTGCTGGGGCTGGTCCTGCGGCAGAGCGCGCGCTGTGGAACACGGCGCTCACGCTGCTCGTCGTCAGCATCCTGCGCGGCCTCTTCACCATGGCGCAGAACTACTATGGCGAGGCCGTCGGCCACCGGACCGGCTATGAACTGCGGCTGGCTTTCTATGAGAAGATCCAGCGCCTGAGCTTCTCCTTCCACGACCGGGTCCATACCGGCGATCTCATCACGCTCGGCCTGCTCGATCTCGACGGCGTGCGCATGTTCTTCTCCACCGGCATCCTGCGCGTCGTGCTGCTCGGCGTGCTGATCGGCGTCGGCGCTTATCTGCTGATCAGTACCGATCTCGTGCTCGGGCTGCTCAGCCTGAGCTTTGTGCCGTTCGTCGCCTGGCGGTCCTCGGTCACGCAGCTGGCGCTGCGCAGCACCTGGCTGACGTTGCAAGAGCGGCTGTCGGTGCTGAGCCGGGTGATGGATGAGAACCTCGGTGGCATCCGTGTCGTGCGTGCTTTTGCGGCGCAGCGGCATGAGCTGGAAAAGTTCGACCGCGCCAAGCAAGATGCGCTGGACCTCGCCAACCAGCGCGTCGGCATCCGCGTCAGCAACACCAGCGCCATGAATTTCTCGTTCCTCGCCGCCATGGGCTTGGTGCTCTGGTTCGGCGGCCAGAAGGTGATTGCGGGCCAGATCAGCGTCGGCACGCTGGCCCAGTTCCTCACCTTCATGACCATATTGCAGATGCCAGTGCGCCAGCTCGGCCTGATGGTCAATTCATTCGCCCGCGCTTCGACCTGCGGCACGCGACTGTTCGAACTGCTGGACACCGAACTCGACATCGAGGACGCGCCCGACGCCAGGGACCTTGTCGTCACTGACGGTGTGCTGCGCTTCGACAACGTCGGCTTCCGCTACGCGGCCGCTGGCCGCCCGACGCTATCCGGGATCTCCTTCGAGGCAAGATCCGGCGAGACCATCGGCATTGTCGGTCCGCCCGGCAGCGGCAAGTCGACCATCGCGCACCTGATCCCGCGCTTCTACGATGTGACGTCAGGCGCCATCACCATCGATGGCCAGGACATCAGCAAGGTCACGCTGCAATCGCTGCGCAAGGCGGTCGGCGTGGTGCAGCAGGACGCATTCCTGTTCACCACCTCGATCGAGAACAACATCGCCTACGGCAATCCATGGGCGCGCGAGACCCGCATCGGGCAAGCCGCCGAGTATGCCCAATTGCACAACTACATCATCGGGCTCCCGGCGGGCTACACCACAGTCGTTAACGAACGCGGCGCGTCGCTTTCCGGCGGCCAGCGCCAGCGCCTGACCATCGCCCGCAGCCTGATGCTGCGGCCATCGGTGCTGGTCTTCGACGATTCCACTGCTGCCATCGACGCCGGCACCGAGCAGCGGATCCGGGCAGCGATGAAACGCTTCGCCAGGGACCGCGTGACGCTCATCATCTCGCACCGGCTGAGTTCACTGATGCATGCCGACCAGATCCTGTTCGTGGAGGGCGGCCGGATCGTCGAGCGCGGCACGCATGAGGAACTGCTGGCGCTGGGTGGACGCTACCGTGCTCTCTTCGACCTGCAGCTGCGGCCGGACGATGACCGACCCGTTGTAACGGGAGCCGCGTGATGTCGACACATAGCGGCGACGAGAAGGAAGACACCAGCGGGCGGCCGACAAAGGCGGTCGTCGGCTCGCACCGCGATGAGGAAGAAGTCTTCGGCAAGGCCTATGATCCGAGCATCCTGCGGCGCATCTGGAGCTTCGTGAAACCGTATCGGGGCCGGATTTTGATCTCGGTCGCCGCGGTCCTGGTGTTCACGCTGACGCAGCTGGCGATCCCGCTGGTCATCCGCTACGCCATCGACCACGGCATGGCGGCGGGCAGGCTCGACCGATCGGTGATGATCTGGGCGACGGGCGCCTTCGCGACGATCATCCTCATCAACTACGGCGCCAGCTATGTGCAGGAGAGCGTCGTCGGCAAGGTGGCCGAAAACGTGCTCTCCGACCTGCGCCGCGCCATGTTCAGCCACCTGCAGCGGGTCTCGCTGAGCTTCATGGACAAGACCGAGGTCGGCCGGCTGATGTCGCGCCTGCAAGGCGACGTGAATTCGATGCAGGAATTCCTTGAAACATCGGTGATGTCGGTGGGCGACATCGTGCTGTTGTTCGGCATCGTCAGCGTCCTGCTCTGGCTCGATTTCCGGCTCGGGCTGCTGACGCTATCGACCATGCCGGTGCTGTTCATCGTGCGCCTGTTCTGGCTGCCGCGCGCCAAGGTCGCCTTCATGGCGGCGCATGAAACCAACTCGATCGCCAACGGTGCGCTGGCCGAAGGCATCCATGGCGTGCGCACGGTACAGAGCCTGGAACGCCAGCATGTCAATTTCGATCTTTATGACGAGAAGGTGCTGGCCAATCTCAACGCCCATCTGAGGTCGGCCAAGTATGCGCAGGTGATGGTGCCGATCGTCGACACGCTGACCGGGTTCGCCATGGCGACAGTCATCGTCGTGGGCGGCTCGATGGTGCTATCGCAAAACCTCGACGTCGGCATCATGGTGGCGTTCCTGTTCTACATCCAGCGCTTCTTCGACCCGATCCGCTCGCTCACCATGCAGTACAGCGTGATGCAGCGCGCCATGGCTTCGGGCCAGCGCATCTCCGAAGTGCTCGACGTGCCGGTGGACGTCAGCGATAAGGACAATGCTGTTAAGCTGTCGCGCGACATGGACGGCTCGGTCGAGTTCAGGAACGTCACCTTCGGCTACCGGCAGAACCTGCCGGTGCTGAAGAACGTTTCCTTTCGCGTCAACCCGGGCGAGACCGTAGCACTTGTCGGCCCGACCGGATCGGGCAAGTCCAGTTCGATGGCGCTGGTGCACCGCTTCTACGATGTCTGGTCGGGTCAGGTCCTGGTCGGCGGGCACGATGTGCGCGACCTGACACAGGATTCGCTCGGAGAGCAGGTGGCAATGGTGCTGCAGGAGCCGTTCCTGTTCTCAGGAACGGTGCTGGAGAACATCCGCTATCATAAGGCCGGCGCCAGCCGCGAGCAGGTGGTCCGCGCCGCACTGGCCGTCGGCGCGCACGACTTCATCGAGAACTTGCCCGATGGCTACGACACCGAACTCGAGCAGCGTGGCGGCAATCTCTCGCTCGGCCAGCGCCAGCTGATCAGTTTCGCGCGGGCGCTGGTGGCCGACGCCAAGATCCTTGTGCTCGACGAAGCCACGGCCAGCATCGATTCCTATACAGAGATGCTGATCCAGAAGGCGCTGATAAAACTGCTGGAAGGCCGTACAGGGCTGGTTATTGCCCATCGCCTGGCCACGATCCGCGGCGCCGACCGAATCATCGTGCTGCAGAACGGCGAGATCGTCGAAAGCGGCAACCACGAACAGCTGATGGCAAAAAAAGGCCTCTACGCCCGTCTCTACAACATGAATTACGCTTCGTTCGACGACATTTCCGAGGAAGAGATGGGAATGGACGCAGCCGTCGGCAAAGCGACGTGAGCAGGCCTCGCGGAGCCGGACAGATAGCCCCTGCCGCGTTCTGCTAAGTGGAAGTAACGACCGTGCACAGAGATTCTGACTGTCTGGCGTTGGCTTGGGAGGCGACGTATTGGGGCTAGAAGCCCCACCGCCGCCGAAGCCGTAAATCGCCGTCCTGTACTTCGCCAGCATGAGCGGACGCCGAGCAGGAATATTTCGCCAAGCCGTCTTTCATAGCAATGGCGATTCAAGCCACCGGGTGCGCGGATCGTTAAAATATCCGCCCATCCTTCTGCAATGTCTCGAGAATGGCAATATCGATCCTGTCGAGCGACATTGTTCGTGCTTCCTGCGAATAGAACGGATTTTGGCGCAAGGAATAGCGATCACCGCGCCCGGCGACAACCGGATACGCAAACACTTGCCGCGCTATTTATGGTTTTATGGTCCACCCGCAAAATCAGAAATTCGAGGAGGAACGAATGCGCGTCGGCTGCCCCCGGGAAATCAAGAACCACGAATACCGCGTCGGCCTGACGCCGGGATCGGTCCGCGAATATGTCGCGCATGGCCACGAAGTGCTGGTCGAGACCGGCGCCGGCGCCGGCATCGGCGCCGACGACAACGCCTATCGCGCCGCCGGCGCCACCATCGCCAAAACGGCCGCCGACGTGTTTGCCAAGTCCGACATGATCGTCAAGGTCAAGGAGCCGCAGCCCAGCGAATGGGTCCAGCTCCGTGACGGCCAGATCCTCTACACCTATCTCCATCTCGCTCCGGATCCGGAGCAGACCAAGGGCCTGCTGGCCTCGGGCGTGACGGCCATCGCCTACGAGACGGTCACCGACGACCGCGGTGGCCTGCCGCTGCTGGCGCCGATGTCGGAAGTCGCGGGCCGCCTGTCGATCCAGGCGGGCGCCACCGCGCTGCAGAAGGCCAATGGCGGCCGCGGCGTGCTGCTCGGCGGCGTGCCCGGCGTGCTGCCCGGCAAGGTCACTGTGCTCGGCGGCGGCGTCGTCGGCCTGCATGCCGCCCGGATGGCGGCCGGCCTTGGCGCCGACGTCACCATCATCGACCGCTCGATCCCGCGCCTGCGCCAGCTCGACGATATCTTCGGCGGCCGCGTCCACACCCGCTACTCGACCGTCGAGGCGCTGGAAGAGGAATGTTTTTCGGCCGACATCGTCGTCGGCGCCGTGCTGATCCCGGGTGCCGCCGCGCCAAAACTCGTTTCGCGCGAAATGCTGTCGGGAATGAAGAAGGGCTCGGTGCTGGTCGACGTCGCCATCGACCAAGGCGGTTGCTTCGAGACCTCGCACGCCACAACTCATGCCGAGCCGACCTATGAGGTCGACGGCGTTATTCACTATTGCGTCGCCAACATGCCGGGCGCGGTGCCGGTCACCTCGGCCCAGGCGTTGAACAACGCGACGCTGCATTACGGTCTGCAGCTCGCCGACAAGGGCCTGAAGGCGATCCTCGACGATCATCATCTGCGCAATGGCCTCAACGTCCACAAGGGCAAGATCACCAACCGCGCCGTCGCCGAAGCGCTCGGCTACGAAATGGCGGAGCCCAAAACGACCCTAGCCGCCTGATATTCCAGGCCCGAAAAGTTTCCTCCTGCCTCGCCCGCCGGTTCCCTGCCGGCGGTTTTTTCTTGGCGATGACTGGCAAGAGGCGTCTTCCCCCTCCCCTTTGCGTCAATCTTGCGGTGCAGCCCGTCGGGGCGAAACGCTGGTCGACGAGGAAGCTGAACGCGCGATCCGAACCTGGACATCGCCAGCCGAAATCCCCGGCTTTTCTGATGCGACGATCACCAGGGCCCCTCCCCGCGCGTTCGACAGCGGAAATGTGGAGAAACCATCCTCACCGCCATTGTCGGGGTAAATCCAAATCGCCCACCTTCGTTGCAAAACTACACTGGCAAGCGCTTTGAGGGAGTTTCGAAATTGCATTGTCTCCAGAGGATCGAGACGTTGATCGATGAGGCCAGCGTGGATGCGATCGATAAGGCGCGCGTTTTGCTGGATCAGTTCGATGGTAGGTCAGAAACACTCGCCCAAGCTATCGATGACTTCCTGCTTGATCTGATGACCCTGGTGTTTGTCGTAGAAACCACCCGCGAGAGGTTCCACAATCCGGCGCGGCGATTGGCGCGTATGAGATTGACCAAGATCAGCCTTTTGTTGGCGCCGTAGTCTGACGTCCCGGTCAGAGAGAGGTCGCACCAGGAAGAAGGCGCCGACTGATTGTCGGCAAATCCGAGCGCACCAAACAGCTACGTTCTCTTGCGGCCGCTGGCCCTGGTGGCGAAAAGACGTGCGCCGAGGAACGCTACGGGACTGGCCAGCGCGATTTTTGAGCCAGCACCGCGTCCGCGAGCCAGGGCCCAAGACTATGTTCGGCCTCCGGCAAGAGCCCGGCGTCGAGCCTCTTCGCATGCCCCGCGTCGATCTTACTTCGGAAGTATTCCCCATGCCGAGCTATTAAGATCGGCGGCGCGCCGGATCGTTGATCGGCGCGTGCTGCATCTGCTCAAGATGTGGCGGGAATGCCCGGTCGAAGAAACCGATGATCGAGGCCGGAAGACACGCACGGCCAAGGTGCGGATCCGCTCAGCCGTATTCAACAGCACGACCTTGTAGCCCTCCAATGTACGGGTAATAGGCGCTGGCGAACACGACGTCGTGACCCCCGGAAGGAGAAGAACGACGATCTTGCGCAAACCCTCAAAAGCGCCGCGCACCAGCGCCATTACGGCGGCCATGGCATCATCGGCCGTAGTAAGCGCGACGGTGGGAATTGCGGGGTTACTCATTGCGACCCGATCTCTACTCAAACAGGGTTCGCCCGTGGATTGGATGCGCCTGTCGGCAAAAAGTTCCCGAACCTGCGATGTTAGGTTGGCCGCTATGCCACTGCTTGGAGCGGCGACTTGTCTGACACCTGCACGCGCGCCGCCGCCGCCAGCAGGTCGGTCTGGGTGATCAGGCCGAGGATGCGCCGCTCGGCATCGACGATGACGACGGCATGGCTGCGGCCGTCTGTGAGCACGGGAAGCAGGCTCATCGCCGGCGTCTCGGGCGAGGCGGTGCCTGCCTTCGAGATCACGCCCTTCACCGTTTCGGTCTTCTGCGTCAGCTCGCGCAACCCCACGGCGCCGGCCAGCCGGCCGTCCGCATCGACCACCGGCAAGGCGCGGATGTTGTGGTCGAGAAGCTGCTTTCGCGCCACGGCGGCGGTGGCAGTTTCCGGCACCGAGATCACGTCGCAGGACATGATGTCCCGGCAAAGCAGCGTTCGGTGCGAGCGCGCCATCGCCTGCAACTCGACCTGGTGCAGCAGCCTTTCGAGGTCGTCGCGGCCAATGTCGAAGGTTTCGTCCAAAGCGGCGAGCGCCGCATCGACGTCCTCGGGCCGAAAGCCGACACGCTCTATCGGCGGGCTGTCCGCGCTGCCGTGATTGTTTGCGGCGGCCACGTGGACATGCGGATAGTTGCGCCGTGACAGAAGGTGGAAAATAAAGCCTAGCGCCACCAGTACGGCCGAGTTCAGCGCTACCGGCACCAACGGGAACAGGAAGGCGAAGCTGAGCACGGCCGGTCCGCCAAGCACGGCCGTCAGCGCCGCGGCACCGCCTGGCGGATGCAAGCAGCGAGTGAACGACATCGTGGCGGTCGCCAGCGCCACAGCGAGGCCCGACGCGATCACCGGATCGTGCACGAAATGCGCCACTGTCACGCCGACCAGTGCAGAGATCGAATTGCCGCCGATAATCGACCAGGGTTGCGCAAGCGGGCTCGACGGCACGGCAAAGAGCAGCACGGCGGAGGCGCCCATAGGGGCCACCAGCAGCGCCACATGCTGGCCGCCGCCCATCGCGAGCCCGCTGATCACGCCGGTCAGCGTGATGCCAATCGTGGCGCCAATGCAGGCGAGCAGCCGCTCGCGTAACGTCGCACCGGCAAGGATCGGAACAAAGAGGCGAAAGGCCATTGTAAGCCCTGGGGCGAGGTGGAATTCTGCGCTGTTCGAAATGCCGCCGAAGCCATGGATTTGAAAGTCAAACCAATCCGAATATTCGCGGCCAGTGGGAATATTATTGCGCGCACCGATTTGTGCGGTCGCCGCCAACGGCTGGTGCTTTTCAAATCGCGTCAGAGCCTGCGCGCGGAGATCTTCTACTGGAATGGATAGTATCGACTTCTCGATCTTCCGGAGGACGAGCGACTGGCAGCTCGTCGTCAACAAGCTGCGTGGCGGCCTGAAGATCGCCGCCGTCAAGGCGCCGGGCTTCGGTGATCGCCGCAAGGCCAT
>NZ_JBVVQB010000098.1:0-11484 GCF_055811775.1 Mesorhizobium sp. WSM4844 | reverse complement strand
TGTCCCGGATGGTCGCACCATACGCCGAAAATCGCTCATCTCCAGCGGGGATCGGATGGCACCGTCATGATCATACCCAACCCGATCGAGCGCCACAACGGCGAGATCAAGCGGCGCACCGAGGTCGTCTTCCCGAACGACGATGCGATCGTGCGCCTCGTCGGCGCAATCCTGCTCGAACAGAACGATGAGTGGGCAGCCCATCGGGCCAGATATATGACTCTGAAAAAGATCAGCCAAATGAGCGATGATCCCCTGATCAGCCTGCCAGCCGTGGCACGCTGATCAGCCCGACCCATGCCGGACAGCACGGCGACCAATGCCGCCAGCTACACCACGCAGCGGGACGATCGCGTCGGCGCCAATCCGGCATAGCGGCAACCTGCCGTCGGTTGGAAAAGTTTCGGAACAACCCCTCCGACCACAGGACAACGGCGAATTCCGGGCCAATCCCCTTCAAATTCTTTAACATTGCTCCTTGCCGCTGGCCTTCGTCCGGCGGGCTGAGCATAGCATCCCGCTCAGCCTCCACGGACTTGATCTGTTGAAGTGTGAGTTCGAGTCGATCAAGTTCGCGCGCAATCTGTGCCCAGGTCGATCGACTAAGTTCCAACGACACGAAAATCGCGCCAAGATCGGTGCGGATGGCGATCTATAGCTGTCGAAGAGTTCGGACATTGGCCGGGACGCCAATCCGGAATCTTCGAGGCGATCGGCGGCTCTCACCAGGAGCGACACGCATCGCCCTGTCGAAGCCGGTAAGGCGATCGACCACGTAAAGCGGGCGTCGTTTTATCTCGGCGTGAATGCTGCCGACATAAAGTCCGACCACGCCGGTCATTAAAAGATAGATACCGCACAGCAGCGACACGATCACCACCGTGGATGTCCAGCCGGCAACAACGCCGGCTTCAAAGGCCGAGGCGAAGAGGGCGTAGGCACCAAAAGCCACGGCAAGCGCAGAATGGCCAAGCCGCCCCAAAGCGCCAGGCGCAACGGTTGCTCCGAGAAGCTGACGATGGCATGAACGGCAAGATGCACCATCTTCCAGAATGGGTATTTGGTTTGGCCATGAGCCCGTGCTGGGCGTTCGAAAGGCACCGCCGCCTGCTTGAAGCCCATCCAGCCGAACATGCCCCTGACGAAGCGATCTTGTTCAGGCATTTGCCTGAAAGTTTTCAGCGCCTTGCGGCCGACCAGGTGGAAGTCCCCGACATCGCGCGGGATCGACCGTCGTCATCTTCTCCAGCAAGCGGTAGCGCTTGAACTAGGATTCGCCCTCGCGTTTGACAAGCCGCCCCTAGACAATCTCGGAACCTTCCTTCCACTTCGCCACCAGATCGAGAACCACCTCGGGTGGGTCTTGAAGGTCGGCATCCATGACTATGTCGGCTTCCCCCTTGACAGCATCCATGCCGGCAGTGATTCCGATCTGGCGCCCGAAATTGCGGGAAAGCTCGATCAGCCGGAAACGAGGCTCGGCGGCGACCGTACGCCGAAGGTATCTGGCGCTGCCATCGCGGCTTCCGTCATCGACGAAAATCGCCTCGGTCTCTCCGTCTAACTTGGATCAGCAAGCTGATCTCAACGAGCCGAGGCAAGACCTGTTCTTGATTGTAAATCGGCAGGAACCAGCGAGTACCGCGGCAACACGTAACTCCCGTCTTGATGCTTTTGGATGACAGAGTCGAATGAAAATACAACGCCTGCCCATGCTCTCGCACATCGGCGAGCGCGCTCGACGCAGCATTTTCCGGCGCGGTCTCCAAGATCATTCTTGATGGCGACAACCAAGCCGCTAAGACGAGCATCCCGCCCGCTGATGGCGGGCAGGATCGTCCCAGCTGTCTTGAGAGCGTCCGCTCGTTCCCGGGCTGGAAGCTCGTGAGGGGCTGGCCGCGCAGCCAGCTCTCCACTTTGATCGGAGCAGCGAGGGAGTCCACACGCAGCGCCATGTTGCTTTCAAAGCTATCACCAAATGCTGAACGACTTCATGCGCGAGTTCGCTTCTCTCCCAGAACGGGGGCGCACCGTTTTCAAGGGAACCAGAGCATCACTCGTATTGCACTCAGCCCTCACTCAGTGTCGTAGCAACGGCCGTGCCAGGGCCGTTCGGTTCGCCGTGGCGGCTAAGCTTCTGGTTTGACTGGCAGAGCGCTTTTGTGGGCATGAGCAGATTCGTCAACTACCAGGGACCGCAGTATCGGTGCTTTCCCGGAAAATCTACAAGCCATGTAGATTCAGCGCACTGATCAGGGTGCATCGGCATGCAGAGTAACGCGATTACGCTAGAGGTTTCGAATTACCTTTCGCAGCAGACGAGCGGGGCGCAAGTCCGAGAAACCGGGAATTTCTTTTTGGGGTTGAACAGGATTGTCAGGCCTGCGTAGTCCATAAGCGTGCGCATTTTTGGACAGGACGTGAGGTGAACCATGCATCCGGATCTCATGAAGCGTTTTGACCTTACCGGCCGTTCGGCGTTGGTCACCGGCGGCGCGCGAGGCATCGGTCTGGAAATTGCGCGCACGCTAAGGATGGCCGGCGCATCGCTCATGCTCGCTGGTCGCGACCTCGACGCTATCAGGAAGGCCGCAGCCAGTGTAGGTCCCGACGTCCGTACCTTCCGCTGCGACGTCAGCGATCCCCAATCAGTGCGCGACTTGGCCGCAGCGATCTACCCTTGCCCGGATATTCTTGTTAACAATGCCGGCGTCGGATGCGACGCGCCGACGAGAGATACAAGTGACGACGACTGGCGACTCGTAATTTCCGTTAATCTCGACGGCGTGTTCTATTGCTGCAGGGCCTTCGGCGCGGCGATGGCCGAGCGCGGTTCGGGCAACATCGTCAATATTGGTTCGATGTGTGGCTTCATCGTTACGAGGTCCACGAACGGTCCAGCCTACGATGCCAGCAAGGCTGGCGTGCACATGCTCACAAAGACCTTCGCCTGCGAATGGGCAAAATCGGGCGTCCGCGTTAACGCGGTCGCTCCAGGATACATCACCACAAAGATGACCAGTGACCCTCGCTACGACGTTTCGACCTGGGAAGAACTCACGCCGATGGGCCGCTTGGGCCGCACGGAGGAAATCGCAACTGTCGTTCAGTTTCTCGCCAGCGACGCCTCCAGCTACATGACCGGCGCAGTTCTTAACGTGGATGGAGGCTACACGAGTTGGTGAGTGCAAACGACCTACGCTTTGCCATCTAGACGGCATTTTGGCATCTTCGACTTGGATATTGGAGGAATGTTTGGATCATGCAGTTGAACCGTGATCAAAGACTAGAGGCTTATCGGCGTATGCTTCGCATTCGTCGGTTCGAAGAAGAGGGTATCCGGCAGACGAAAGCTGGCAAAATCCCTGGTTGGTTCCACGCGAGCGTGGGTCAGGAAGCCGCTATCGTAGGGGCGTGTCTCGCCCTTCGGGACGATGACACCATGACCGGAACGCATCGCTCGCACGGCCATCCAATCGGGAAGGGTGCGCATCTGGACGCGCTCATGGCCGAGCTGATGGGAAAGGAGGGCGGCATCTGCAAGGGACGTGGCGGTTCGATGCACTTTGCAGACAATTCGGTCGGGATCATCAGCGAATCGGGTATCGTTGGAGGGGGCATTCCTCTTGCCACAGGGTGCGGGTTCAGCGCCATGGTCCGGGGTGTCGATCAGGTTACACTGTGCTTCTTCGGCGATGGAGCGGTCAACCAGGGCACCTTCCATGAGAGTCTCAATATGGCGTCGCTTTGGAAGCTTCCGGTTATCTATCTATGCGAAAACAACGGCTATGCAATCAGCACCTCCGTGGCGCAAAGCCACGGGCAGCCGGACATCGCGCTACGGTCGGCGGGCTATGGCATGCCAGGGGTAACGGTTGACGGGCAGGACGTGAGCGCCGTTTACGAAGCTACAGCATTGGCCGTCACAAGGGCACGCGCGGGCCAGGGCCCCACTCTCATAGTGGCTAACACCTATCGGTTCGATGAGCATAATTTCGGCTTGGTGGTTCCGGGACAGCCTTATCGATCAGTTGAAGAAGTCGAAGCGCACAAGCGCGACCGTGATCCAATCTTGCTGTATCGCGCTCTGCTCCTCGAGGCAGGCACAAATGAAAAGACTTTGAGTGCAATCGAGCACGAAGTCGCCGAAGCCGTCAGGCAGGCTGTACAATTCGCATTGGCCAGCCCTCTGCCTCGGCCTGAAACTTTGCCCGACTACATGTTCAACTCGCCCCTTGCAGGCCATCGCGGCTTCGTGGCTGGCCTGGAGAGGAATTGATCGACGTGCAAACTCATGCCCAGAAACTTGCCGTGACGCCCGGCACCCATGTTCAGATGACCTATCTGGAGGCTCTCATGCAGGCGCAGATAGAGGAAATGGAACGTGATGAGCGCGTCGTCCTGATGGGAGAGGACATCTCGGTCTTCGGTGGCGACAAACTTATTGAGCGGTACAAGAACCGAATTTGGAACATGCCGATTTCAGAAGGCAGTTTTACGGGCGTCGGGATCGGGGCCGCCATCAATGGATTGCGACCAATCGTAGACCTCTCAACTGCCAGCTTCGTCTACCTGGCCTCGGATCAGATCATCAACCAAGCCTCGAAATTGCGATATATGACTGGAGGTCAGATCGACATTCCGATCGTGGTTCGTTGCTATATGTACTCGATAGGGTCCATAGCGGCACAGCATGCCGACCGGCCTTATACGTTTTTTATGAATGTGCCGGGCCTCAAGATCATCTGCCCGACCAGCGCCGCCGATATCAAGGGGCTTATGAAATCGGCCATTCGCGACGGCGATCCTGTGCTCGTCTTTGAAGATACCCGCCTGTGGCCGCTCAAGGGCGATGTGCCCACGGATCCGGACTGCTTAATCCCTATTGGCAAAGCGGATGTGAAGCGCGCGGGAAGCGATGTAACCCTTATCGCTATCGCCGGCGCTATACGGCCGGCGATGGAGGCGGCAGACGCACTCGCCGAGGAAGGGATTTCGGTCGAAGTGATCGACCCCCGGACGTTGAAGCCACTCGACCATGAGGCTTTCAAAACCTCTGTCGCGAAGACCGGAAGACTAGTAATCGTCGAGAATGCGCACCCAGTCTGTAACGTCGGAAGCGAAATCGCAGCGGTTATGGCGGAAGAGGCGTTCGACCTGTTGAAGCGACCGATTCTGCGCCGGAGCGCTCCGGACATTCACGTCCCCTTCAGTCCGGCCCTCGAGAAGGATTTCTTCCCGACGAAGAACGACATCATCGCAGCCGTACGGCGGCTGCTCTGAAGCTTCGACTAGAATGGATGCAGGAATGACAACCGACATAATCCTACCTTTCGGTGGAAGTGATCGTCACGCAGTATGCGCAGGATGCGCTCGTGGAAGAATGCATCGAGGGGCGGGAAATCTGGGTCGCGCTGCTGGGAAACGGAGGGCTCGAGGTGTTGCCTCTAGTCTAGAGTTGTGGGGCAAACACCGAAACCACGGCATCTGGTAGTTGACGCATTTGCTCATAGCCCATGAAACGCCTTCCATCAATAAAATCAATTCTTAGTACCAACGGCGGTTCACGCGTGACGGGCGCTTCCAAATACAGCACAGCATGTTTGGTATTGCAGGTCCCTTCGATAGCAAGACGAATTGTTTTCATTCTTTGGAGATGCCGCTCATCCCCATGGCCTTGACCACGTCCTCAACCGAGCGTGTCGAGATGCCTTGCACATAGGCTTCTTGAATGACGGCGGTCCGCGCCTTCTCGGCCATGCAGCGCAGTTCGAGGAAACCCGGGAAGCAGCTTCCCTTCCTGAGCTTCGGGATGCGCAACTCGACCGTCCCGGCCCGCGCTCCCAGTCTTGATCGGCACGAACCGCATGTTCGGCCGCGCCCTGCCGCATCGGTTGTTCCGCTTGACATAAGGCTTCACATACTGCGAGGGATCAGGCGCACCTCATGGCCGAACCTAACCAATTCACGGGCCCAGTGATGCGCGATCGAGCAAGCTTCAATCCCAATGAGACAAGGCGAAAGCCGAGCGAAGAATACCAGCAACTGGCTGCGCCCGAGGCGGCGCCGGAGAGCCGCATGGCCGGTTGCGTCCACACCGTCGGATTTGGCGATATCGATTCCGATGGTGACAACAGGCATGGCAGGCTCCCCTTGAGGTATAGAGGAAAAACACGTCCACTATCCGCCGTTCGGGGGCGGTCCATGCGATCAAATGGGCAGTGTAGCGGGCCAGATATATGACCCTGGAAACGATCAGCCAGATAAGCGATGATCCCTTGATCAGCCTGCCGGCAGTGGCACGCTGATCATTCCGGCCCTACCGGAGAGCACGGCGAGAGGGTGGATATCTCCTGTAGGGCTCCCGACGTGGCCGAAATCGCATAACCTAACAGTCGCAAAATCTTAATAAGCGATAACTTGCATGTGCGGCCATCATCGATAACGATTGCCACTATAGCTTCAAAGCTCGAGTTTGAACATGTCGGTAAGGAGTCCTTCAATGACAATAATTCTGCCTGAATTTGAGGAGGCGCCGCAGAGATCACGTGGCCGAAACGTTCGCGCTGGCTTACAGCGCGGAGTAGGCCTGCAGGTCCACAATCTGGTTGAGCAATTGCACCAGGACAAGCTTTACAATAGGGCGATGGAACTGGCACGAAACCGGACGCTCTTGGACGAGCGAAACCGAATGAATCTCTATCTCATCTTACGTTTCGGCTTCGCTGGCCTGGCGGCCGGCCATGTGGTCGAGTTCGGCACTTATCGCGGCGGCAACGCGCTTTTTCTGGCCGCCGTTTGCAAGGAACTCTATCCCGATATGAAGGTCTACGCTTTCGACACTTTCGAGGGTATGCCGCCAACGGACCCGCAGCGTGACACTTACAAAGAAGGCGATTTCAGTGATGCAGGATACGATGATCTGCTGGAGCTCATCGAGAGGCAGAAGATCGATAATCTCCATTTGGTTCGGGGCCTCTTCGAGGACACTGCCGAGGATGCGCTGAAAAATATAGGCTCGGTCCGTTTGTGCCATATCGACTGTGACCTTTACAGCGCCGTGAAGTATAGCTACGACGTATCCCGAAAATATATGGTCGATGGAGGCTATTGGGTGTTCGACGACTGCCTGTATTCGGACTGCATAGGTTCCATGGAGGCGGTGGAGGAAGTGATGATTCAGCGGGACCGCCGCTTCGCGGAGCAGGTTTTTCCACATCTCGTCTATCGCAATTGGCCGTGAAGCCGAATCTGACCATTCCGCCAGCAGGCATTGCACTGGCGTAAATCTGACAAGACAGTTCCTCTACCCGGAAAGATCCGAAAGCCTACCAGAGGGAAACTATGGATGGTCCTACTAGATGTTTGATCCCAGGCTCACATGACGATGCTGAAGTCAAGAGGGGGCGGCATCGTGTTGCCCCATTGGCGGCGGAATCCAGAACTGGGCCCGATGGCTCTCGGCAACGCGCATTACGGCTACCGCCGGATCGCAGCCCTACTGCGGCGGGAGGAGTGGCAGGTCAATCACAAATGCGTTCTACGGATCATGCGTGAAGACAATCTGCTGTGCCTGCGCGCAAGCCCCTTTGTTCCTGTGACGACGAACTCCAGGCATGGTTGGCAAGTCGTGCCCAATCTTGCCAGGGTATGATCCTCAATGGGGTCAACCAGCTATGGGTTGCCGATATCACTTTCCTGCATCTGGCTGAGGAGTTTGCTTTCCTTGCCGTTGTGCTTGACGCCTATAGCCGCAAAGTGGTCGGCTGGGCATTGGATACGCATCTCAGAGCAAGCCTTGCCATCGAGGCCCTCGAGATGGCCAATCGCTGATCGCCGGCCCGAACCCGTGAAGCCTCGTGCATCATTCCGACCAGGGTTCAATACGCGTGCGGAGCGTACTCCGAACTTCTGAATCGTCACGGTCTCCAGGCGAGCATGAGCCGTGTCGGCAATCCTTACGATAAGGAGCAGGCATCACGATGCACCTTGTTGGAGTTGTTGAGCGACAATTAATCTGGGCGGACGACCACCATATCGACTGCCGGCGCCTTTTTCGAGTCTGACGTTGCCCGGCGGTTCGTATAAGTATCGATGGCTGGTTGCGTATCGATGGCGCTTGAGAATGCCCTTTCGCCCGAGTTGGTGAACGGTCGAGGCGCACACGCCGAGCTGCTGGGCTACTTCCTCGCCGGTCAGCATTCCGCTCTCCCGCAGCCGTTCGTACCGGTTCTTCAATCCATGGGTGCGGCGCACGAGCATGACCTTCTTCAGGGTGAAGGGTTCGCCGCGCCAGTTGCGATGCCCGAGTTCATTGAGGCGGGCGGCGATCTGCTGGTCGTTGGCGGTCTCCAGCAGCTCATTCATCAACGCCACGACCTGTGCCGGCGTCTTGCGTATCACTGACATGGGCCGCGGTCTGGTCACCGACAGGCTCTGCGTGCGCCCGCCGCGCCAGCGGATATGGATGTTGACCTGCTCGTCGACGAGCAGCGTCACATCTTCGATGAGAAGGCCGAGCATGCGCTTGCGTTCGACGGCACCGGTGCGCTTGTCGTTCCAGATGCGCGGGAAATCGGCGGCCAGCGCCCTGATGCGCTCCTGCGCTGGCTCGTCCAGCAGCGAGCGGTCGGCCTCATTCTGGCACTCGTGCTCGCGCTGGAGCGCGTCGAGGTCACGCAGCCGTGCGTTCCAGTCGGCTTCCAGCGCGTCGGCGACCAGGCGGTTGTCCGGATCGACCTTCAGGTAGCGCCGGCGGGCCAGTTCAGCCTTATAGCGGGCGCGTTGCAGCTGCGTGCCGCGCAGCGCCGCGGCCTGCTCCACGCGCTGGGTGATCTCCTGCTGCACGGCGAGCGCGACATCGATCGCTGCCGGCGCCATCGCCTCCAGCAATAGCGCGCTCACCGCGTCGTCGACCGGAGCGCCGCGCACCCATTGGCAGTGCTTGCCGGCGTGTCGCACGACCGCTTCGTTGCAGACATAATACGGGCGCAGCCGCCCCTCGAACGGCTCGTAATGGACGCGCATGCGTGCACCGCAGAGCGGCCGCACAGCAGCCGTCCCTGCAACAGACCGCTGCCCTGGCGGGGCATGCGTCCGCGCAGGCCGGGTGAAAAGCCGGTGGCGTTCTGTTCCAGGGTGGTCTGATTGCGCTCGTACTCGGCCCAGGAGATGTAGCCTTCGTGGGCTTCGGGAATCAGCACCTGCCAGTCGGATCTCGCCGCGCGCAGCTGCACGGACTTGAGCTTGGCATTGTAGGCGGTGCGCGTGCGCCCATAGGCGAACGCGCCGGCATATCGCGGGTTGTGCAGAATCTGGAGCACGCGGGAATGGTCGATCTCGCTCCACAGAACGTCGCCCTTGCCGATGCCGCGGCGGATACGCCGGGGAAAGAGGATCTTCTCGCCGCGCAGGCGGCGCACGACGGCGCAGGCCGAGCCGGTCTCGCAGAAGGTATCGAACAGGAGCCGCACCGTGTCCTGGATCTGTCGGTCGGGATCGAGCACGACCCGCGCGTCAGGTGGTGTAGACCAAGCCGATCGGCAACGGCATCTCGAGCTCGCCGCGGCGCGCCTTGTTGAGAATGCCGCCTTGCAGCCGCGACTTCAGGATGTGCAGTTCGGCCTCGCTCATCGTGCCCTTCAGCCCGAGCAGCATGCGATCGTTGAAATAGGCCGGATCGTAGACGCCGTCCTCGTCCATGATGAGGGTGCGCGACAGGGCAGCCAACTCAAGGAGACGGTGCCAGTCGGCATTGTTGCGTGCCAGGCGTGACACTTCCAGCCCCAGCACGATCCCTGCGTGCCCCATCGCCACTTCACTGGAAGCCGTCGCGGTCCTGCGACTGCGCGCCGGAGAGACCGAGGTCGCTATCGATGACGTGGACACGTTCGATCGGCCAGCCCAAAGCCACTGCGCGATCGCGCAGGGCGTATTGCCGCTTGGTGCTCTCGGTGTTCTCGAACACCTGACGAAGAGAGGACTGACGCACGTAGAGGAATGCATCACGCTGCAGATGGTCGGCGCCAACCTTCATGGTGATGTCAGTAGACATGATTGCCTCGCGTCTCTGCTGCCAGCACCATGTTGGCGAGCATGTGCACGAGCTGGCGATCGTGCACTGCCACCGAAGCCGTGGGCGGTGGTTCTGGCCGCCGATGCATCGACGGGGAAAGGCTGAGGAGCGATCAGCACCGCCAGCCCTTGCCAAAAGCCATGAAAAACGATGGCGCCCATGTCCTTGACGCAGGCCTGACCGCATAGGACGGCGGCGCGCAGCGTCTCGTAGAAATCCTGGCAGCTGTGCGGCAGCATCGGGGTGCGCGCATGGGGTTCACCGTTTTTTTTTACGGGCCATCGCGCGTTCGATGCTGCGGGGATGGACGCTGATACCGAGTGTCGAATGCAGCAGCTGCGCCAGGGATCGCGGCTGCAGCGGAGCACCCGCGTTCTGGTTCTGCTCGATGAGCTGCATAACTTCGTCGGTGAGCTTGTGGGCCGACTTTGGCCCACGCGTGCGCGGCAGCAGGCCGGCAATGCCCTCGCGTTCAAACGCGGCCTCGGCCTGATAGTAGGTGGGCCGCGACAGACCGAAAAGCGCGGCGGCATCGGCTTTGTTGACGCCATCCTCATGGACGTGACGCAGCATCTCGTACTTCACCTGCACGAGGTCGAGAGGATCGAAGAAGCTGGATTCACGGAACCAGGGTGCGCGGACGGCTTCGGGGCGCGTGTTGAGCGCTCCGAGCTGGCGCAGTCGATCGCGTTTGGTCTGGTTGGGCATGGTATATCCCCTTGCTTATGTGTAAATCAAATTACGCCTCTATAGAGAGCGTGTCAATCTAATGGAGACAGCTGCCATACCGATCAGACCCCGGACAATTCGAGTGAAACCGGGACGGTGAATCCGGCATGCGGCGGCATAATTAGGTTGACACATGCGGCATAAATTGCCTGACATGTGTTCAGCCGCCATGGCTGCGCTCGATTTGCTCGATCAACGCCGCCAGGGTTGCCAGATCATCTGGACGCACGAACGACCGACCGGCCGCGACCTGAATGAAAACATCGGGTTCAGCGACGTCCGTCCATGACGCAAGCAGCGAGCGAAGTCGTCCCGCCGCGTCGTAGAACATGACGCGGTCCTCGCCCCAGTTCTGCTTGCGGGTCGACAGCACGAAGCGCTGGCCGCGCCACGGATGGAACGGGTGCGTGATCTCGAACTCTATACGCGCTCGAGTGTCAGCACGAACTGCAGTCCTGGACTTGAAAGAAGGCCAAGGTCGAGGGCGCGGTGCTGATCGTCGAGCGCTGGATTCTGGCACGGCTGAGGAACCGATCCTTCTTCTCGATCGCCGAGCTCAACGCGGCGATCGCCGAACTGCTCGAGGAGTTGAACAACCGGCCGATGCGCCATATCGGCCAAAGCCGCCGCGAACTGTTCGAGGAGATCGAGCGGGCTGCCTTGAAGCCGCTGCCGGCGGC
>NZ_JBVVQB010000097.1:0-11824 GCF_055811775.1 Mesorhizobium sp. WSM4844 | reverse complement strand
GTTAACCTAATTGTCGAGGTTGGCGCTGCCCCTCATCCGCCTGCCGGCACCTTCTCCCCGTATAGTGACGGGGAGAAGCACGCTGGCCGCGGCCTTGGCTCTCTATTCTGCAACGCTGGAGATTGGCGAAAACTTCGATGCCGGCGTCTTTCTCCCCGTCACTATACGGGGAGAAATGCCCGGCAGGGCAATGAGGGGCAGCGCCATCGATCGGATAAAATGCGCCGTCAGCTCTTCGGCTTCAGCCCGTCGATGAACAATTGCTCGAGAAACCTTGCAGCATCCTCGAAGCGGCCGTCGCCGCCGCGGTCGGGGCCGAGCACGGCGCGGACCTGAACGTCGAAATCGGCATAGTGCTGCGTCGTCGCCCAGATCGAGAAGATCAGGTGCCAGGGGTCGGTGGGCGCGATCTTGCCGGCGCGCATCCAGCCCTTGATGACGGCGGCCTTCTCGTCGACCAGCGTCTTCAGCTCGCCTTCCAGCATCGGCATGATGCGCGGCGCGCCCTGCAGGATCTCGTTGGCGAACAGGCGGCTTTCCCTGGGGAAATCGCGCGCCATTTCGAGCTTGCGCCTGATATAGCTGCGCAATTCGGTCAAAGGATCGCCGATGTCGTCGAGTTCGCGCAGCGGCGCCAGCCAGGTGTCCAGAAGCCGCTGCATCAGCGTCTCGTGGATGTCCTCCTTGCGGCGGAAATAGTAGAGCAGGTTCGGCTTCGACATGCCGGCGGCTTCGGCGATCTGGTCGATGGTCGAACCGCGAAAGCCGCTGGTCGAGAACACCTCGAGCGCCGCCTCCAGGATCAGCTCGCGCTTTTCCTGCTGGATGCGGGTGCGGCGAGGGGCCGGAATTTCCATGTCGGCCGTCACCGCGGCATACCATGGCTTGGAGAGCCATCTGGACCAATTTTCTGGACCAGTTTTTCTCCGGCCTGTGGAGCGCGCCTCAGCTGCCGCATTTCCGCTAGTAATCCCTTGACCGCCGACAGGGCGGTGCTAACGTTTGTCCAATCGGTCAAAATTTGCGTAGCACGAAAACGCAGCAGAGACCAAGTGTCGGGAAGACCAAGCGTTAGCCGCACCGAAACAGGTTACAAGGGGAAGTCTTGGTCATGTCCAACCGGCTGAAAGTCACGCCGAACGATCTCAGCGCATTCTGGATGCCGTTCACGGCAAACCGGCAGTTCAAGCAGGCGCCGCGCATGATGGTGTCCGCCAAGGACATGCATTACACGACGAGCGACGGTCGCACGGTTTTAGACGGCACTGCCGGCCTGTGGTGCGTCAATGCCGGCCACTGCCGGCCGAAGATCACCGAGGCGATCCAGAGCCAGGCCGCCGAGCTCGACTATGCGCCGGCGTTCCAGATGGGTCACCCGATCGTCTTCGAACTGGCGAACCGTTTGGTCGACCTGGCGCCGGAGGGCATGGACCACGTGTTCTTCACCAATTCCGGATCGGAATCGGTCGAGACCGCGCTGAAGATGGCGATCGCCTATCACCGCGCCAGAGGCGAGGGCTCGCGCACCCGCCTGATCGGCCGCGAGCGCGGCTATCACGGCGTCAATTTCGGCGGCATCTCGGTCGGCGGCATCGTCACCAACCGCAAGATGTTCGGCACGCTGCTCGGCGGTGTCGACCACATGCCGCACACCCACCTGCCCGAGAAGAATTCGTTCACCAAGGGCGTGCCCGAGCATGGCGCGGAACTGGCCAACGAGTTGGAGCGCATCGTCGCGCTGCACGACGCCTCGACCATCGCGGCCGTCATCGTCGAGCCGGTGGCCGGTTCCACCGGCGTCATCCTGCCGCCGAAGGGCTATCTCCAGAGGCTGCGCGAGATTTGCACCAAGCACGGCATCCTTTTGATCTTCGACGAGGTCATCACCGGCTTCGGCCGTCTCGGCACGCCGTTTGCCGCCGACTATTTCGGCGTCACGCCCGACATCATGACCACCGCCAAGGGCGTCTCCAACGGCGTCATCCCGATGGGCGCGGTGTTCGTCAAGAAGGAAATCCACGACGCCTTCATGACCGGCCCCGAGCATATGATCGAGTTCTTCCACGGCTACACCTATTCGGGCAATCCGATCGCCTGTGCGGCGGCGCTCGGCACGCTCGATACCTATAAGGAAGAGGGCCTGCTGACCCGCGGCCAGGAACTGGCGCCGTATTGGGAAGACGCGCTGCATTCGCTGAAGGGCGAGCCGAACGTCATCGACATCAGAAACATCGGCCTGATCGGCGCGATCGAGCTGGCGCCCATCCCCGGCAGTCCGACCAAGCGTGCCTTCTCGGCTTTTGTGAAAGCGTTCGAGCGCGGCGCGCTGATCCGCACCACCGGCGACATCATCGCGCTGTCGCCGCCGCTGATCATCACCAAGGGCCAGATCAACGAATTGATCGACCATGTGCGCGAAGTGCTGAGGGCGGTGGATTGAAGAACTGGGCACGGATATCCCTCCCCCTCGAGGGGAGGGTGGCCGCGAAGCGGTCGGGTGGGGTCGGTGGCGACGCGCGCCGACCTGACCTTTTGCTGCGAGGTTATTTCTGATGCCCCGTACCCGCGTGAGCTTCGAAATGCGCCAAAAGGCGCGGGCGCTTCGAGTTCACGCGACCAAGGGCGAATCCCTGCTGTGGTATGAACTGCGCGAGCTGAAATCGGCCGGTATCAAGTTCCGTCGCCAGTGCCCGATCGGACCCTATATCGTCGACTTCGCCTGTCTTGCGGTAAAGCTGGTCGTGGAAGTGGATGGCGACTTGCACGAGCAGGAGAGGGGCAAGCGGCACGATGCTGTCCGTGATGCCTATCTGCGATCGCTCGGGTTCGATGTCTTCCGCGCTGACGAGCCTGATGTCATAAACAGCGCTTGGCATGTCGCGCAAGTGGTCAAGGAGAAGGTCGCGCGCATGTTCGGCGACCCCACCCGACCGCTTCGCGGTCACCCTCCCCTCGAGGGGGAGGGGGACGCCGGCGTGCCGCAATCGAAAAGGTATTAAAATGGCCGCTCCGGGCGAGAATCTGCGAATCAATTCAGACCGTTTGTGGGATTCGATAATGGAGATGGCGAAGATCGGCCCCGGCGTTGCCGGCGGCAACAATCGCCAGACGTTGACCGACGCGGACGGCGAGGGGCGGCAGCTGTTCAAGGGCTGGTGCGAGGCGGCGGGACTTGAAATGGGCCTCGACGAGATGGGCACGATGTTTGCCCGCCGCGAGGGCACCGAGCCCGATCTGCCGCCGGTCTATGTCGGCAGCCATCTCGACACCCAGCCGACCGGCGGCAAGTATGACGGCGTGCTCGGCGTGCTCGGCGGCCTGGAGATCGTGCGCTCGCTCAACGAGCTCGGCATCAAAACAAAACATCCGATCGTCGTCACCAACTGGACCAACGAGGAAGGCGCGCGCTTTGCGCCGGCGATGATGGCATCCGGCGTGTTCGCCGGCGTCCTCGACCAGGCCGACGTCTATTCGCATGTCGACAAGGACGGCAAGAAATTCGGCGAGGAGCTCGAACGCATCGGCTGGAAAGGCAGCGAGAAAGTCGGTCAGCGCAAGATCCACGCCTTCTTCGAGCTGCATATCGAGCAGGGCCCGATCCTCGAGGACGAGGGCATCGACATCGGCGTCGTCACCCATGGCCAGGGACTGAAATGGCTGCAGGTGACGCTGACCGGCAAGGAGGCGCATACCGGCTCGACGCCGATGCCCAAGCGCCGCAATGCCGGGCTCGGCATGGCGCGGGTGATCGAACTGGTGCACGAGATCGCCATGGACTACCAGCCCGACGCCGTCGGCGCAGTCGGCCACATGGAGGTCTATCCGAACTCGCGCAACATCATCGCCGGCCGCACCATGTTCACCATCGACATCCGCTCGCCGGAAAAGGAAGTGCTCGACGCCATGGACGGGCGCATCCGCGAAGGCATCGACACGATCTGCGAAGCGCTCGACATCCAATATCAAATCGACCAGGTCGGCCATTTCGATCCGGTGACTTTCGATCCGGGCTGCGTCAAGGCTGTGCGGGATGCGGCAGAGCGCCTGGGTTATACGCATCGCAACATCGTCTCCGGCGCCGGCCACGACGCCTGCTGGATCAACCGCGTCGCGCCGACGGCCATGGTGATGTGCCCTTGCGTCGACGGGCTCAGCCACAACGAGGCCGAGGAAATCACCAAGGAATGGGCGGCGGCCGGCGCCGACGTGCTGTTCCACGCAGTGGTGGAGACGGCGGAGATCGTGGCGTGAGCTAGAAACCAGGATTCCGAACGCCGCTCCCCAAGAACCGCGAAGAGAACAAAGGGAACAAGAAAATGACCAAAGTCATCAGGAACGGCACCATCGTCACCGCCGATCGTACGTGGAAAGCCGATGTGCTGATGCAGCACGGCAAGATCGTCGCCATCGGTTCGAACCTGCATGGCGACCACGAGTTCGACGCCACCGGCTGCTATGTGATGCCGGGCGGCATCGATCCGCACACCCATCTCGAAATGCCGTTCATGGGCACTTATTCGGCCGACGATTTCGAGAGCGGCACCCGCGCCGCGCTTGCCGGCGGCACCACCATGGTCGTCGATTTCTGCCTGCCGTCGCCGCAGCAGTCGCTGCTCGAGGCCTTGCAGATGTGGGACAACAAGACCTCGAAGGCGTCCTGCGACTATTCCTTCCACATGGCGATCACCTGGTGGGGCAAGCAGGTGTTCGACGAGATGGCCACCGTGGTCGACAAGGGCATCACCTCGTTCAAGCACTTCATGGCCTACAAGGGCGCGCTGATGGTCGATGACGACGAGATGTATTCGTCGTTCCAGCGCTGCGCCGATCTTGGCGCGCTGCCGCTGGTCCATGCCGAGAATGGCGACGTGGTGGCGGCGCTTTCGCAGAAGCTGCTGGCCGCCGGCAACAACGGCCCCGAAGGGCACGCCTATTCGCGGCCGCCGGAAGTGGAAGGCGAGGCGACCAACCGCGCCATCATGATCGCCGACATGGCCGGCGTGCCGCTCTATGTCGTGCATGTCTCCTGCGAGCAGGCCCACGAAGCCATTCGCCGGGCGCGCCAAAAAGGCATGCGGGTGTTCGGCGAGCCATTGATCCAGCATCTGACGCTCGACGAGAGCGAATATTTCGACAAGGACTGGGACCATGCGGCGCGCCGCGTCATGAGCCCGCCGTTCCGCAACAAACTGCACCAGGATTCGCTGTGGGCCGGCCTGCAGGCCGGATCACTGCAAGTAGTGGCGACCGACCATTGCGCCTTCACCACCAGCCAGAAGCGCAACGGTGTCGGCGATTTCACCAAGATTCCGAACGGCACCGGCGGGCTCGAGGACCGCTTGCCGGTGCTGTGGACCACCGGCGTCAACACCGGCCGGCTGACGATGAACGAGTTCGTCGCGGTGACCTCGACCAACATCGCAAAAATCCTCAACATGTATCCGAAGAAGGGCGCCATCGTCGAAGGCGCCGACGCCGACATCGTCGTCTGGGACCCGAAGCGCACAAAGACGATTACTTCCGAGAAGCAGCAGTCGGTGATCGACTACAACGTCTTCGAAGGTGTTGAGGTGACCGGCCTGCCGCGCTTCGTCTTCTCGCGCGGCGAATTGTCGATCCAGGAGAACGAGGTCAAGGCGAAGCCAGGCCATGGCGAGTTCGTCGCTCGCGAGCCGAATGCCGCGGTCAACCGGGCGCTGTCGACCTGGAAGGAAATCTCCGCGCCGCGCAAGGTGGAACGGTCAGGTATTCCGGCGACCGGGGTGTGAGCTTGCGCAAGGACGGTACTGTCCCGGTGCTAGTGTTTGTCGAAGTCGGCGCCGGGGGGCAGCGCAAACCTGAAGCGATTGCACTGTCTCTATGCCCGATACCAATTGGCCGGCGGGTAGCCCGCCTATCGCGCGACCAGCCCCTCCAGTTCCGGCAGCAGCACGACGCTTTCCTGTTCGTTGGGATCGGTGCGGGCGATGACCGCCGAGGCCGGGCTGTCGCTCAGATTGGCCGGCAGATGCGGCACGCCGGCGGGAATGTAGAAAAGGTCGCCGGCCTTGGCGACGATCCGCTGCTCGAGCCGGTCGCCATACCAGGTATGGACCTCGCCGGAGAGCACATAGATCGCCGTTTCATGGCTTTCGTGCATATGCGCCTTGGCGCGGGCACCGGGCGGCATGGTGAGCAAGTGCATGCAGATGCCGGTAGAGCCTACCGTTTCGGCGGCGATGCCGGCGAAATAACTCAGTCCCTGCTTGCCTTCATAAGAGCTTTCGGGGCGGATAAGATGACAGGTGGGTTTGGACGACATCGGGCAAACTCTCGATCGAGTGGGACAAGATAAGTGGAAAGCAGCATTTTGGCAAAAGCAACGGGTAACCGGCCGCCGCGGCGGCGACGCGAAAAGCCAGGCTGCGGCCTATGACCGGACAGTCGCCAGCCGTCGTTTCGGCAAGCAAGCTCGGCCTGACCTTCCAGACCAGTGACGGTCCGGTGCAGGCGCTGTCGAATGTCGACCTGACCATCGGCAAGGGCGAATTCGTCTCCTTCATCGGGCCGTCCGGCTGCGGCAAGACGACCTTGCTGCGGGTCATCGCCGATCTCGAGAAACCGACATCAGGAAGCATCTCCGTCAATGGCGTGACGCCGGAGCAGGCGCGCGAAAACCGCGCCTATGGCTATGTCTTCCAGGCGGCCGCACTTTATCCGTGGCGCACGATCGAGCGCAATGTGGCGCTGCCGCTGGAGATCATGGGCCTGTCGAAGGCAGAGCAGGCGGCGCGCATCAAGCGCACGCTCGACCTCGTCAACCTGTCCGGCTTCGAGCAGAAGTACCCGTGGCAGCTTTCCGGCGGCATGCAGCAGCGTGCCTCGATCGCGCGGGCGTTGGCCTTCGATGCCGATCTTCTGTTGATGGACGAGCCGTTCGGCGCGCTGGACGAGATCGTGCGCGACCACCTCAACGAACAGCTTCTGGAGCTTTGGGATCGGACCAACAAGACCATCTGCTTCGTCACCCATTCCATTCCCGAGGCGGTCTACCTGTCGACACGGATCATCGTCATGTCGCCGCGCCCGGGCCGCGTCAGCGACGTCATCGAATCGACGCTGCCGAAAAAGCGGCCGCTCGACATTCGCGAGACGCCGGAGTTTTTGGCGATCGCGGCGCGGGTCCGTGACGGGCTCAGGGCAGGGCACAGCTATGAGGATTGAGCGGGATGGGCTCCCTCCTCTCCCCGACGGTGCCAGCGGGCCCACCCATGCCTTCGTCATCCTAGGGCGGAGCCGCCGCGAAGCGGCGTTCATCGAGAGCGCGGCCAACCACGCCTTCGTCATCCTAGGGCGAAGCAAGGAGCGAAGCGACGCGGCGCAGGGCAGGGCACAGCTATGAGGATTGAGCGGGATGAGCTCCCTCCTCTCCCCGACGGGGAGAGGGTGGCCGGAGCGAAGCGGAGGTCGGGTGAGGGGGCGGCGCCGACAGATCCGACGAAAAGAAATGCCGGGGCAACCGCTCGCGCTCGAAAGCTGCGGGTCGACGAAACCGAGGCTGAGTACCGACTTTGGGGGGAACTGAGAGGACGTCATCTCAACGGCTACAAATTTGTGAGGCAAGTGCCGCTTGGACCTTTCATCGCGGATTTCGTTTGTCGCGAGAAGGGTCTGATTGTCGAACTCGATGGCAGCCATCATGCGGATTCACCAACCGACCCCGCCAGGACGGCCTGGTTGAATGGCGATGGTTATTCCGTTCTTCGGTTCTGGAACCATGAAGTTCTGGCCGAACGTCGAGCGGTCCTTGATACGATCTTGGCTTGCCTCGACGGAAAGATTTCTACCCCCTCACCCGGCCTCCGCTTCGCTCCGGCCACCCTCTCCCCGTTGGGGAGAGGAGGGGAGCTTCGCTGATGGACTCCTTTCGCGACAAGATCGTTCCGGTGACCTCGATCCTCGCAGGCGTGGTGGTCGTCTGGTATGTTTTCGCCGTCATCCTCAACGCGCCGTTCCAGCGCGATCTCGACCGCCGTGCCGGCGAGACACCGGGGATCGTGGAGTTCATCGGCAAGACGATGTCGCAGCCCAAGCCGACGCTGCCGGCGCCGCATCAGGTGGCGGTGAATTTCTTCGAGAACACGTTTCTGCGCAAGGTCACCAGCAATCGCAGCCTTGTCTACAATGCCTGGGTAACGCTGTCCTCGACGCTGCTCGGCTTCGCCTTCGGCACGGCGCTCGGCATCCTGATTGCCGTCGGCATCGTCCATGTGGCGACGCTCGACCGCAGCTTGATGCCGTGGATCATCGCCTCGCAGACCATTCCGATCCTGGCGGTGGCGCCAATGATCATCGTCGTGCTGGCGGCGATCGGCGTCACCGGCCTGATCCCGAAGGCGCTGATCTCGACCTATCTGTCGTTCTTTCCGGTGGCGGTCGGCATGGTCAAGGGGCTGCGCTCGCCCGAACTCACCCATCTCGACCTGATGCACACCTACAATGCCAGCGCCTCGCAGACCTTCTGGAAACTGCGGGTGCCGGCTTCGGTGCCGTTCCTGTTCACCTCGATGAAGGTGGCGGTGGCCGCCAGCCTGGTCGGCGCCATTGTCGGTGAACTGCCGACCGGTGCCGTCGCCGGCATCGGCGCCAAGCTGCTCGCCGGCGCCTATTACAGCCAGACCATCGATATCTGGTCGGCGCTGGTGGCGGGCTCGGTGGTGGCGGCCCTTTTGGTGATGGTGGTCGGCATAGCCGGGCGCCTCGTCGACCGCGCCATGGGCGGCAGGCCGGCATGAGCGATCTCCTCAGCCTTTCGTCGATCACCCCCCGCTCGTGGCAAGGGTATGCCGCGCTTGTCCTGCTTGCCGTCGGCCTTTTTTCGGCGCCGCTTGTCACTGCCACGCCGGGCTATGACATCGCGACGGTGGCTTTGATCTTCATCCTGTTGCTGTTTGCGATCCAGATGGATCAATTTCCACCTGCAATCGCGGCGACCTGTCTGTTCCTTGGGGCGCATGGCGCGGCGTGGCTATTGCTCGCCGGCATAACCGGCAATGAGGGCACCGCTCGCGCGTCGTTCTATCTGCTGCTCGCCGCGGCATGGCTTCTGGCCTGGCGCTGCGTGACGGTGCTGTCAGCGCTTCGCCCGGCCTCGCGCTGGGCGCCGACCGCTTTGCGGCTGATCATCCCGGCGATCTTCGGCGCCTGGATCCTGATCATCTGGGAGGCGGTGACGCGCGGCGCCGGCATTCCTTTCATCCTGCTGCCGCCGCCAAGCGCCATCGGCGTGCGCATCGCCAATTCGCTGCCGGTGCTGGCCGCCGACGTGCGGCAGACCATCTTCAAGGCGGTGATCTTTGGGTATGTGGTTGGCAGCGGTGCTGGCTTCCTCGCCGCCATCGCGGCCGACCGCGTGCCGTTCCTGCGCCGCGGGCTTTTGCCGATCGGCAATATGGTGTCGGCGCTGCCGATCATCGGCGTGGCGCCGATCATGGTCATGTGGTTCGGCTTCGACTGGCAGTCGAAGGCCGCCGTCGTCATCATCATGACTTTCTTCCCGATGCTGGTGAACACCGTCGCCGGGCTTGCCGCCTCCGGCCATATGGAACGCGACCTGATGCGCACCTATGCGTCGAGCTACTGGCAGACGCTGTTCAAGCTGCGGCTGCCGGCGGCAGCCCCCTTCATCTTCAATGCGCTGAAGATCAATTCGACGCTGGCGCTGATCGGCGCCATCGTCGCGGAGTTCTTCGGCACGCCGGTGGTCGGCATGGGATTCCGGATTTCGACCGAGGTCGGACGGATGAATATCGACATGGTCTGGGCCGAAATCGCAGTTGCAGCACTTGCGGGTTCGGTCTTTTATGGCGTGGTCGCTCTTTTCGAGAGAGCAGTCACGTTTTGGCATCCCTCCGTCCGTGGTGGATAGGGCGGTGGCGGGTTTGGAATCAGGGGTGGATTGAAGGTCCTGGTCCTAAAAGGGTGAACACTTAACTCCAGAGGGTAAAAGCATGAAAAGACTTGTTGTTTCGATGCTGGCCGGCGCGATGTCGCTTGCCGCGTTCCAGGCGATGGCCGCAGACAAGGTGACGCTGCAGCTGAAATGGGTCACGCAGGCCCAGTTCGCCGGCTACTACGTCGCCAAGGACAAGGGTTTTTATGAGGCCGAGGGCCTCGACGTTGAGATCAAGCCGGGCGGGCCCGATATCGCGCCCGAGCAGGTGATCGCCGGTGGCGGCGCCGACGTCATCGTCGACTGGATGGGCGGTGCGCTGGCCGCACGCGAAAAGGGCGTGCCGCTGGTCAATATCGCCCAGCCGTTCAAGAAGGCCGGCATGCAGCTGGTCTGCCCGAAGGACGGCCCCGTCAAAACCGAAGCCGACTTCAAGGGCCATACGCTCGGCGTCTGGTTCTTCGGCAACGAGTATCCGTTCTACGCCTGGATGAACAAGCTCGGCTTGAAGACCGACGGCGGCCCGGATGGCGTCACCGTGCTGAAGCAGAGTTTCGACGTGCAGCCGCTGATCCAGAAGCAGGCGGATTGTATTTCGGTCATGACCTACAACGAATACTGGCAGCTCATCGATGCCGGCTACAAGCCGGAAGAGCTGATCGTGTTCAACTACTCGGCCATGGGCAACGACCTGCTTGAGGACGGTCTCTACGCCCTGGAGGACAAGCTCAAGGATCCGGCCTTCGAGGACAAGATGGTGCGTTTCGTGCGCGCCTCGATGAAGGGCTGGAAATACGCCGTCGACAATTCCGACGAGGCGGCCGGCATCGTCATGGACAATGGCGGCCAGGACGAGAACCACCAGAAGCGCATGATGGGCGAAGTCGCCAAGCTGATCGACAATGCCGACGGCAAGCTCGACCCGGCGACCTACGCGCGCACCGCCAAGGCGCTGCTCGACCAGAAGATCATCACCAAGGAGCCGACCGGCGCCTACACGACCGCCATCACCGACAAGGCCATCAAGTAAGCCGTCAACCAGGGCCTCTGGGGTCCGCAGTTTGAAAAAAGGGGACGGGCGACCGCCCCCTTTTTGGATGTAAAATAGCCGTTACCGGTGGAAACATCCGCTCGCCACAACCGTTGTTCCAGTGCATCCTGCTTCAGCGGATGTCATCGTCACAACGGAGAATTCCATGCGCATGCAATCCTTCCCGCCGATGCTTTCGGCGCTGGCCGTTTCGGCTTCCTTCCTGTGCGCTTCACCGGCCTTGGCCGACATGATGAAGATGAAGGCGACGCTCGATGGCGCTCAGCAGAATCCACCCGTCACCACGGAGGGCAAAGGCGAGGCCACTCTCGGCTTCAACACCGACACGAAACAGCTCACCTGGAACGTGATGTATTCAGGTCTCAGTGGACCGGCGACGGCCGGACATATTCACGGTCCGGCAGCAAAGGGTGAAAATGCCGACGTCGTCGTCCCGTTCAAGGGCGCTCCGAAAAGCCCGTTCAAGGGGGCGGCGATCCTGACCGACGCGCAGGCTGCCGACCTGATGGCCGGCAAATACTACATCAACATCCATACGGCGGCCCACAAGGACGGCGAGATCCGCGGGCAGATCGAGAAGGCGGCGACGATGTAGCGCAACGTCGGCCCGGCGGCGATTATAGCACTGCATTAACCTGTTGAAGTCTGCGGGACAGCACCCCCCTCTGTCCTGCCGGACATCTCCCCCTCAAGGGGGGAGATCGGATGTCACAACTGCTTTCGCCAATTTACAACGTTGAACAACAGGCGCCAAAGCCAAAGCTGCCGATCTCCCCCCTTGAGGGGGAGATGTCCGGCAGGACAGAGGGGGGTGCTGTCCCGCAGACTTCAACAGGTTAATG
>NZ_JBVVQB010000096.1:0-13041 GCF_055811775.1 Mesorhizobium sp. WSM4844 | reverse complement strand
TGGATGTTGAATCACCGGAGAAGCTCGTCGTCACATCACAATCGATTCATCGATCACGGGACGTGCTCTAGAGCGACAACCCCACCGTTGGAGGACAGCATGCCGCCGTCGAAGCGGGCGACGACGGCCTTGCCGCCCACAGATGACAAACTGCTCAGCGGCAGCGTAAGATCATTTATGGCGGGTGTGGTCTCCGGAAATGATTCGGATCGGCCTTAGCAACCAAATCCTACGTCGTTTCAACGGCTTGCACCACATCCGCCAACCCGCCGTGAATTTTCCAGGCTAGATGGAAATGTCGTCCATTGACTGCAAATACGGGATTACATATTGGTCTGCGACCTTCCGAAGCTCTTCGCTGGTTTCGCTGCTCCACCACGTTTTCTCGTTCTCTGGCGCCAAAAAGGGTCGCCGTGCAGCGGATCATCGGTGGCGTGGAGATCAAGCATGACCTGCCGTGGCGCCTTGTCATGGGCACCAAGGAACAAGTCGACAAAACAGCGCTTCAGCGCCTCCTTGTCGTAAGCGATCCTGTTATATGAATGAGAATACACCGGAGCCCGTTCGTCTCATTCACGCGCACCGCTCTTGATGCTGTGGTGTGCGATGCAGGTTTGTTCAGGATTCGGGAAATCGCACGGGGAATTGCGGAGCCACTGTTATGTCGATTAGACGACGGCTAATATAAAGATAGACCAGGGAGATCGGAGCGACGGCGGTTTCGTTAGTGCAAGCGCCAGCCATCTGAAAACGCGATCGGACCGTCCGGGACATTATATTGGCGACTTGAACGCCGAGTAGCACATACTCGGCGGACAGCGGATCCAACTAATTCCGCACGTCAACGCCGTCCAAAAATGAATCGAGTGACTGAATTGCAGATCAAAGATGTCCTCCTGGCGCCTGGCAATGGGGCGTTCTTCTATGACGATCAAGCTGCCGTTAGGTCCGGGGCAACCCCGGACGGCTTCATCTATGTTGGCGAACCGATAACGCCTGGGTTCGCGTCGATACGCATTCCAGCATCTTCCCTCAGCGTCGGGCTCGTCCTTACCGACGAAACCGTAGTTTGGGGTGACATGATGAACGTCCAGTACTCTGGTGCTGGCGGACGCGATTCGCTGTTCGACGCCGATCAAATCTCCGATTTGACGTCACGGGTTGTTACGCCGCGGCTACTCAATGTTGATGCATATCGCTATCTGGAAGCATGCGCCCTGGTATTCGAACCTCACGAACGCAAACGGCTGCCCCTCGCGGTTGAGTATGGCGTCAGCCAAGCGCTGCTCCGAGCGGTGGCCCATCTTCATCGAAAGACGATGGCAGAGGTCATATGTGCCGAATTTGATTTGCCGCTGCCGAAGCGCGGGGTCCCGATTTACTGCCAGAGCGGCGATGCTCGCGAAATTAACGTTGACAAGATGATTCTGAAGGCGGTGGATGTGCTTCCCCACGGTCTAATCAACTCACGGCAGAAATTCGGCGTCGGCGGCCAGACCTTCATGGAGTTCGTGACGTGGGTTGCAACGCGTGCGCAGCAAATCGGCCGCTCCGGATATCACCCGGTGCTGCATTTCGATGTCTATGGCTGGATCGGTCAAGAAATCGGCCTGGAGCCACAGAGCATCGCCGACTTTATCTGCAAGGTTGCAGATTCGGTCCCAGATTTCGCGCTCAACATTGAGTCCCCGGCAGATTTTGGTTCGACGCATGCTCAAATTGAGAACTACGCTAAGATCGTATCGATTTTGGACAGCCGGGGTTCCAGTGCTCGCATTGTCGTGGATGAGAGATGCAACACACTTGAGGATATTCGCCTCTTTGCCGAAGCGAGGGCCGCGCATCTAGTTCAAATCAAGACCCCCGATGTCGGCTCATTGGCTGACACGGCACGTGCCGTGCTCTTGTGCAAGGAGAACAGGGTAGGGGCGTATGTCGGGGGAAGCTGCACCGAGACTGATCTCTCTGCCCGGGCATCGGTCCATATATCGGTGGCGACTCAGGCCGACATGATGCTCGCAAAGCCTGGAATGGGCGTGGACGAGGCATTCTCGATCGTTGGAAATGAACAGAACCGGTTGCTGGCGACGCTGAACCGTCGCCGGGCTTAAGACAAGAAGTGATGGAAAGTGCGGTGTGTCGCCATGCAGAATTGCCTTGAAGGGATTACCGTCGTTGCCGTGGAGCAGGCCGTTGCTGCACCGTATGCGTCATCTCGCCTTGCCGATGCAGGCGCCCGTGTAATCAAGGTTGAAAGGCCGGAGGGAGACTTCGCCCGGAATTACGACAAGTTGGTGCGGGGACAAAGCGCCTATTTCGTTTGGCTCAACCGGGGTAAGGAATCAGTCTGCCTGGACTTGAGGTTGGAGGCGGACCGTGCCGTGCTGGACTCGCTTGTTGCTACTGCTGATATTTTTGTCCAGAACCTTAAGCCGGGCAGCATCGATAAACTGGGTTTCGGGTCAGCGGATCTCCGCCGACGCTTTCCGCGGCTGATCACCTGTGACATTTCGGGTTTTGGGGAGGGGGGGGCATTTTCCCACCTGAAGGCTTATGATCTCATCGTCCAGGCCGAAACTGGTTTGTGTGCGATCACCGGTACGCAACAGGGGCCCGCCCGGGTAGGGGTGTCGGTTTGCGACATCTCGGCAGGCATGACGGCACATAGCGCCATACTTCAGGCGCTATATCATCGCGAGGTCACTGGCGAAGGGATTAGCATTCAGGTGTCCCTGTTCGATGCCGTCGCCGATTGGATGAACGTGCCGGTTCTTCAGCACGAATACAGCAGCTACCACACGGTACGCGCGGGCGTGAAACACCCCTCGCTGGCGCCGTATGGCGCCTATCGCTGCGCCGATGGCAAGGACGTCATCTTCTCCGTCCAGAATGACCGGGAATGGGTGAATTTCTGCGAGAAATTCCTGAAGCGGCCTGAGCTCACGCGTGCACTTGGTTTCGCCGACAACATGGAGCGCCTCGGCAACCGTCCGCAACTTGAGGAGATAATTGAGCTGCGTTTTTCCGAGCTGTCCTGCCACGAAGCGATGCAGGAGCTCGAGGCGGCCGGTTTGGCATATGGGCGACTGAACGAAGTAGCGGACATTTCAAAGCATCCACACGTTCGCAGGGTTGAGATTGGCACACCTGAAGGAACCGTAGAGGCGATAGCCCCGGCGGCGATCTTCAACTCGGAGCGCCCCTTGCTGCGCCCAGTTCCGGCTCTTGGTGCGGATACGGAGGCTGTCCGCGAGGAGGTTCGAGCAGGTTTGCGCGCAAGCGCCGCCTCAGCATGAGCGTGCCTTGTCCAAGGGAGCGCGATCGCGATTTACGGAGTGCCTGCCTAGTCATGGCCCCTCCGAGTGCCACACCGCCCAGCAAGCTCACTTACACCGCCCGCGCTAGAATCGACCGCAGAGGTAAGTTCATGAAGAACACCGTCCTGGCCCTGGAAAGCCCCATTTCTGTTCCCCGCTGGAGATCTCTGCTCTTTGTTCCCTCTCATGTTCCGCGCTTTGTTGATGCGGCTCATGAGCGCGGGGCAGATGGCGTCATACTCGACCTCGAAGACTCGGTTCCTCAGGATGAAAAAGGTGAGTCACGGCGCCAGCTTTCTGCATCCGCAGCAAAGGTGGGCCGCAGGGGCGCTTATGTTTTGGTTCGGGTGAATCGCGGTTTGCGTGCCTTGGCGGCCGATTTAGATGCAGCCGTGATCGCGGATGTCGATGCACTTGTCCTTCCTAAGACCGATTCGGCAGCATGGGTGTCAGAGATCGCGGATGCGGTATCGGAACTAGAACGGGAAAGAGGTCTTGCGCCGGGTCGAATCCGGTTCCTTGCCCAGATCGAGACTCCGGCAGCATTGCAAAGTCTCTCAGCCATTGCGTCGGCTCCCAGGATGGTTGCAATGGCGCTTGGTCCTGAAGACTTCAGTGCCTCTGTTGGCGGTGTCCCCGAACTCGATCTTCTTTTAACACCGAACCTTTCCGTTCTGTTTGCCGCTCGCGCCGCAGGCTTGCTGCCGCTTGGCTTCATAGGAAGTATCGGCGAGTTCTCAGACAATGATAGACTTCGTGAAGCCGCGGCGCATGCGCGGCGCCTTGGCTTTGCCGGAGCTTTGGCGATTCATCCAAATCAGGTTGCCATATTTAATGAGGCTTTTTCGCCTAGCCGGCAGGAACTCGAATGGGCCGGTCGTGTCCTCGAGGCGGAAAGAGATGCGACCGCGCAGGGCAGGGGCGCGTTCGCATTGGACGGAAAGATGGTCGATCCGCCCGTTATTCGAAGGGCTCGAGAAATCATCGCCACGGATCCGGGCGCCAAGTTCGCCGTTTGAGTCCTCAGGGGTTGGCTAAACCACTTGGGACGACACGCCAGCAAGGCATCATGCAACTCGGCACAATTATTGCTGTCGCGCCATCGCATTTCGAGATAGATTACATCAATTGCAGTCTCCGCTCTCGGATGAGTACCCGTGGAAATCAGGCAGTTAAGATATTTCGTCGGCGTGGTCGAGGCAGGCAGTTTCACGAAAGCCGCTGGCTTCCTTAATGTCGCCCAGAGTGCGCTGAGCCTGCATGTGCGTCAACTGGAGGAAGGCTTCGGCACGCAGCTGCTGCTCCGCGACAGGACCGGCGTGAGCGTGACGGCGTCTGGGGCCAAACTGCTCGAGCGGGCGCGGGCGATTCTCAAGGAAATTCGACTTACCGAGGCGGAATTGACCAACACAGCTGCTTCCCCCGCCGGGGAAGTGACCATTGGCATTCCGTCTGGAGCCGCCCGCGTCCTGAGTGGCCCCCTGCTTGAGTCGGTGAGAAACGAACTGCCCAGGGTCTCCCTCAAGATGGTCGAGGGTATGACGGGACCGCTGGAGGAGTGGATGGCCGCGGGACGCTTCAATCTGGCGGTTCTCTACCGCACTGCGGATAGCGTGGGCCGAATGACGGTGCTAGCGCGCGAAGACCTTTGTCTGGTGGTCCCGTCCGGTGAGCCGCCTTCCGAAGATGAAATATCTCTGGCGGACCTGCATGCATTCCCGCTCGCGGTTCCTATGCGCAACAATAACGTCAGACGTTCAGTGGCTGACGTCGTCGCACAGCACGGTTGCGCGCTTGATGTCAAGTTTGAAGTGGACTCGCTCTCAACGATCATCAACATGGTCGTAGAGGGGAAAGCGCATTCTATTCTCGCCCCGTCTGCGGTTCAAAAAGAAGCCTCTCAACGGCTGGTCCGGACGGTAAAGATCGTCGATCCGGTGATTACCCGCTCCGTGGTGCTTGCTGTAAATCCCAAAGATGAGCGTTCTGCGGCCGTTTCTGCGGTCCGCAAGCTCATTCCGAAGGTCGCCAGAGAATTGATTGAGAGCCGGGGCTGGGCAGCGGTGGCGCCTGAGGCGACCTGACGACCATTCAATCTAAAAGCCGGGGCATGACCGCCTGCGGCCATCAGCAGCTGAGCGATCTGGATTCCAGATGGATTTCGGCAATATTCGGTATTTGACCCGCCACGGCCATTGCGATGAAACTGGCTCAAGCGAGTTCAGTTTCGATCGAAACCGCGCTCGTATGGCAAGAATTCAGGCAAGTGGAGCCCGCGATGTCCGACGCCAAGAGCTACGAGCTCTTCATAAACGGCAAATGGCGAGCCGGAGGTAGCCGAGCCACTTTGCCGGTGATCAACCCGGCGACGGAGAAGGTATTTGCCTCAGTGGCCTCGGCTACGGTCTCAGACTTGGATAAAGCTCTTGCTTCCGCAGAACGCAGCCGCAAGGCGTGGTCCTCACGACCTGCCAAAGATCGGGGCGAGATCCTGCTGGCAGCCTCAAAAATCTTGGCAACGAAGATTGAAGCAGCAGCCAGGGACCTGTCGTCCGAACAGGGAAAGACGATTGCCGAAGCGACAGGAGAATACGCGCGCGCAGTCGAAACGCTGGAATGGAATGGCTGGCATGCCGATGAGCTGTCGGCCCCGATTCCGTTGGGCTCGAACAGGATGATAGCCCCGGAACCGCTCGGTGTCGTCGCTGCATTTACGCCCTGGAACTATCCGGCCGTTCTTATCGCCCGCAAGCTCGCCCCCGCGCTGGCGGCAGGCTGCCCGGTGATCCTCAAAGGGGCCGAAGAGACGCCAAGCGTGGCTGTCCGTATCGTAGACTCTTTGTGCCAAGCAGGGATACCGGAAGGAGTGATCAACCTGGTCTTCGGTGTTCCGGTGCATATATCGCGGCATCTGCTCAGTTCCCCAATTGTAAAAGTCTTGACGTTCACGGGGTCAACTGCTGTTGGAAAACAGCTGGCCACCCTCGCCGCGAATAACTTGCAGCGTTGCATTCTTGAACTCGGAGGACACTCCCCGGTTATTGTGTGCGAAGATGCGGATCTGGCAAAGGCGATACCGGCCATTTCGGAATACAAATTCGAGTGCGCGGGTCAGAGTTGTAATGCACCCAGCAGGATTCTTGTCGCCCGGTCCCGCTATGAAGAATTCCTGTTCCGCATGACAGAGACTGTCCGAAAAATCAGGGTCGGTCCACCGGATGACCCTGCAACGCAAATGGGGCCAATGGCAAACGCGCGGCGAATCGAGGCCATGCAGCGCCTGACCAAGGATGCGGTCGAACGCAGCGCCCGCATCGTGACTGGTGGCAGCCCTCTTGACCGACCGGGGTTTTACTGGCCGCCAACCATCCTGACAGGCGTCCCAAAGGAAGCGAGAGTGCTTCATGAAGAGCCGTTCGGACCGATCCTCACTGTGGCTCCTTTCGATACGATCGAAGAGGCGATCGATGAAGCCAACGCGACGGAGTACGGTCTGGCCGCCTACTTGTTCACTGGCACGGCCGATACGCAACAGAAGCTTGTCAGCGGTCTTTCTGCGGGCGCTGTCAGTGTGAATTACCTGAAAGGGGTTTCCGCGGATGCGCCTTATGGAGGCGTCAAGCAAAGCGGCTACGGATATGAAGGAGGCGAGCAGGGGGTGCGAAGCTTCCAGATCCTGAAAATGGTCAATGGCCTCGGTTCATTTGGATGAAAACCGGTGGGAATAAAACACGGATCATCGCGGGCAAGGACATCATAAGGAGCGTCGCCGACGCCCTTCAGTACATCTCATACTATCACCCTGCAGATTATATCCGGTCTCTTTCTCACGCATACACACGAGAACAGAGCCCGTCGGCGAAGAACGCCATAGGTCAGATTCTGCTGAACTCCCACATGGCAGCCTTTGGGCGGCGCCCGATGTGCCAAGACACCGGTCTTGTGGTGGTATTCGCCAAGGTCGGTATGGATGTACGCATAACTTCAGCGGGTAGTTTCGCAGACCTCGTGGATGAGGGCGTCCGTCGGGCATATCTCGACCCGGACAACCCCCTTCGAGCGTCGATCGTTGCCGATCCGCTTGCCGGACGGATGAACACCCGGGACAACACGCCGGCAGTCGTCCACGTTGACCTCGTGCAAGGTAACCAGATTGAGATCACCATTGCCGCAAAAGGCGGCGGGTCTGAGAACAAGGCACGCTTTACCACCTTGAACCCCAGCGGGTCCGTTTCCGACTGGGTGGTCGATACCGTTTCAACCCTCGGCAGCGGATGGTGTCCGCCCGGCCTGATCTCCGTTGGCGTCGGTGGTAGCGCCGAAAAGGCGATGCTGCTGGCCAAGGAGGCTATGAACCAGCCCATCGATATGGCGGAATTGATCGCCAGGGGGCCTTCAAGTCCGGAAGAGGCACTGCGGATCGAGCTTTATGAACGGATTAACGCGCTTGGCATCGGCGCCCAAGGCCTTGGTGGTCTGACGACAGTTGTTGACGTCAAGGTTGCGACCTATCCTACCCATGCGGCGTCCAAGCCCGTGGCGCTCATTCCGCAATGCGCCGCCAACCGGCACCTAAAGTTTACCTTGGACGGCTCCGGTCCAATCAGGCTGGAGCCGCCCGATTTGCACGAATGGCCTGACATTGGGACCGAACAATTGAGTTCAGCCGGCGTCCGGCGGGTTAACCTCGATGTGCTCACGAAGAAAGAGACTGCATCGTGGCGCTGCGGAGAGACCCTCCTCTTGTCCGGAAAGATGCTGACCGGCCGTGACGCTGCCCATAAGCGAATGGTCGAGCTGATCGATGCCGGCAAGCCGCTTCCGGTCGATCTGCGGGGACGAGTGATCTACTACGTTGGCCCCGTTCGGGCAGTGAGGAATGAGGTTGTTGGACCCGCTGGTCCAACAACCGCCAGCCGCTTGGACGATTTTACGGAAAAGGTGCTCGCCGAAACCGGCCTGTTCGCGATGGTAGGCAAAGCGGAGAGGGGGCCGGCCGCCATCGAGTCGATTGTAAGACACAAGACGCCCTATCTTGCTGCAGTGGGTGGGGCTGCTTACCTCATTTCAAAATCGATCAAGGCGGCGCGGATCGTTGCCTTCGAAGACCTGGGCATGGAAGCAGTCTATGAATTCGAGGTGCAGAATATGCCTGTCATCATGGCTGTCGATGTAGAGGGAAACTCCATTCACAATTCCGGGCCTCTTGAGTGGCGTAAGCGCATGGCGGCGGACAGCATCGCACGCAACATCGGCGTTTGAGCCTTCCGACTAAGCTCGGTTGGTCGGCGTCAATTCCATTGTCGACAACGGCTTAAGAGCACAAGGTCATGAAGTCGAAACCCAATCCTGCGCGCCTGGACACTTGGGACTTTCGGATTCTCTCAGAGATTCAGTCAGACGGTCGGATCTCAAAAAGCGAGCTTGCAAAACGCGTTCATCTTTCGGCGTCGGCCTGCTCCGAGCGGCTCCGTGCACTCAAGATAGCAGGGATTATTGAGGGCTTCTACGCGCGGCTGAGTCCGGCCCTCATCGGCGGCATGGTCTTTGTCATGGTGGAGGTCGTGCTGGAACGTCATCGCCTCGAGGACCAAAGACACTTCGAGACTGCGGTCCAAGAATTTCCGGAAATCCTGGATTGCTGGGCTATCGGCGGGCGGATCGATTATCTGATGCGCGTCGCATCTCCTTCTATGGCTGCTTATCAGGATTTCATGGAGGGACTGCTGCAGGCAGGCTTGGGGATCGATCAATATTACAGTCTTGTCGTGACCAAACCGGTGAAATCCAATTCGCCGATCCCCTTGTCCGCACTAGGGCAGCGGTAAACGCCGAAGCCCTGGTTTCCACGGCTTTTGATCCCGATTCCGCGAATTCGTCGGCTAAGGAGATGCATTCCCGCGAAAGTTGAGGGGCATTTGCGGTATGCTAATTGCTAAGGAGGCGGCTGACCGAGTGCCCTCCGCCATTCCATCGCGAGGAGAGGGACCATGCGCTTGAGCAATCTGGGAACCGAGCAACTCAGAGAGAAGGATCGAAACTTCGTCTTTCATCCGTCTACGCATCTGGCCAAGCACAGCCGCGGCGAGACGCCAAACCGGATCATGGCCGGTGCGGAAGGCGTGTACATCTGGGATACCGAAGGCCGAAAGAGCCTCGACGGTTTCGGTGGGCTCTACTGCGTCAATATGGGATATGGCTGCACGGAAATTGCCGAGGCCATTGCCAGGCAAGCACACGAATTGCCGTTCGCCCATGTCTATGCAAGTCAAGGAACAGAGCCAGTCGCCCTCTTGGCAGAGGCCGTGGTCGAGTATTTTGGTCAGAACATGAGAAGGGTCTTTTTCGGTCTTTCCGGCTCCGACGCCAACGAAACTAACATCAAGCTGGTCTGGTACTACAACAACATTCTAGGCCGCCCTGAAAAGAAGAAGATCATCTCGCGACATCGCGGTTATCACGGGTCTGGGCTGGTCACCGGGAGCCTGACAGGCCTTGCCTTCTTCCATAATTTCTTCGACCTGCCGCTGGACTTGGTGCGCCATACCACGACGCCGCACCACTATCGCCAGGCGCATGACGGCGAAAGTGAGCAAGCGTTCTCGAAACGCTGCGCGGATGAACTTGAAGCCCTTATCCTCGCTGAAGGCCCGGAGACCGTCGCAGCTTTTATCGGAGAGCCGGTACTTGGGACAGGCGGTATCGTCCCACCCCCAAAAGGATATTGGGCCGCCATCCAAGGCGTGCTCGACAAGTACGATATCCTGCTGATCGCCGACGAAGTGGTCTGCGGGTTTGGACGAACCGGTGAGAAATTCGGTTCCCACCTCTATGGCATGCGGCCGGACTTCGTGACCGTCGCCAAGGGTTTGAGTTCCGCCTACCTGCCCATCTCCGGGTCAATCATTGGCGACCGCGTCTGGTCGGTCTTGGAACAAGGAACAGAGAAGCACGGCGCCCTCGGCCATGGCTGGACATATTCGGGTCACACGCTTTGCGCTGCGGCCGCGCTTGCCAATATTCGACTGCTTAAAGAAAAAAACACTTTGGAGCATGTCCGCGATGTCGGACCGTATTGGCAAGACCGGATGAAGGCCGAGCTGGCGGGACATCCTATCGTTGGTGAAGTTCGCGGAGTGGGTATCCTGTCCGCAGTCGAGATGATGCGGGACCCAAAACAAAGGATACCTTTTGAACCCGACCTTCAGGTCGGTGTGCGCACTGCAGCTGCTCTCTTTGAGAATGGTGTCATCGGACGGGCGATGCCGCATGGCGACATCCTCGGCTATGCGCCACCTCTTATCATTACCCGAAAAGAGATCGACATCATTGTCGACGCGACAGCGAAGTCGGTCGATACGACCTATCGCGCGCTGAAGGCCGAGGGTGCCGTATGATCTTGCGAGCGCGAGGGAGGGAGTCCCGCGTTACCCATGTCCCAGTTAGGAACGTGATGATGCCATGCAATGAAGAACTCTGCACGGACCGGGCGTCGACATCTGGCTGTCGTTAGCGCGACCCTCCACCGAAACTGTTGTCCAGATATCTGATCCTGAGCATGCTCCGCACTACTTCAGCCACAATTTGTAACCGACTCAGTTCTGCCGCCGCTGTCCTGTTGCCCAACGACCAGGGCCTCTGTGCGGCACGCCCTGCCGGTGTACCTCCCCGCCGGCGGGGCGCCCTTTCTCACCCATCAGGATCACTACGGCCCGCCCGGAATCGGGGTTTGCTAAAGATGATCTGCATGTTCGGATGCAGATTGAGCTTAGACGTGACTTTTACAGCATCGCAGCGGGCCACGGCTGCCGGTCCACAGCGCTGCAACGCAGGGAATATTTCCCCTCACATGATCCAACGGCAGAAGAATAATCATTGCGGCGAATGTTCTCACCTTAAGGATTTCGGGGCGAGACTCCTCGGCCGTCGATTTCCACAACGAAATGGCATGTCAACGGTGTTGAGACTATCTGGCGGTCAATGTAAGAAGTATCACAACGACTGCGTTCCGGGCGCCCGGGTGGATATGAGCCGCCTGTCCGAATCTTTATGCTCGTGCCGACCCAAGTTCCTACCGCAACAACTGGATCAAGGATCGTTTTGGCCAGCGCAGAATGATTTCTCCTGATTTGATGCAGGGGCGGTCATGATTTCATCGATAGAGATTCTCTGATTGAGCTGTTGAAAGATCATGAGGCGTCTCCCAGACGGCATTGGGTGAGCCCAACATGATTGGGATGATCGGCGAAGACCGCAGGTGTGGCATTCTGTGGGCTGGTCAGCCCAGCGCCGCCCGCGAGTCAAAGCGTTTGTCGAGCCATACACGACGCAGCCGGAAAGCGTGCAGAAAGAGGAAGAATCGAGCGCGACAATGACGAGGGACATGCCACTTGTTTTCGAGACATTCCTTGAAAGACTGTCACAAAGTGTCGATGAGGCCGATTTCCGGGATGCCATGGCTGAGGCGGCGGCAAGACTTGACCTATTCTCCTTTGCCTACCTGTCCTTGCCATCGCGACCTTCCGGCAAACCCAGGCTAATTTCGAACTATCCACCTCGCTGGACCAGACACTACCTGGAAAATTGTTATGAGAAACTCGATCCTGTGGTCTTGCGTGCTCGAAATGGCGGCTGTCCGTTTCAATGGGGATCGAATTTGGGCGGCGATAAGATGTCGCCAGCTCAACAGCAGCTCTTGGATGAGGCGGCTCAATTCAGCATCCGCTGCGGTTTGACGATCCCAATTGTCGATCTACGCAACCTCATCGCCGCCGTTACTTTTGCCGCCGATGAGCCTCGTCCGGTATTTCTTCGGGTCGCTGAGCGATATGGACAGGCTCTTCAACTGATGGCGACCTGCTTTCATCGTTGTGTTCGCCGCAAACTGCCGGGCGATCGAACAGTGGATGGGATACTGCTGACATCCCGCGAGTATGAGTGCCTGCGGTGGGCAGCGCGCGGTAATTCAGCCTGGGTGACCGGCCGCATCTTGGGCATCAAGCCGCGCACCATCGCTTTTCATTTGGACAATGCCAAGAAGAAGCTAGGCGTGCGCACCCAAAATCAGGCCATAGCCCTTTTGGGGTCCGCAGGGTCCTCAATTCTCTGAAAAGCTCTTTTGATCCGCTGTGCTAGGGCCCTTCGGTCGCGCTCATTTGTATACAGCGTCGACTGGATGCTAAGGATGCTAAGACTTTCTGTTCCGCCTGGCTCGGTCAGGCGCGATGCAGCCGTATTCTTCCACTCCACGTCGGTCTCGCAGCCCAAGTGCTCAAGTTGGTGTTTCGTCGCCGACGAGCTAGTCGCGCGTTGCATCGTTTACGAGGATAGCGCGTCAGATACGTGCCGGCGTCAAGCTCCAACCGTTTGGTTCGGGCCGGGGCTATTCGAATATCCGGCTTTTACCGAAGACCTGGCACTTCTTAGTCGAGTATCGGTACGGGGTGGCATTTCGATGACGTGCTGCTCCCGCTACTACCCATGCAGACGGAGCGGAATCCTTTTGTCACGTCAGACCCTCCGAATTGCCAAAAACCCGATTCCTATGAACCGAAATTGTGGTTGCCACCGGGTCTATTCTGCAGCCACTCGACGTCTGTCCTGCAGGTCCCGATCAGCCGCCGCCGAGGCCGGCCGCAGGCTGACCACTAGAGCGCGTCCTGTTTAATCTGGGTCGTATCCAGCTGCCTTGAAGTAGTTGGCGCATTCGGCTGGGGTGAAGCGT
>NZ_JBVVQB010000095.1:0-13345 GCF_055811775.1 Mesorhizobium sp. WSM4844 | reverse complement strand
GTAGGGCAGTAGGGCAGTAGGGCAGTAGGGCAGTAGGGCAGTAGGGCAGTAGGGCAGTAGGGGCTAATTTCCCTACTCCCCTACTCCCCTACTCCCCTCCCAGTGGCGCCACGGCCGGTCCGTTCAAAGCCGTGCCATCGATTGCAAAATGCGAGCCGTGGCAGGGGCAGTCCCAGCAGCGCTCGAGGGAGTTCCAGTGGACATGGCAGCCGATATGCGTGCATGCGGCCGAGCGCTTGTAGAGCGTGCCGTCGTCATCGCGAAATGCGGCGATTTTGGTGAGCCCTTCGCGGACAATGGCACCTTCTCCCGGTCGCAGCTTGTCGACGGAATCGATTTCGCCGGGCGCGATATGTTCGGCAAAGCTCTTGATCGCCGTCGCATTCTCCGACAGGTAATCGCCGATCGCGCCTGCCGTCTTGCGCGACGGCTCATAGAGTTCGCGCCAGGGAGTTTTCTCCTTCAGAATCAGGTCTGAAATCAACAGGCCGGCGACGACGCCATGGGTAATGCCCTGGCCGGAATCCCCGGTCGCGACAAAGACGCGGCTGTTACCAGGATTGCGGCCGATGAACCCCGCATAATCGACGGTCTCCATCACCTGCCCGGACCACCGGTTGGTTTCCACGCCGACATCAGGCACCAGCCTTTTGGTCCAGGCCGCCAAGGCCGCGAAACGGTCGCCGGCATCATCGGCCTGCCCTGTCTTGTGGTCTTCACCCCCGACGATCAGGAAGTCGGTCCGACCTTCGCCAGGCTGAAGCCGAACATAGTGATAAGGGTCTTCAGTATCCCAATACAGCGCATCTGGTATGGTATCGCGCGCGATCTCGAAAGACATCGCGTAGGTTCGATAGGGCGCTTGCTTGGTGTGGAGCGCGACCCGATCGTTGATCGGCGAGTTGGTGGCGACAACGGCCGACTTGGCAGATACGCTTGAGCCTGAAACCGTGGTGACGCGCACGCCGCCATCGGTCTCCTTGACCTTTTCGACGATGGTATCGGCATAAAGCACGCCGCCGCGCGCGCGGATACCTACCGCCAGCCCGCGGAGATATTTGAGCGGGTGGAAGGTCGCCTGATTAGCGTATCGAAGCGCCTGCGCATCCGAAAAGCCAGCAAACGGCACGCCCCTGGTCTTCTCGACGTCGACACCGATTTTCAGAGCGGCGTCCAGCTCGCGCGTGATATCGGATTCCTGGCTACCGGAAGCCGGAAAGAGAAAGCCGTCGAGGCGCCGGAAATCGCACGCGATACGCTCCGTCTCCTGGATGGATTGGACACGGTCGATAGCGGCCGATTGGCTTTCGTAGAAAATCCGCGCCAGATCCTCGCCGCGCAATTTGGTCAGCTCCGAAAAATAGTCGTCGCACATGGATGACAGGTGCGCAGTGGTGCGAGCCGTCATGCCGCTTCCGATCCGGCCGCGATCGAGGACAGCCACCTTCTGGCCGGCGACGGCCAGTTCGTAGGCGACCGACAGTCCGGCAATCCCAGACCCGACGACCACGACATCGACCTGTTCGTTTTGTCCGAGCGGCACCGCATCGGGCGCGACTTCGGTCGCCGCCCAGAGCGATACAGTCCTTTCCTGGCTGACATTCATCGGCTGAACCTCCCATGCACGACGTTCGGTAAACGGGTGCGAGGATTCAAAGTTCCTCCAGGCCTTTGCGGCGGCCCTGGTCGTCAGAGGCTGTTTCGAAATTCGCTCCGGCGAGTCATATGGTGGTGGTTTCGAGAACCGGAGCGGAGCGGACATTTGGGTCCGTGAGCACCGGAAGCGCAGAAAACGCCATCAGGTGGCCGCCGGAGTAGAGTTTCCAAACAGTCTCTCAGACCAAAAGCGTCGCGCTGCCCCAGGCGATCAGGGCGATGCCAGTTGCCCGGCCAACCCCCGGGCCGGCAGGAAACAGCTTTTCAACCAGCACCAGAATGGCGAGCGCGGCGATCCACACCAGGTTCATGATGCCACCCACGAACAACAGCGCCATCAGCATCCAGCAGCATCCGACACAAAACGCTCCGTGCAATGAGCCCAGACGCAGCGCGCCAACTGCGTGGGGACGCCAGTGCCGGGCAAGGAACGCCGTCGGTGCCCGGCAATGCGACAGGCAGGCGTTCTTGAAGGGCGAGAGCTGATAGATCCCCGCGCCGATCAGGACGATGGCTGAAAGCCAGCGGCTCTGCGAACTCATCATCGTCGCCGAAACGAAGGCTTCGCGTTCGAGCAGCCAATGCAATGCGGTTGCCGCGACGGAGAACCCCAGCCAGACCAGGAGGTAGCCTGCCATGAACACGCCGGTCGGCGCGAGCTTGTCCTGGATCTGACCCTGTGCCAGCGCATGGCGATGCACGCGCGCATAGAGCAGGATGGTCGGCGCCGCACTCGGCGACATCATGGCGATCATCATGACCCACCACATGGCGATCATCAGCGCCCAGTTCGCGGCCCCCCAGGCCCGCGGCTCCGTCGCAATCGCGCTCATGTCCATGCTGGACATATCCATGCCAGACATGTCCATGCCGGGCATGTCAGAGGTCATATCGGATGTCATGTTCGGAGGTTGCAGGTGGGGGAATAACGCGAGCCTCGACATCTCCCACGCATTCATGCCGATCCCTGCGCCGGCGGCGATGTAAAGCCAGGCCAGCAGGCACAGCGCCACCACGCCCGCAATCGTGATGACGCGGTCGCGCCTGAGCAGCCGTTCCAGTGGCGACCCGCCGTCCATGCGCCGCGTCAGGCTCGCACCACCCCGTGATTGTTGAGATGCAGCCGCGCGAACTGGCCGTAACTGTCCTTGGTGGTCACCTGAACCGGCCCGCTGGTTGTGCTCGAAGCGCTGCCGATCTCGGCGACCGCATATTCGAAGCCGTTCGGCAACACGATCTGGGCGCGCGAGTCCGCGCCCGTCACCTTGTTGCGGATCGGTTCGCCGATCGTTTCGATGTAGTCCTTGACGAAGATGCGGCCCCTGCGGCCGTCGACATCGAGGTCGAGATCGATCCTGGTGAAAACCGGCTCATTCATTTTTGTCACGGTTGAGGCGTAGACGGCGAACATCGTCGCAAACGGGTCGGTGTCCTGGCCGGTCATGATGCGCAGCAGCGCGTTACGCTGCCGGTCGGTTGCCTTCTCGTCGACGAAAGCGATGGCTTCGCCGTTGCCTTCGTGGATCGCGCCGGGCCATTTGAAGATCGCGGCGATCCGCAAGCCGTCGAGGACGGTCTCGCCATGATGACCTTCATCGATCTGGATGCCGGCCACGGCATGGCAATGGCCCTTGTCGGGCAGCGCATTGAATTGACAGTTGCAGCCATATTCGCAGGTGCAATTGACGAGTTCGCGCCCCTTAATTTCCCAAGACGTCATGCTGTCCTCCCTGATCTCGAAATATTAGACCATCATCATACACCTGGACTCTTCCCTCTCAAAGGCGCACCCTTAAAAAGGCGAAACCCAAGCGAGAGTTTCGTCCAAGGCTTCACATGTTTGAGATGCGCCGCTGATTGCTTGACCTGTCCGGATAATCTCCGGGTGGGGCAACGCTCATTGCGCCTATCCGTGTTCAGGCTGCGGCCTAAGGCACGCGCAGCCTGTTTCCGGATCAACTGGGAGGAAACAACATGCCTGATCTTCAACGCAGAGAACTTCTTGTTCAGGGAAGTGCTGCCCTCGCCGCAATTGCTGCTCTCTATACCTCGCGTCGGGCTTACGCTTTTCCAACACGGGCGAGCGAGGAGGTTATTCGGTGGCTGGACCAGCCGACCGAAAATCCCGATCCGGTCGGCATCCAGAAGCAGCTTGTCTGGGAGGATCTGGACAGCTGGATAACGCCAAACGACAAGTTCTTCAGCATCTCGCATTTCAATCGACCAACGATCGACGAGAAGACATGGTCGATGGAGATCGGCGGCCTGGTCAAGAAGCCCTTGAAACTGACCCTCGCCGACATCAAGGCGCGGCCGCGCCAGGAGGTCGTTTTCACAGTCGAATGCTCGGGCAACCACGGTTTTCCGTTTTTCACCGGCGGCATCGGCAATGCCCGCTGGGCAGGGACGCCGCTCGCCCCGATCCTCGAGGAAGCCGGCGTTCTGGAAAATGGCATCGAGGTGGTCTTTTTCGGCACTGACACCGGCGAGGTCGCCATCCGCGACGTCAAGATGCAGCAGAACTTCGCGCGCAGCATGTCGCTTGCCGAAGCGACGAACCCAGACAATCTGCTCTGCTATGAAATGAACGGAGCCGCCTTGCCGGCGGCCAATGGTTTTCCGCTGCGGCTGATTGCTCCGGGCTGGTACGGCATCGCCAACGTCAAGTGGCTGGAACGCATCGAGGTGCGCGACACCCGCTTCATGAGCCTTCTGATGGCGCGTGACTATGTCACCATCCGCGAGGAAGAGCGCAATGGCGAGACCGTGTGGACCGAGGACTCAGTCGGGCGAGCGCTGATAAAGTCGGCGCCCGCGAAGGTCACCCGCAAGGACTCGGACTACCGCATCATTGGGGCAGCCTGGGGGGCACCGATCGATCGGGTCGAAGTGCAAATCGATCAAGCGCCATGGGCACCGGCGACCATCGACCGCAGCGAGGAGGCCGAACACGCCTGGAAGATCTGGTCCCTGGATTGGCCAAATCCGTCGCCTGGAGAACACACGGTGACCTCGCGCGCGGTCAGCACCACGGGACAGGTTCAACCGGCAATGGACGATCCCTTGATTGCCAAGAAACACACATACTGGGAAAGCAATGGCCAGGTGACGCGCCGCGTGCGTGTCGTTTGATAGACTTTGCGGGAAGGTGAAGCAGGCAGCGCCTGATCGCAGACTGGTCGCCAGCGTCAGTCCTTGGATGCCGTGATGACGAGCGCCGGCATGTCGAAAGCGACGGCGCCGGCTGCTGTCACGTAAGGCATAAGAGCCCGCTCGGCCTCCTCCAGAAGCCGCTTGAACTGCTCGTTGTCCAAAAGCCCGCCCAACGTCCAGATGCAGGCTCTTTCAGTCGAGATCAGCGTCTCGATCGAGGCAAAACGGACCGTTCCGCGGTGCCGCTTCACCTCGGCACGCTCTATGCCTGCCTTCGCGCAGAGCGAGCGCAGTAACTCCGCATCGCCGAGCACAAAGGGCGCCCGGAACGCGTTGGCAACGCCGCTTCCAAACAGCCGTTCAAGCATACCCGCCACTGCGGCATAGCCGGGCGACTGGTCGAGCGGTCCGCAGACCGCGACGGCGAGCCGGCCGCCGGACTTGACCACGCGCATCATTTCCCGCAGTCCGGCTGCGCGATCGTCGAAGAACATCAGGCCGAACTGGCTGACTGCGGCGTCGAAGCTTTCATCCGGGAAAGAAATCTGTTCGGCGCGCCCTTCTCGCCACTCGATGCGAGTGCTTTTGCGGCGGGCAACGCAAAGCATATCGGGATTGGGGTCAAGCCCGACCACCTTGCCCTCCGCGCCAACGCGGTCGAGGGCCGCGAGCGCCAGCACACCCGTACCGCAGGCGATGTCGATCACGCGGTCGCCCCTCCCTATTCGCGCCTCGGCGGCGACGATAGGCCCCCATTGTCGGAACAGCGCTGGGACAAACAGTGAGTCGTAGATTTCAGCCGGAGTTTTCGATGTCTTGCCCCGGTGGGTCTGGGCCGCCGCTTGCTCCGATCCCGGCGTTGCACCTTCAAGGAACACTGCGTTGGATCGGGTTCCGGCGACGCGAAGCGCCTTCAGCGGCTCGTATTCGGGCGATGAATACCAGCGCCGGGCATGCTCGCCGTCGGCAAATTCGACGATGACCGGATAGACCGGCTGCCAGTCTCCTTCGACAAGGTCGGATTTCCCGCCCAGCACCAGATAGCGCCCCCCATACTGTTCAACCGTTGCAAAGACCCCTGCCAGATACTGCTCGACCTTGGCCTGGTCGGTGATTTCAAGCACGTCGAAGAAGCAATAGGTAGACATGGCCGACCTCCGTTGATCGCATGGACTCCACGGGATGCGCGGTGGATATGCTGTTCGGCGCATAGTAGACTTGGCCATGGGCACGCTCCATGACCCAGCGTCTCGATCGCTTGCCGCAGCGTCCGTTCTGGCGCGATCGCCTGGGCGGCCACCGGAAGAGGGCGTTGCCGATGCCGCACCTTCGGCCGCGCCGGACAAGGATGTGCTTTCGGATGTGCTGCGCGTGGTAAAGCTCACCGGCGCGCTTTTCTTCTGGGTCGATACCTCTTCGCCCTGGAGCGTGGAAGTGCCGCGGGCGGATTCATTTGCCCATCTCATCCTGCCGCACGCCCAACACGTGATTTCCTACCACATCATCACCCAAGGATCGGGCTCGGTCAGCATCGGTGACGATCCGCCGATGGAGTTTGCCGAAGGCGACATACTTGTGATCCCGCATGAGGATTCGTACGCGATGTGCAGTGCGCCCGGAGTGCGATCAGGTTTGAGCCCGGAAGATTCGCTCGATTTCTTTCGCGCCATGGCGGCCGGACAACTGCCCTTCGTGGTCAACGAAGGTGGCGACGGCCACCTCCTGACCAGATATGTCTGCGGTTTCCTTGGTTGCGATGCAAGGCCGTTCAATCCTCTGCTCGGGGCCCTTCCTCCGCTGATCCGCATCCGGCGCGCGGCCGGCGCACCGAGCGATCTGCTTGACCGGCTGATCGAGCTGACGCTGGCAGAGGTGTCCGTTCAACGGCCAGGCGCTGAATGCATCCGCCTGCGCCTCAGCGAGCTGATGTTCGTTGAGGTCGTTCGCCGCTATCTTGAGGCACTGCCGCCGGAGCAGACCGGCTGGCTGGCCGGCTTGCGCGACCCCGCCGTCGGCCGGGCTGTTGCGCTTGTCCACGAGAATCCGGCGCGTGGCTGGACAATTGAAGAACTCGCACGCGAAACCGGCGTCTCGCGGTCCGTCCTTGCGGCCCGCTTCACGCGTCTCGTCGGCTGCCCGCCGATGCAGTATCTCACGCGATGGCGCGTACAACTGGCCGCACGACTGCTCACTGATGGGCTGGCCAAAGTCTCGGCGGTGGGGCGTGATGTCGGCTACGAGTCCGAAGCGGCCTTCAGCCGAAGCTTCAAGAAGCTCGCGGGCGTCTCGCCGGCTGGCTGGCGCGACGGCCGGCGCGGATAGCGGGCGGCCGGAGGCCGACCCTCCCCCTACCCCTCCATCGTGTTGATCTCGGCATCGATCAGGCACCAGGGCGCATAACGAAAATCGCGGATCTGGACGACCCGCTCGTCCCGCCATTCGACCAGCATGAAGCCATGCACCGCGCCGTCCGGCTCCTGCGGGTTGCGGATCAGGATCGCCGGCCTGCCGTCGACAAAACCCAGCGACAGCGCCCAATCGCTGATGCGGTCGTAATTGCCGAAATAGGTCGACACTTCGGCCTTGCCGCGCATGCGGAGGCGGCTGACCAATTCGAGCTGGACATCCTCGGCGATCAGCGCTCTGACCGCGTCGAAGTCGCGCGCGTTGAACAGATCGACGTAGCGGCGCAGCCGTCGCTCGTCATCGGCGTCGAGCCGTGGCGCGGCGACGTGCTCAGGCTGCGATGCCAGCAGGCGCAGCTGCGCCCGCCCGCGATGCAGCGCCGCCTTGGTGGCGGCCAGCGTCGCGCCGGTCACCTCGCAGGTCTCGTGCAGGGAAAGGCCAAGCACGTCGACCAGGATCACGGCGCTGCGCTGCGCCACCGAGAGCTGCATGAAGCTGCGCAGGCCGGCCGCAGCGGCGAGCCTTGAGTCGGCGCTGCCGGAAGGATCCTCGATCGTGGTCATGTCGGTCTCGGTCATGCGCGACCTTTCCCGATGGCGCCGGCGCAAATGGTCCTGCGCGGCATTATGGGCGATGCGAAACAGCCATTGCTCGGGCCGCTCGACCGACGTGCTGCCGTCGACCGCCTGCAGCGCTTTGATCAGCGTCTCCTGGACGATGTCTTCGCCGTCGATCACCGAGCCGGCCATGCGGGCGCAGTAGCGGTGCAGTTTTGGGCGGAACCCGGAGAGCATCGCCTCAAGCGCCGGCCGATCGAATTTCGGTTGGATCATGGCGTCCATTCTATCCGGCCTTGCTCTCCTCAAGCACACGGTAGTTGCCGATGATTTTGGCAGGCGATCGCTTGACCGGCGTCGAGCGCCGTTCCGCATGGTTTTGCGTGAACGCCTCGAAGGCCGCAAGCCCGGTCAGCGCAGATGTGTCATTTCCCTCGCCGACGACATGGACGAACTCGCCGTCGTCGAGTTCGAGCACGAGATAGCGCACGCTCTGCGGCGCCGTCTCATCCAGCGTCTCGAACACTTTTGCCACCAGCGCGCGGTTCTCTTCCAGCCCGGTGTCTTTCACGCTGTAGCGAATGAGTTTGTAGCCCATGGTTCGTCTCCTGAATGGTTGGTCTGAGCAGAAGACGTTTCGCGTTCCCGAAAAGATTCTCGCACGCTATATTTTTTTTGACCGCCCGGATCGACTTCCACCTGCGGACGGCTACGCAGCAGCCATCGAGGAGCAGGAGTGACGACCATGCACATCCAGTTTGCCGAACTGCCGGTATTCGACCAGGACCGCGCCAAGGCGTTCTACACCAGGCATTTCGCCTGCAAGGTCGCGGCCGACGAGAAGATGGGCGATAGCGGCTGGCGCTGGATCGAGCTGAAATTTCCCGGCGCCGTGACGAACCTGCATTTCGTGAGACGCGCCGACGACACGCCAGGCGCGGAGCCGGTGCTGGTGCTGGTCGACGACGACGTCGAGGCCACGATCGCCGCGTTGAAGGCGGGCGGCGTCGAGATCATTACCGAACCGCAGGAGGCGCCCAGGCAGCCAGGCCGCACGGTGGCGGAATTTCGCGACAGCGAGGGCAACCGCATGGTGATCGGCAGCCAATGAGCGGGTGCAGCCGGAAAACGGCCACTTAAGCAGCCCCGGCCTTGTGCGCCAAAGCATGCCTCGGCTGGTAGAGGCCAAGCGAGCCGCCACTGGGAAGCGAGACATGCGTGAGCAGGCCCCAGCCTTCATCGGCGACCGAAGTGCATTCAACATCGTGCGATTTCAGCTCTTGGATTGTGGCATTGATGTCTTCGCACGTGAGATAGACTTCGTGGCTGTCGACTTCGGCGGCCGGGTGAACGGCAATCTCGGCCGGCGGCAATGCGAAGATCAACCAGCCTTCGCCAGCATCGACTGCTGGAAAACGTAGGACATTGCGAAAAAATGCGCGGTCTGCCTCGGCATCCGTGCTGTAGATGATGATGTGTGCGCCGGAAATCATGGCTCCTATCTCCCTGAAAGTGATGCGAACAAACTATTGCCGTTGCAAACGACGTTTCCGCCCGTCGACAGCCGCTCGATATCGGCAAGCTTCAGTTGGATATAGGTCGGCCGGGCGTGATTGCAGGTGCCGAAACCCGGCGTTGCTTCAAAGACCGACGCCTGCCAGACCTCACGCCATCAGCGGAAGGAGCTGGAGATGCTGTTCGCGCGCCTGCCGCCATCACCCGGCCATCGGTTTAGAGTCGACCTGGCGCGTGTTTTGGCTCTGGTCGGCGACGGGGGCGGCTGGGGCATCGATCCGGCTCAGAATGTGATCCGAGATGCCGCGCGCGATCTCCCGCTCGCCCATGATGATCAGGTCGGCGCCGAACTTCGTCAGGTAATCCACTTCGGCATCGGAATGCGCACGGGCGATGATCTCGAGCCTTGGATTGATGGCATGGGCTTGCTCGATGAGATTGCCGCTCTCGAACGGATTGGGAATGGCGCTGATCAACCAACGGGCTGAGGCAACGTTGGCCGCCTCAAGCAGTCCCGGCTGGGCGGCATTTCCCGCAATGACATCAACGCCGCGGGCGCGCAGCTGTTCTACTATCACTTGCCGTTCCTCGATCACCAGGTACGGCTGCCTTGCCTTTTGCAACGTCTCCGCGACCAGGCTGCCGACCCGTCCATGGCCGACAAGCACCGCGTGGTCTGTCAGGCTGGTAGCCGCGAGTTCGGGCGGTTCGGCTTTGCCTTCTTGCGCGGCAATGGTTTGCTCTCGCGCTTTCAGCCACGGCGTCAGCCGATCCAACGCCGCAAACAGCAGCGGGTTGACGAGAATCGAAAGGATGGCTCCGGCAAGCACCAGGTCACGTCCAGCCTCTGGAAGAAGCGCGAGGTCGACACCCAGTCCCGCCAGGATGAAGGAGAACTCGCCGATTTGCGCCAGGCTCAGGCCGAGTGTCAGGGCCACGTGGGACGGATAGCCGAACATCAATGCGATGGCCGATGCGGCCGTGGCATTGCCGATGACGATGATCAAAAATGTCACGCCGACGAGCAGCGGCTGCTCGACCAGGATCATCGGGTTGAACAGCATGCCGACAGAGACGAAGAAAAGCACGGCGAATGCGTCGCGCAGCGGCAGCGTTTCCTGAGCGGCCCTTTGGCTCAACTGGGATTCGGCAAGGATCATTCCTGCGAAAAACGCCCCAAGAGCAAACGAGACGCCGAACAGCTCGGCTGCCCCGAAAGCGACACCAAGGGCGATCGCCAGCACGGCCAAACGGAAAAGCTCTCGCGAGCCAGTGTGAGCAACGTAGTGAAGGATCGGCGGAATGACACGTCGCCCGACGACAACCATGATCGCGAAGAAAGCCGCCAATTTGCCCAGCGTAAGCCCGATCGCGCTCCAGATGGTCTGCGGCTCAAACAATGTGAACAGGTCATTGCCGTTAAGGTTTGCGCCGTTGACATTGCCACCGAGCACGCCGGCGAAGGCCGGCAACAGCACGAGCGCGAGGATCATGGCGAGGTCCTCTACGACCAGCCAGCCGACTGCGATGCGTCCGCCGTCGGTTTCGAGCTGCCGCATTTCCTGCAGCGCCCGTAGGACCACGACTGTGCTTGCAACCGACAGGGCCAGCCCAAACACCACTCCGGCTCCGATCGGCCAGCCGATCGCCTGCGTCACGAGGAGCCCGAGCATGGTCACCAGAGCCATTTGACCGACAGCGCCGGGAAGCGCGATCTTTCTTACCGACAGCAGATCGTTCAGCGAAAAATGCAGCCCTATGCCAAACATCAGCAGGATCACGCCGAGTTCGGCGAGTTGACGCGCCAGCGCCTGGTCGGCAACGAAGCCGGGTGTGAACGGGCCAATCAAGACTCCAGCCACGAGGTAGCCGACCAGTGGCGACAGGCGAAGTCGGTTCGCCAACGTGCCGAGGATGAAGGCGAGTCCGAGGCCGGCGACAAGGGTTGCGATAAGTGGCGCCTGAGGCATCTTCCCAATCCGGTTTCCGGCCACGCTTGGCGCTCGGGTCACGCGTTGCACGAGCCAGAGATAATGGACCCGGGGATAATGGACTAAGACGCGGCGGTCTCAACATCTTTCACGCAGCGAACGGAAACGAGCCGGTCGGAGCGACCGTTAGTGGCCGTCGTGCTCGCCGTGGCCATGTCCATGGCGATGATCGGCATCCGCGTTCGCCAATCCTATATTCGCTGCCGCAAGCGCCGGCATGTGCTCGAACAACTCGTGTTCCAGCGCTGCGGTGATCTTCTTCGCTTCGCTGACCGGCAGGCTTTCTTCGACGGCGATGGCAATGTCGGCGTGCAGCCTGTGACCGATCCACCGCGCCTTGGCCTCGACAATGCGCGCTGCCGGCACATGCGCGGCGGCATGGTCGATGTCGCCGATGACTTCAGGATCTATACCATCGAGCATGCGGGTCAGCACCGAGCGCGCCGACTGCCAGACGATGCCGAAGATGGCAAGCGTGATGAGCAGGCCGACGATCGGGTCGGCCAGCGCAAAACCGAGCCAGACGCCGAACGCTCCGAGGACCACGGCAAGGCTGGTCAGGCCGTCGGTGCGGGCGTGGTAGCCGTCGGCAATCAGTGCGGCGCTGTTGATTTCGCGGCCGACGCGGATGCGGAACACCGCGACGGCCTCATTGCCGAGAAAGCCGACAATTCCAGCCGCCGCCAGCCAGCCCAGATGCGTCACCACGCGGGGATTGATCAAGCGGTCGATGGCCTGGTAACCGGCGACGATGGCGCTGAACAGGATGATCCCGACGATGATCATCCCGGCCAGGTCCTCGACCCGGCCCAGGCCATAGGTGAAGGTCGGCGACGGCTTGCGCCGGGCCAGCAGGAAGGCGATCCACAGCGGAATGGCGGTGGTGGCGTCACCGATGTTGTGGACCGTGTCGGCCAGCAGCGCCACGCTGCCCGACAGCGCGACCACGACCATCTGCATCGCCGCGGTGATTGCCAGGATGACGAACGACCATTTTATCGCCCATATGCCTCGGTCGGTAGTCGCAATGGTCGCATCGATCACCCCGTGGCTATGCGACCCGCTCACATGATCGTGATGGCCATGACCATGCGCGGCGTGATCGCGCGGCCCGAACCCGAACCAGTCGAGGATGCGCGCGCCGAGCACAGGCATTTGACGGCTCACAAATATTTCGCCAGTTGCTTGAGTTCCGCCAGCGAGTTGCCGCCGGCTTCCGCGGTGTCCGTCAGGCAATGCTCGATATGATCGTGGATCAGTTCGCGCTTTGCGCTGCTGATGGCGCTCTCCACGGCGTGGAGCTGCTGCGCCAGGTCAACGCAAGGACGATGCGCCTCGAACATCGACAGCACCGCCGCAAGATGGCCTTGCGCGCGCTTCAGACGCTTCACGATAGCCGGATGCGAACGATGGATGCCTTCGGACATGCCTGTTTTGTATCCTCCCCGGGAGGATCCAGTCAAATCTTCTTTTGAGCTCACCTTGCCGGCGAGCCCGTCACAAATCGAAGAAGGACTCTTGCGGGTAACCCGCCGGCGGCGGCGGCCCGTATTATTTCGTGACCATGTTGCGCCGGAACCTTCCCCTCGCACCAGCGTTCGGGGCCCTGTATTCGCGATGCCTTATACTTAGGCAAACCTGGTAGGCGACGGGCGAATACCGGTGGGGAGGCAAAAAGCATGGGTCGGGGAGGAGCATGTTGTCATGTCGAACCGTGAAATTGGAACGTCCCACACATTGGGGCTGCGCATCGCTGATCTCAAAGCCAGGATGCGGAGCGCCCGGATTACCGAGCACGAGATAAAAATTTTTCAGAAGGTAGCCGCTGTCATGGGAGCAGGTGAAGGCTCCCTGCGGATCGATGCCGACGACCTGATTGCCGCATCTTTTGTTGTCGAGGACGAGCCCAGGGCAAACTGACGATCGTGGCGCCCCCGGCGATCAGCGTCGGGGCGCGTGCGAGGCTCGAAATGTTGGCGCTCTACGGCGCCCCCCTCTGTCCTGCCGGACATCTCCCCCACAAGGAGCGAGATCGGCAGCTTTGCCAACCGCGCCTCTTTTTCAAAG